>JABDEI010000031.1 GCA_013287145.1 Chlamydiota bacterium
TTCGGGATGGTAGAGCAATGCTCTGGGATATTCCTGTAATTGAAAATAGGTATTGCCGATATTATAATAGAGTTTTCCATCGCCATGGGTAGGAGCATATTCTTCTTCAAGATTCATATACAAAGAAAGCGCCTGATTAAACTTTTCTTGACGCTTGGCAAGAGTTGTGGCTTTTTCTCCCTCGATATAGCTTGAGTCGGCATCAGTAAGCTCTTTCTTTTCTGCATTATAAAATTTGGAAACAAAAAGAGCTGAGAGGGCTGCGATAACCAACAATCCCCATAATAACAAGCGCATCTTTGCAGAATCTTTCACAAGCATCCTCTATGATTTTCCAATTTTTTTGAATAATCGATCGGCCTCACTGGCTATTTGTCCTTTAGAGAGGTCGACACCTCCGGCAAAGCGCTGTTCCTCAATTTTGAGTAGGAAAGCGCGCACCTCTCCTGCAATGCCCTCTTTGGGCAGCATTTCAGCATCTACATCGGAAGAAGGGACAATGCCATGTTCATAAAGACGCAAGATAAGAGCATGCGCAAGCACATGATAATAGTCCTTTGAATGTTCTTCCAAAAATGCTTCAGCAAAAAAATCTGCGCTTTTCTTAATTTTGACCATTTTTTTTTGCTGTAAGAGGTGAATTCGCAAATGCTCTTGAAACCACAAAATTCCAACTCCAAAGGGAATAAGAAGCAACACCCACCAAGTTCCGAAATAAAGATTATATAAGTCTGCTACGTTTAAAATAAAATTGCTTTCTATCTCTATTGCAGGAGGTTTTGTAGGTATCTCCGGCCAAGGCACAATTTTTTTATCAGTCTCATCGCTCTTTTTTTCCTCTTCTCCGGCTTGCTTTTTCATTGGAACAACCGCAAGAGGGATCGGCTTGCTGTGTAATACGGTATATTGCTGAGTTTCCGGGTTAAAAAAAGAAAACTCAATGCTTGGTATTTCTTTAATGGCAGTGCTAAGCGGGCGCATTTCCACCGTAAAGGATTTGGTGCTGTCCCTGATGACTCCGGCAGGAGGTAAATCACCTAAGCGAAACATGCCGCTAAAACCCGGCTGACAGCAAAGATCCGGAAGAGATACGTTTTCCAGGGCTCCGATGTCATCGCTTGAAATCGCTATTGATAACACAACTTTGTCGCCAACAATGACTTGACTTGGCGACTGCGAAGAAACCTGAAAAGTAAATTTTCCAATGGCTCCATTAAATGAAGCCGGCTTATTTGCCTCCGCAAAGGGTTTTACGATAACGGTGACAATAGGAGCTTCTGCTGTAAGCTTTGTCTTGGAATAGTTGCGCCCTCCTAAATAATCTTCTTGATAGGCACGTCCTTCAATGGAGGAAGGACCATATTTATACTCACCCGGGGCATCGCCTTGCACAACTTGGGTAATTTCTTCAATGTTTAGATTCCCCACCTGATAATCCTTAACTTGCTGCTCTCCTATTTTTAATAAACCCTTGGCCTCGAATAAAGGCAGGTTTTCTTTGCTCAATTCGATATCGCCGCTATAAGCATAGCGATAGATCAATTTGCCGCGCTGACCTGGAAATAAGGGAGTCGGTCCTTCGTAGGAAGCTTCTAATTTTAAAACAGGGGCGGAAGAAGGATTTTGGGTTTGGGTAGGTTGATTGATGGGAGACTGTTGGTTGCTATTGGAAGGCTCTGGACTATTTGCAGCAGAGACTTCGTAAGTTGAAGGTGCCGATTTGTAGGTTTGATCCCCTACTTTGACACTAATTTCTGGCAGCACACGCAACCCTGCAGGCTGAGCTTCAATCTCAAAGTGATAGATTGATACAGTCGTAGGAGAGCTAGGAGCAATCTTTGTATCGTTAATAAAATCCACACTAAGAGGCTTTCCTTGAAGCTGAAAACTTGTCGGATCAACTTTAAGTTTTTCATCATGGGTAATCATCACCGTCCCCTTAATCGGATGGTTGGGGGAGATGTGGTATTGATCTATTTGCGAAGATACTTTCACTTCTTCTGCAAGAGCCGTGTGTCCCAAGAAAAAACCAAAGCACACCATCCAAATAACATGGAGTATCACCATGGCCTTAAACCTTTTTTAACCGGGTTCTTTTCCACATTTTTTCTTTGATCTTGTTGATACATTTCACGCAAAAGCTCAAGCCCCTGATCAGAAGATGCCTTTGGAAGATCCTTTGCCGAAGAAATCGTTGGGCTTTCATTTTTTTTCATTTGTTGTTGTGATGTATTTTCTTTGGAGGCCTGTTCCAGCCGTTGCAATGCCTTTTTCCATAATTCAAGAACTTTTTGTTGTAGAGTAATCGCCTCAAAACCGGACACATCGAGCACCTGCACTGCCAGCTGGTAACCTTCATTAAATAAAGGAAGCGCTTCATCCCAAGGTTTGCATTGACAACTTGTGGAGTCACTTGCAAATTCTTGTATCTGCAAAGCAAAAACACTCTTAAGAAAAGGCTCTGATGTTTCAACAGTATGCTTTTGCGCATTTGACAACAAGGCATTCATATTTAAGCCCTGTTCCAGCCTTTTTCCTAATTGATAAAGTTTTGCAGCATGGGTTTGGTCTTCAATTGCCTCTTTTAAAATCGCTATGGGTGGAACATCTTTTGAAGGCGAAACTTTTTGCAAAAAACTCTTTACTTGGTAGAAGGCTTCTTCAAGCATAAGGCGCGCTGCAAAAAGATTGCTTTGTTTCAAAAATTCAATCCCTTCTTTCAAGCTTCGTTTAGCTTCCTCCCAGAAATAAAAATATTGGGTTAACTCCTCCTTTTTTGAATGAATCAGCTCAATAACATGGTCTTGCTGCACTTGAATTGCTTGTAATTCCTCCTCATCCAAGGGATCTTGAGATAATGCAAAATGGTATTGGCTAAGCAGCGCTTTCACTGCCATTAAGACGGAATTTGAGCTAAAAATCTTTTCCAATAGCTTATTTAAAACAGACTTTGACGCTTCAAAATATTGATGAGAAAGGTCCCATTGTTTTTTGTCCATGGCTTCTAGGGCGCTTGCATAATTTTTCTTTGCTTGAATCAATTCCTGATAATGATTCTTTGTTGCAGCTAACTCTATGGTCTCCCATAAAGCCAGCCATGACCGTGTTTTGTTAATAAACAAATCAGCATACTCTTGCTGAATCATTTCATTAGATGAATATTTTTTTAGAAAATCGATGTGTGCAAGAATGCCATCGATAGCTGAAAGCATAAGAGAGACATCATCTTCCCACAAAATTCCCCACGTCTTCGCTTCAGAATATTTTGTCATTACCGAAGCTAACAATTCTTTAGCGAAAAGGTAAACTTGTTGCAATTGAATGGAATTTTCACAACTGGCGTATCCTTCCAGCTTAGCAGTTTGACACTCGGCCTGTTTAGCTTCGTCGATCTCTTTTAAAGCTTCTCGAATCATAAAAATAGTTTGATTGAATACATCTAAAGAAGGCTCTTTCTCTTTGTTCAATTGATTGAAAATGACTTCCGCCTGATGCAGACGCGCCAACGCCAGATTTGTTTTAATATCTTGAATCATAAAAGGAGGTGGGTTGCCGCTGAGAGAAATCTCCTCAAACTGAATAATAGCCTCTTCCCACTTTTTCTGAGCAAGTAATACAGATCCTATATCATATTTTATTATGGATTTTTCCCATTGAAGTTGGCTTTTAGATAATAACTGTTGGTAAATTGCAAGAGCTCGAGGATAGTCCTTAGCTTGAAAAAAAGCATTGGCACGAAGCATTTGATCATTATCATCATTCAGGGGCTGCAAACCTACCAGCTCTTTTTGCACGCACGCAGTAATTAAACAAAAGATAAACATTAGTCTAAGCATAGTCACCTGCGCCAAAAGGATGTGGTTTCCGGTAATAAAAGAATGAATGCAAGCAAAACCAAAGCTATTCCTAAAGGGATTTGAAAATAGAGGTTATAGATCAAATCTTTGGCGCCATTGTCCTGTTGATCTGCTAGATTTTCTTCGTACAATTCATCTCGATTTGCGTTCTTCAAAAGATCTCTTGCAATCTCTTCTGAGCCCAAATCGTTTGCATAATAATATAGGCCACGCCCTTTTTCACTGATCTTTTTTAATAACTCTTCATCTAGATCAGAATGTACACGCTTGCCTTCAAAAACGATTCCGGGAATATCTCCGCCTTGTTTTGAACCCAATCCAATTGTGTAAACTCGCATGTGAACAGAGGCTGCATCACTCACTAAATTAGCGATAGCATCGATTTCCTTTTGCCTTTCTTGTCCTTGTAGAGTTTCTAAATAAGTATCCCCTCCATCAGAGAAGATAATCAAAGTTTTTAATTTTTGATCAGGAATAAAATAGTGCTTGCGAATACCAGTCAACGCCTCTACAAAATCGGTTCCTTCGTTGCCGCCTTCATTGATTGAAATCTGCGCTAGCATCATCCGCAAAAATAGATAGTCACTTGTTGGCGGAACTATTTCATCTAAAACAGAAGTAAAGACATATAGCGCAGCTGTTGCGCCTTCAAGCTGGCTCACAATGCTGTCTGCAATCTCTTTTGCATATTCCAGGCGGGTCTTTTCCAATCGAGTGTCTACAATATTCATGGATGCCGAAGCATCGATCAAAAAAATGATCTCATGGGCTTTCCGCTGCACTTTATTATGAACTTGTCCCATTCTCTCTTTTGGAACTGCCTCCTCTGGATAGTGTCCATTGCCTTTTGGCTGCATCAAAGCCATCGTCAATACTATCCAAGCGGCACTTAAACACACAACCTTGATCCAAAATGTCGCCGATGACCTTGGGAATACCATTTTCGCCTCTTCCCAACCTTTTAAAAGTTGATCCCGATATCGAAAGAGATTCCAAAATAACAAAATAAAAACTAATACACAGAGTCCAAGGTAAGAGGCTTCTGAAAAGTTATAATGTAGATCTTGGGGAATCATGGAATCTTCCTCAACCACGTTGTTTGAAGAATCACAGCAATTAAAAGACAGGCCATCCCTAACCCAATAAAATATGGATAAAGCGAAACGCGATGATAAAGGCTTGGCTGCTGGTCCTTGCTGTGCCGCGAAGACTCGATTACCTCTTGAGGAAAGCGGCTTTTTTCCAAACGATCAATTTCTGCATAGATTTGACTTAAATTTGCCGACGCTGTCATCAAATAAAATTTACCTTCCGTCAGCTCTGCTACTTGTTGCATCAGATGCCTCTGAGCCGAGAATTCCTCCGATGCTATCTTTGGTTCTACATTAACAATATACACGCGAATCCCTTGACTTTTTGCATATTCTGCAGCTTCTCGCATAGCCATCGTACGCAAGCGATTTCCTTGATCCAATCCATTAGGATCTTGAAAACCATCCGTCACTAAAATGATTACTGCACTCTTAATCGCATAAGCCGGCTTTCCAGCTGATCGAAGAACCTGAGCATAATGCTTTGTCGCAGCAACGATGCTAGCAGTTTTAAAAATCGCATAACCAATAGCAGTCCCATCTTCATCTTTATCTTTCACAACATCAAATTGCGCTAATTGATCTAATATAAATTGATGATCAAGAGTCAATGGAGCTAAAACTTTGGGCACCCTGGCAAACGCGACCATGCCAATGAGGTCATTAGGACGGCCGGTGAGTTCACTTTTTGGGTCTCCCTCGACAAATTTCTTGGTGACGTCTTTAAGTAAGTCAATTTTGGAAATCGACATTCGTTGGCCTTCTCCGGTGCTTGCGGTCACTTTTTCCTGCATCGATCCCGATTGATCCAATGCAAGATAGATTGCTATACCCTCAGAAGGACTTTTTAAAGGTGCAGACCGGCCGCGGTTTATTTCCTCACTTTTTTCCATAAAAAAATGAGGGTCAATAAACGCAAAAAGAAAAAAGGCAATAGCACCTCTTAAAAGCCAATGAGGCAACCGAGCCCATAATGCTCGTCCCCTTTTTTCCTGAAGCTTAAGGCTATTGAGATCTGAGAAGAGCAAATGAGGCGGCGTTGTTTTTATCCATTTTGCCAAAAAGAAGCACAATACACACAACAGTGCTGCCATTGCGAAAGCTAAAGTATCAATCTCAAACGAAGGTCCCATGGGTGTAAACTCTATCAATTTCTTAAACACCACTATCTATTCAAATATTCTCTTTAAAATCAATTACAAGTCTGAAGACATAACTTTCCTCTGGAAATTAAATGCTGGCTCTGGAATAACTATTCTCTTTAGCGCAAAAAAATGAAGTATGGACTCTCTTAAATTTCTCGTTTTTTGTCGCAATTGTGGAATTAAAATATTTTTTTGGACGATAATTCCTTCTTTGTAGTATTAGGATTGAGCTTTGAATAATTTTACTTGAATGGTTGGCATGTGACTCATGAAACGAATTTTATCTAAGCGTCTTTGCAGATTAGTTCTAGCAACATCATCGTGCTTATCAGGGCTAACTCCTCTAACTTTACAAGGAGCTCAGCTCGAAAGGGCCAATCAGAACTCTTCCCCTTCTACCTCCTCAAGAAGCAGCTCTTTGCCAAATTCAACCGAATCCTCCTCTGCAAATCAAGCCGCCCAAGAAAAAAATGAAGTGGAACAAATTGAATGGAATTCTTTAAGTGATGATGCCGGCAAAATCCAACCTTTTTTCTTTCAAATTCCTTCTACAGCGACCTCTCCAGCGCCTCAAACGCAAGCTCAAACAAATGCCCCCGCCGCTCCATCTCCAACAGTTATAACGCCATCGTCGCCTCAGAATGCACCCGGCGCCACCTCAACTTCCCAGCAAACTCCCGTATCGCAAAATACAACGACTCCTGCACAGCCACCTGCGAATAATACCGACCAACAAGGACAGCCAAGCCAATCTCCTAACGGTAGTCCAGAAAAATTGGCTCAAGCGGATACCTCTCAGCCTGAAAGAAATATTCTAATCAACTTCAATAATGTAAGCATCATTGAATATCTTCGCTTCATCAGCAGAATTTCAAATAAAAACTTCGTCTTCGATGAAGGCGATCTCCAATTTAATGTCACAATAGTTTCTGAAGAGCCTACTTCCATTGACAATGTGATGACAGCCCTCTTGCAAGAACTGCGCATTCATGATCTTACTCTCATGGAACAAGGGAATAATCTTATTATTCACAAAAACTCAAAGGTCAGCGGCATCTCTACCGTAGTTCCTCAAGATCAACCAACGCCCAGGCCCTCTCAGGCCGAAATTGTCACTCAAGTATTCCGATTGAATACATTAGATCCCACTCAAGCTGCTGTGGTCTTAAAACCCCTCGTTTCCGAAAGCGGCATCGTAGAAGTATTAGTAAGCACTCATCAGATCATCGTAACTGATCTTTCTGCAAATGTAGCTCAAATCAATAAATTGTTGAAAAGCCTAGACTCCCCTGAAAGCGGATTAGTCATCGGACAATACGTCGTACGAAATACTTTTATGGATACGCTGATCCAGATGGCTATAAAGATCATGCAGCCAATCTCGCAGGACCAGATTATCACCTTGGTTCCCCATAACCCTTCTAACAGCGTTTTTATCGTTTCTACCCCATTCTTAGTAGAGAAAACCCTTTCTATCCTACAACACTTAGATCAAAATCAAGGCACCACGCGAATTTATAATCTTAAAGACCTCAAGTACAATCCTAATCAAGGATTTCCCGGAGGTGCGGCAGGTGCAGGTGGTGCAGCAGGTGCAGGGGGCCCTGGTGGTGCTGAAGGCGCTGCAGCAGGACCTGGACAGTGGGAACTTAGCCCTCAGGGCAATTGGATCTTCCGTCCTAGCAGCCAAGAGAGGGGTAAAACAGCACCTCCTGATGGTGTCTGGACCTTAGATTCACAGGGTAACTGGTATTTTCAGCCAAAGGGTGGACAAGCAGCTGCAGGAACAACAGAAGCCGGAGAAAATCCTCAAGGATCGTGGACTTTGGACTCGCAAGGCATCTGGGTCTTCCAATTAGCTCCAGGAAATACCCTCTCGCCTGAGCGCTTGACAAGAACGCTGACACCATCTGGAGAACTGCCAATAGGCCACATCGAAAGAACCCAATTTTACATCTACAAACTCCTCTTTCGCCGCGGCGATCAGATCGAAGAGGCACTTAGAAGAATAGCTGAAAGCATGCAGGCTGCAGGAACGGCAAATCTCGATCTCATTGCTGCCATTAATAGCATCCAATGGATTGAGTCTTCCAATTCCCTAATTTTAACAGGAACCCCTGACGCCCTTGGCAAAATAAAAGAACTGATGGAAGAAGTCGACACTCCTTTGCGTCAAGTTTTCATCGAAATGTTGATCCTTCAGACGACGATTACGGAATCGCTGCAATTCGGCGTCAATTGGGGAACTCGCTTTGGCGGGGGCGAAACTGCTGGAGCGCAGGCTTTCTTGACAGGAGGCAATAGTTTAGCATCAGCTCAAGATACCGCAAGTATAGTTACTGGCCTTCCCGACGCTTCGCTTTTAGCGCGCATACCCGAATTTAATTTGGGCATCATCGGTAGACACTTAACCCATGGTGGTACTCAATTTAGCACCATTGCCGCTCTTGTGAGTGCATTGCATGATAAAGACCGCGTCAAAATCCTTTTAACTCCAAAAATTCTTACTGAAGACAATGCCCCGGCTGAGATCTTTGTCGGCATCAACACCCCATTCCAAACTCAATCGATTGCAAACGATTTTGGAACGATCATCACCAGCAACTTTGACTTCCGCGATGTAGGAACGCGCCTAAGGGTAACGCCGCAAATTGGCTCTAACGGCCTTGTTACCATGGATATCCTGCAAGAATTCAGCGTTATCGAAACAACTAACTTTGCAGCAGGCATCCCAGCTCAAAATATTGGTCCGACAACACAAAAAAACTCGACAACCACAAAAGTTCATATTCCAAATAAATGCTTTTTAGTCATTAGCGGCATGATTCAAGACCAAAATGAGCGGCTCAGACAGCAGCTACCCTGCTTAGGGGGCATACCCATTCTCGGAGCGGCCTTTAGCAACAAAAAGAATACGGATAATAGACTCAACCTAATGATTTTTATCCGTCCAGAAATTATTGATACTCAAGAAGAGATCGATCGCCTGACAAAACATCAGCAAGATGTTTTCCGCACCAGATGCCGTATGCAAAAGAGCTGGAAGTATGAAACAGATGAAGCCCTCGATTTCCTCAATGTCAGAGCTACGGATCATACAGATGACGAATCCTACTGTGATGATCCTCCTTGTGGCGCTGGCTGTGGCGGCAGGTAAGCATAAAAGTCATGCCCTATTAGGGTGTCTGTTGGGATGCCTGCTCTTGGCGGGCTGCCACCCTAAAAGCTGCCTTTTAGAGCCCTGCATCACCTTTTGTCCTCCGCAACGCCTCATTGAACCACTGCCTTCAGCGTTTGCACCTCTTTCCCCTCAGGAATTTGCCAATGAGTGGGGAAAGGAGCTGCGCATCGCAGAAGCGTTTGGACGTGAACTTGATCTCTATCGTGCCATCACAGCTTATAAACGCGCAAAAATTCTTATCCCAAGAAATCATCTGCGTCTTTCGCAAATCGAGTATGGCATCGTGGAATGCTATTATCTTGGTCAAAAATATCAAGATGCTGTCGAAGCCTTTGAATCAAGCAGCCTTACAAGCGCGACCTCATCCTCTTTTCCAGCTTTTAGAGAACTTCTACTGCTTCTTTATGATGCCTATGGACAAATCGGACAAGAGGAGAAGGCCGAGCAACTTTTAGAAGTCATCGAAAAATGCGATGCCGGCACTGCAACAAACTTGAAGCTTTTTACAGCATTTAACGAAGGCGATCTGCCAAGCATCATTTCCATAAGCTCCGATCTTTCCGATAATGAATCATATGATCTTTTTTTTTTCTGAATACTGTTGTAAGGCTAAATCCGTCAAGAAAGCCCAGATGCTAAATGCTATCCTTCCAGGTGCCGGCTATTATTATGTGGGTCAAAAAAAAAGCGCTTTAACGTCCTTTATCATCAACACACTTTTTACAGCAGCCGCCTATCAATTGTTTGACAAAGGCTACTTTGCCGGCGGACTCATCGTGAGCAGCCTTGAGCTCGGTTGGTATCTGGGGGGCATCAATGGCGCAGGTCTTGAAGCTAAGGAATACAATCAATCCATTTATAATACCATGGCAAAGGATACCATGGCGCAAAATCGACTCTTTCCTGTGCTCATGTTTGAAACAACATTCTGAAAAACTCATGATTCAAAATATTACCACAGAGTGCACAGAGAACACATGGAGAGAAAAAAGAAAGGATATTGTCTTTTGCTCTCTGTATCCTGTGTCTCCTCTTTGGTTCAAAAATCACCTTTTTACAATCTTGAAGAAGAAGGGGCAACATTTATTCTTCTTCCTCCCTGTCTTCTCTGTGAACTCTGTGGTGATATTTTTCTTTTTTCTTCTTTCATCCTTTATCCTTCATCCCTCATCCTTATTTTCCGATCCGTGGGGCAAAGATGCCGACCTCGCCTTCTATGAACCGCGAGCTTGCATAGAACAGTCTTGCAAAACGCCTTTCTTAGGAGATGTTGGTGAAGTGCTCATTCATTTCCATCAAAATGTCATTTCCCCTGCCGATGGCCCAAGAAGCAGTTATTTCCCTAGCAGTTCTCAATATACTTTGGAAGCTATGCGTAAGTATGGTTTTTTTACGGGTTTTATCATGGGCTGCGACCGCCTGATGCGCGAAAACTCAGAAACTTGGGTCTATCGGACCGTCACCTTGCCCGATGGGTCCGTGACTAAATGGGATCCTGTTCCTTAATCACCAAAGAATCGCTGCTTACTACTGTTTCCTTAATAATTGTTGCAGTGGGCTGATTTTGTTGCAATTGTTCGATCGAGGCGATAACTTCTTTGGCTTTTTGCAATGCTTTTTGCATATGCAGATGCGGATGTTTTTCTTCGAATATGAAAAGGTTTTCCTTACCCAATTGTTCGACGATGCCGGAATCACTCAGCACTTCCCAAATAGCAGGTGTCAAACCGCAAGCGATTAACTGCCTGCCTGAATTGACTAAATACTCATGCAACTGCTGCAAAGCTAGGCATGTGGTTGCATCGATGTCACGTGCGTTTTTGAGCTGCAAAATGATGACCTGGGTTGAGGTGTCATCCTCAGCAATTGTTTTAAGTGTGCTTTGAAATAGATCCGCAGCTCCAAAGAAAAGCTCGCCTTCGACTTTAATGACTCGGATGGTTTTATGCTGCTGCAATTGTGATGGATCCAGATTTACCAAATCCCCCGCCTCATCGATATCATATTCCACAAGCTGAGGCAATGCCGCCTTTTTTAAATAAAAGATGATTGAAATAGCTACGCCAATATAAAAGGCCATATCTAAGCTAAAAAAGATACAAGCAAGAAGCGTCGTCCATAACACCAAAGCGTCGGCACTGGTCGCCTTTAAGCAAAGGAAAAATTGTTTTACATTAACAATGCTTGCGGCTGTCACCAACAAAAGCGCTGCTAATGCTGCCAGAGGAATGCGCGTAACAAAATTTCCGAAGATGATGACAATCAGCGCTACTGTGATTGCATTAAAGATAGCAGAAAATCGCGTTTGTGCCCCATAAGCATAGTTTGCAGCGCTTCGTGAAGGGCTTCCCGAGACAGGCATGGCTGTAATAAATGACGACATCAGATTGCCAAGGCCAAGACCGAAGATCTCTTGATTGATCGAAAGCCTCTGCCCTGAATTAGCCGCAAGAGCCTTTGCCACTGATGCTGTCTCCATGATACTAAGCAATGCCAAAGCAAAAGCCACAGGCAGCAAGCTGTTCATAATGCCTGTATTGAATGCCGAAAATTCAAAAGAGGGAATAACCTCATAAACCTCGCCTGTATCGCCAACCAGCATCACTTTGCGAAGAGTTTCGTCTGAGTAGGGATCAATGAAACCGGAGTCATTGCTGTACGAAGATAGATCGAATAAAAAGACAGCCACAGCAGCCAAAGCAAGGGTGATTGCTGCCGCGGGCAGATATCTATTTAATCGTTTTAAGAATAATAACAAGATAAGACTGCCCAAGCCAACAGCTGCTGTCGGCCAATGACTTTGGTGCACATGCGTCACCAAATAAGCTCCTTTCTCATAAAGCGAATGCAATCCCGCCATATCAGGGATGCCCAAAAAAATGAATAGCTGGTTGACAATGACAGCAAGGGCAGCTCCCGTAATATAGCCGATGATTACCGAATGGCTAATGAACTGCGTCAAACGCCCTAACTTAAATCCGGCGGCTAAGATCTGCAAGATCCCAATAAGCAAGCTCAACTGCGTCAAAATCGCAATAGCGGCAAGCTCGCGATCAGGGCCGCTCAAATCGCGATAATAAGTAAATAAAATTTGACTTGTGCCCCCTTGGACTAATATGGCTATGGCATTGCTTGGACCAATGACTAAGTGACGCGATGATCCAAAGATCGCTGCAATGATAGCAGAAAAAACGGAAGCAAAAAGGCCGCAGTAAAGGGGCAACCCGGCGAGTAAAGCGTATGCCATGGCTTGGGGGACGGTGAGCAAAGCAACAGATGCCCCCGCAAGTAAGTCTTGCCTTAGCGTCGCTCGCGAATAACTCTCCAAATCCTTTTTAAATGGAGAGAAAGAAAGGTCATCAAAAAATCGACTATTTGCCATGATTCAATCACAGGTGTAAATAATCCCTGCAACAAAGATATTTTTTTTAACAGGACTTTTTAAAACTCAAGCGCAGTTGAAAGGGTGTTTGAGTCACGTTCGGTATAATTCCGATTGTTATTATTTTTTAATTCTTTAGCAAGCCAATATTTGCGATTATCTACCCATCGAAAAATTTAATTTATTTTTAATTGATAATTGATTAGAATTACCTCTCTAAAACCTTTAAAATATCGAATATTCATGCCCCAACTACCTAAACTCGCTATCGTCGGCCGCCCTAATGTGGGAAAATCGGCCCTCTTCAATCGCATCTGCAAAAAGCGAATTGCCATCGTCGATGAAGCCGAAGGCATCACCCGCGATCGCCTCTACGCCGAATCCGAAATCTTTGGATTTCGCTTTCAAGTCATCGATACCGGCGGTATCAATGCGCGATCAAAGGCCATGTTTAACGAAGAAATCAAGCGCCAAGCCGAAATTGCCATCGAAGAGGCCGACACCTTAATCATGGTGGTCGACTCCCAAGTTGGCATCACCGATCTCGACCAAGAAATTGCTTTGATCCTGCTACGCACAAAAAAGCCCTTATGCTTAGCGGTCAATAAAGTCGATGATCTTTCACAAGAGCATCTTCTGTATCATTTTCAATCCCTTGGCATCTCTCCTATGGTTGCTGTCTCTGCAACTCAAAACTGGCATATCGCTGAACTCCTAGAGAGCGCTTTTGCTGATTTTGCCAAAAAAGATGAGCAGCCGGACAGCGATGCCTCAGGCATCCGCATTGCCATCGTCGGACGCCCCAATGTCGGAAAATCCTCGTTAGTCAATTACCTTTTAGACGAAGAGCGATGCATCGTCAGCCCAATTCCAGGGACGACGCGCGATAGCGTCGATATCTCCTTCATTCATGAAAATGAACGCTACACCTTAATCGACACAGCAGGAATCAGACGCAAAGGCTCCGAACATGAGGTTGTAGATAAATTTGCCGCTATTCGCACAGAAGACTCCATCAAAAAAGCCGATATCTGCTTACTGATGCTTGATGCTCAGCAAGGCATCACAACGCAAGAGAAAAAAATTGCAAACATGATCGAAGAAGCCGGCAAAGGCTGTATCCTGCTTTTCAACAAATGGGATCTTGTCAAAGGATTCCGCATGGAACACTGTCTGCAAGGCATCGAAGAAGAGGTCTCTTATCTGAAACACTGCCCTAAAGTGTTTATGTCAGCAAAAACAGGGCGCAACGTCGACAAAATCTTCGGTTACATTAAAGCCGTTCATGAAAACTCCATCAAACGCATCACTACGCATCAATTAAATAAATTCGTTGGCGTAGCATTGCAGAAGAACCATCCTCCTATGATTATGGGAAAACGCTTGCGGGTCTATTACATGGCGCAAGTCGATGTGCAGCCGCCGCGCTTTATTTTATTCGTCAACTACCCCAACTTGATGATCGAATCGTATCGAAAATACCTCTATAATCAATTCCGCGAAGCCTACGACTTCACAGGCGTTCCCATTCTTTTGCACCTTAGGGGCAAACAAAAGACCAAAGGCCAGGGAGCCCACAAAGAAGAGTGGCGAGATGCAGGTGACGAAGATGATGACGAAGAGCATGACGACGAATTCCCTGCTGAAGTTGACAATCTTGATGAAAGCTAAAGTCTTTGGGGTTTGAGGGCTTGCCCCTATATAGGCCTCAACCTAATTCAGATGTCGTTCTTACAGAACTCAGCTTGCTTATCCTTTTTCCCAGGCCTCTCGCTTTCGCTTCGGCCTGGGCTATGTTATTATGGTCCTTCAGACCATTGAGGATCTCATTTTTTTAAATGCATTATTTTATGGCCTGAAAGGCCTTTATATCATAGCCTAGGCCGAAGCGACAGCGAGAGGCCTAGGTAATCAATAGAGAATGTTGAGTTCTGTAAGAACGACATCAGAATTAGGTTGAGGCCTATGGGGGCTTGCCCCTTAAACTCTAACTTCAGAAAACTTGGAAATAAAGCAGAGGAGATCAAATGAATAATGACACAATAGCGCCCTTTTCCAAGGAAGCCAAATCACTGAAAAAAGGCCTTTATGAGCATTATAAAGGCAATCGTTATGAAGTCATTGCGGTTGGAAGACACAGTGAATCTTTAGAGGAACACGTCATTTATCGCGCAGCTTATGGCGAAGGCGATTTTTGGGTGCGACCTCTCAAAGAATTTTGTGAGAGGGTCACAGTCGAGAGTAGTTTAGTGCCACGCTTTCTCTATCTTGGAATAATTCCATAGATTTTGATTTTCTCAAGTGATCTTTTCGTAAAATGCCATTCTGATGTTTTTTTTCAAATTATCGTCTATTGTCTTAGCTTTGCTAACGCTACTATCGTTGCATTGCACCCATTCTCTAGTCATATGATCATAGAGATAACTGAGATAATGACCTCCCTGATTACCACCGTAATGAATTGTAACACCCGCCAATCGGTATTTAGAAATTTCTTTGCTATCACGAGTTGTCACTTGAATTTCTGATTCTGGATCAATTTTGATTTGTCCTTTTATCATATTGACAACGGGAAAATGAGATACAGAACTAACAATACAATTCTCATGATTGATGATTGCTTGAACAGTATTGATGTCTTTTGTGGGAGAGCAAGAATATTGAGGAGCATAGACATAATCCTCATAATCACTATCATAAAGTTTCATGCTCGGAAGCTCCAAAATTCCAGCAAGATTCTGCCAAACCAATAAAGTATCATCTTGTCCAGTTTCGGAAGTAACGACCTTAGCTTTATAGAGCAATAAGCGCAAAGAATCCATTTCGGTTCCTGAAACTGTGACGCCTGAATTGGATTTTTGGAACAGTTCTTTGAGCAATCTTTGAATTTGGTTACGAGTTGTGAGCATCCCATCCTCTTCAGCCCCTTTCTTTTGTAAGGGATGGTTTTTTTCATCGAGAAATGACAAAAAACTTGGCATTACTTTTAAGCATTGCATGATTGAAGCAAGATAGCAGGTATTGCCTCCATTTGTAAAACCACCGGTTTTCGCAAGAGGTAATGTAGGATTTTGCTCAACAATGGGCTTTAGGTTAAGGGCAATGTGATTGGAATTCTTCGAATCTTCATCCTCTTTGGGCTTCTGAGCATCTGTTGGACTTTTGTCCGCATCTTTTGTCTTTGGAGTTGTGGGGGGTTCTTGTGTAGGAGATAGAGAACTTTGGCCCACTTTATTTGTCTTATCTGTCGTGGAAGAGTCCTCTTCAGGTGATATATTGTAGTGGTTGACTTTGCGGTTGATTGCTTTGCCGATCAGCATGACACAAGGGACGATAACAGAAAAATAGGAGACAATTTTAGCGATATCCAAGGCCACAACTTTCCAAGAAGTTGGCTTAAAGAGGGGTTTTTCCTCTTTAATTTCATTATTTTTATTGGCAATTGTAGAAAATTTGCGAAAACCAAGCTTATTAGAGATATTATCGAGATAAAAATAATCTTCGCATAAATTGGAGAAAAAGTGTTTGGATTGCGTAACACAATCAAAAAACTTTGGAATTGGCATAACTACAAACCTACCCTTTCTACTAATTATACAAGAATTATTTATTTAGCGAAATTTGAATTTGAACCAAAATATTATTCAAATATTTTCTGTTTCCAGATTAACTTCTTGCAGAAGCTCCATGATCTCTTGGCGCGTGAAGGTTTTAATGACATCGTGGTCATCAACGCCGATGACATCTTCCATGAGCTTTCCTTTGCGTTGGATGATGGCATCGATCTTCTCTTCGAAGGTGCCCTTGGTGACGAGCTTAAAGACTTGTACACCGCGCTTTTGGCCAATGCGATGCACGCGATCGGTCGCCTGATTTTCTCGAGCAGCATTCCACCAACGATCGTAGTGGATGACTACGGATCCGGCCGTTAAATCAATTCCCAGTCCGGCTGCCTGAAGGGAACCTAGGAACACCTCGCACTCAGGATCTTGATTAAAACGCTTCACTTGTTCTCCGCGGTCAAGGGTAGCTCCGCGGATCGAGGCAAAAGCGATGCCGGCTTCATTCAGATGTTCTTCCATGATATCCAACATGGCCAGATATTGCGAAAAGACAACGACCTTCTGTTGGCTTTCTTTAGCTTCATTTAAAAGCTCAATAAAGAGCTCCCATTTTCCCGATCGGAACTCCTTATAAAGTTGAGGCTGCTTTAAATACGCTGCCGGATGGTTGCAGATCTGCTTTAGGCTTGAGAGGATGGCAAAGATGTGGATGTAAGGAATGGGTGATTTATCATCATGAAGTTCGCTTAATACCTGCTGTCGCGACCGCTCCAGGACTTCTTTATACAGCCGCTGCTGATCTATTGCTAAGCTGCAATGGGCAATTTCTTCAATTTTTTCTGGCAAATCAAGCAAGACATCCTCTTTTTTACGCCTCAAAACAAAAGGTTTAATGAGACGTGAAAGAAGCTCCCTTCTTAATTTGTCGCCCTCTTTTTCGATAGGCTTGATAAAAAACTCGCGATAATCTGTTTCAGCAGGCATATAAGTAGGCAAAACAAGGTCGAAAAGAGATTTAAGTTCTCGCAAGTAGTTCTCAATGGGCGTACCCGTTAATCCAATTTTCATCTTGGCTTGCACGCTAAGCAAAGAAGCATGTACGCGGCTTAAATAATTTTTAGCGACTTGAATTTCATCAAAGATGGCGATCTCAAAGTTCACTTCACTCAACAAATCATTTTCCAAACGCCAGATGCCATATGAAGTCAGCAATAGGTCATATTCTTTATGAAATTCACCTAAGCTGCGATTGCTTCCGTAAAAAGTACATACCCTGAGCTCCGGCAAGAATTCTTGCAATTTTTCTTGCCAGTGATAGATGACAGAGGTAGGACAAATCACTAGAAAATGGGGTGTAGAGTTGTCGTTCTGCTTTTTGCGCTCATTGATAAGGGCTGCCAATAAAGCCATGGCTTGATGAGTTTTTCCAAGTCCCATATCGTCGCACAGCAAGCCGGAAAGGCCATGATGATAGAGAAACCAAAGCCACCGCAAACCGATCTCTTGATAGGGGCGCAAGAAACTTTTCAAGCCGGTGACATCGGGCTCTGTCGGCAGTAAAAATTTGGTGAGTTCATCGAGAAGGATTTTTGAAGATTCGTAATCAGGATTTTTTATTTTCTGAATCTCCAACTGCTCAAGAGCATGGATTCGAATCAATTCCAATGTTGAAAGTAAAATCGTATGATGGACTTTGTCTATGCGTGTTTTATCAAATGACTTCAACCATTGAAAACGTTTATCTTGAAGGTCGATGAGTCCGGCTTTTGTAAAAAGAAAAGGCTTTTTCTTCTTCTTCTGCAACGCAGCCCATATCGTAGGAAGAGGCAAAGAGCCTTTCTCTGTTTGATAATGCAAAGTAAGTAGATACCACCCTTTGCGCTCTTCAGACAGGCAAATGCTTTGGGCAATCAAACGCAGATCTACAGGTTTTACTAGTCGCTCGTCGATTTTGGATGCATATTTTTTGATGCTCTCCAGTTCGGAGGACAAAAATTCGGTTACTTGCTCTCCTTCCAAAAGCAAAGGATGCCGAAAGCGTTCCGGCAAACGGCTATCGTAGGGCAATTCATGAAATCCTTCGCCTTCCACAAAGACGTAATCATCAAAGAAACGCAAATTTTTATTTTTATAATCAGGCAGCAATTCATACTCTGGAGTGATGCTAATCGTCTTCTCATCGAGCAACTCAATATCTACACCGGTTTTAGCCACTGGACTGCGTTCACTAAAGAATCCTGGAACGATTTTAAGTTCTTCTTGATTTCTGCGAATAAAAAGAGGGATCTGTTCTGGAGCAATAGAGGTGCCGGGGGCTATCGGCAGGGCAACAGGAGCATTTGCTTTGGAGTAAAATCCTTGTCCTGCGACATAGATCCATGAACCAAAATCCTTACTTTCCGCGGTTTCATCTTCGATGGCTATGCGCCTAGAGAAGCTTAAGTGATCGTTCTGCGACAAAGAATAATTAAGCTGAGCTTCAACACTGGATAAATGGGTTTGAAAGCCTTCTTGGGTATTTAACCAAAAGCGATGCTGCCTAACAAAATCGGCTACATCATCGCTAGGAATCGTTGTTTCAACAGCATCAAAGCGCATTCCTTCAAGGCGGTAGAAACCATCATCATCTAGATAAACCCAATCTCCAAAGAATTTTGAAAAGGGCTTATTTAAATCCCCTGGGGTAAAAACATAGGTAGAAATATGCAAATTCCACTTTTTATCAAAGGCAATCGTATAATAGGCCTGAACAGGACTTTCATGAAGGATGGCATCTTTTAGCAAAGATTTCATCACGGAAAAATGCTCATCCAGCGCCTCTGAGACTTGCTTACCGGATAAACTTTGATTTTCCAAAAGGAAGTGGCGGTCGCGCGGATAAAATCCATCATTGACAACATAAAACCAGCCTTGTAATGAAATTCCTCGTTTTTCAAGGCTGCGCTCTTTCACTTTTTGGACAACAAGAGCTCCTTGCTTAGGTTCAATATTCAAAGTCCCCAAGTTTTTGTCATAAGTAATTTTTTCAATCGATTCTTGAAGGGTATTATGCACCGTTAGTGGAGAATTTACGGTAGCCAAGGCAGGAATGATCAAAGGCAGATTAGCTTCGGAAATATAAAAAGAGACTTCGATTTCAGAAAAGTCAATCGTGATTTCGTTAGGGATTTTTTTAGTTGAATAGCCAAAAGTAATTTTGTAAGGATTCCCTTCTTCCTGAAGATGCATCATCCATTTAGCAAAATCATTCCAAAAAGAAAGTTCGTAACTCAGCCTGGGCGATGGCCGACCTTCTTTCCAAAGAATAATCTCCTCCGGCGACAAATTGGAAAACTTTAGCGATGTTTCTTCTGTTTCTTTTTGCCTATGATGCAAAATCTCGCTTAAATGATTGCTTGCAGCCGGTGTTTGACTTTTCACAAAAAAAATATTTTTTCCGCTCTCGGAAAAACAGGCATAATGATTCTTTGATATCTTCTTTAATACAGAGGGTTCATATCCCACCCGGTCAGCATAAATCATGCATAAACGATTCCATAAGGAACGTTCGAAACGCTGATGCAAGGGTGTAGTATGCCCATGATAGATATATAAAAAAGCCACTGCCAAATGAACGCAAACGTCATCGTGGATCTCTTCGCAGGAACAAAAACTATCTTTGATCTGTCCGCGGTTATCCAGTTGCAAAAAAGCCCAGACATCTTTTTGCGTCTTCGGATCAAGGACTTGAACCTGATAAGTTCCTATAGAAAATTCAA
>JABDEI010000032.1 GCA_013287145.1 Chlamydiota bacterium
CTATTTTGCTGCAGAAGGAAAAATACGGCATTGGTCGTGTTTGCTATATTCATCCCTTACCCGATCCAAGAGCTCGTCATCCGGCTGGCATGGAGTAATTCCCCAAATTAAATCAGCATAATTTTTAATTGAGTAATCCGTTGAAAATTTTCCCATACCTGCTATGTTGTGAAGAGCAAATTCGGCCCATTTATGTGGATTCTGATAAAGCTCTTCTACTTTTTTTTGCGTCTGATAGTAACTTCCTAAGTCTTTTAAAGTAAAATATCGGTCTGGCGGCCCCCCATAATGCCCTTCGATCAATTTGTGAAAAAGATCGCTAAAAATTTGATGTTCGGCATCGTTGATAGCAAAAGTGTGATCACGCAGGCTATCTACAGCTTTATGAATTTTAGGATCGCTATTGTAAATATCGCGAGGTTGATAGGAGTTTTCGGCTTTCATCAGATCAATTTCTTCTGAAGAACATCCAAAAGCAAAAGGCCACCACTCATCAGTGATCTCTTGTCTCATTTCAATGTTAGCTCCGTCATTGGTTCCTATCGTGAGAGCTCCATTCATCGTCAACTTCATATTTCCGGTGCCGGAGGCTTCGGTGCCGGCTGTTGAAATTTGTTCAGACAAATCAGCTGCTGGAATGATGACTTCAGCTCTTGAGACATTATAATTTTCGACAAAAACAACTTTCAGAAGATTGCCAACAATAGGATCTTTATTAATCCTGCGCGCGATGCAAAAAATTAAACGGATAATATCTTTTGCTGTCTCATAGCCGGCGGCCGCTTTGCCTCCAAAGATCACCGTTCGCTTGATTCGCTTTTGCGTAGGATTTTCCAAAATCTCTTGATATAACATAATGGCATGCAGAGCATTCATCAGCTGTCGCTTGTACTCATGAATGCGTTTTACTTGGACATCAAAAAGGGAATTGACATCGAGAAGGGGGCCAGGAGTGACTTCTTCCCCATAGGCATTGCGTATGCGATTTTGTTGATTCAAAAATTCAATGAGCCTCAATTTATTTTTCTTTTTGATCATCATGAATTCTTCTTGGCTTGCAGGGTCTGAAGCAAAATCTGCAAGCTTCTTAATCAACGTAAAATCAGTAATCCATCCTTCCCCTACTCTTTTAGTAATAAATTTAGACAGATCCGGATTGCAATCCAAAATCCAGCGCCGCTGTGTTACTCCGTTTGTGATATTAATGAATTTTTCAGGAAAGGCTTCATAAAAATCCCTAAACACTGTGTTTTTGAGAATTTCCGTATGCAAAGCTGCAACGCCATTAACCCGATGGGATCCAACAATGGCTAAATTAGCCATGCGTACCTTGCCATTTTCAATAATGGACATCCTGCGGATTTTTTCCTCATCGGCGGGATATTTATTTCGCATGTTGTTGCAAAAATCGTGATTTAGCCGCTCAATGACTTTGCATTGCCTTGGGAGAAGATAATAGAAGAGATTTTGATCCCACTGCTCTAAGGCTTCGCTTAAAATCGTATGATTTGTATAGCCTGTGCAAGCTTGGGTGATCTCAAATGCGGTTTTCCAAGGAATATCGTGCTGCTTTGTCAATATACGGATAAGCTCTGCAATGACAAGAGAGGGGTGGGTGTCGTTGATCTGAATTCGCACTTTATCAGCGAAGGATCTAAAATTTTCATGATTGCTAAGATAATGACGAATAATATCTTGTATGGATGCAGAGACCAATAAATATTCTTGCTTTAATCGGACCCGTTTTCCCGTTTCGTGATGATCGCTAGGATATAAAACATCAGTTAAGGTTGTATTTTCAGCTGCTTGATCCAATCTGCCGGCATTGTATCTTTGCAATTGGAAGTTTCGCGGCGATTCCTTCGTGGACCAAAGTCGCAAAGTAACCACGGAAAAGCGATTATTTTTGCTATATCCAATGACAGGAATATCATAAGGAAGAGCCCCTACTTCCTCATAATCATTTAACATATAGATCTCATCGCCATGGATGTTCGTTGTTGGAATTAGCGTGCCGCAATATTTAACAATAACTCGGCGAAGATCCCGCCGAAATTCCCAAGGATTTTCATTGATCAACCAGCAGTCGGGGGCTTCAATTTGCACGCCATCCCATATCTGTTGTTCAAAGATGCCATATTGATATCGCAACCCATAAGCTTGAGCGGGATAATAAAGCGTTGCCAAAGAATCTAAAAAACACGATGCAAGTCGTCCCAATCCTCCGTTGCCAAGGCCAGGATCGGGTTCCCGTGAGACCACTTCAGCATAACTGCGGTTCATTTTTTGCAATACCATGCGTACAAGATCTGTTGCATTGAGATTGGTGATGTTATTGGTCAAAATTCTACCCGGCAAATACTCCATGGAAAGGTAATAAAGCATGCGGATATCTCTTTTGACATGAGTGCGTGCACAAGCCAGCCAATTGATCATAATTTCTTCACGAAGGGTATAGGAAAAGGCGCGATAGAATTCGTCGGTATTGGCTTCCTCAGCCACTCGTCCCATCGTCGTGATCAGATAGTGCTTAGTTTTTGCAATCAACAATTCAGCAAAATAATCGACATCAAGATCCATAGCTTAATAGCCTCAGCATTTTGAATTTATAATTTCATAATACATAAAACTTTTTTTTTGTAGAGTTGAATATGTTTCGGTATATTTTGACATTTGACATCTGGATAGACTAATCTTAAAATTCCTTAAGGAAATATGCCATGAAAGATCTCCTCAAAAAAATGAAGCTCTTTCAAAAAGTTGTCATCGCAATTTTTTGTGTTTTTATGAGCCTGATGGTTTTCGTCGTCGTGATCGCCTATACGCATCGCTCCGGCATCACTGGATTAGATATGGCTAAAGTTCAGCAGATGCGTTATGAGACCACAAAAAAAGCTCCGAAAGCTGATGAAGAAACTACCATGAACTTCCCTTAGATATTATGTCTCTATTGTTTACTATGCTTCCCATCTACCTTTTCGGAAACCTCCATTGCATAGGCATGTGCGGCCCTCTCGTCATGATGCTAGGCCATCATCGCTTTCGCTATCTATACTTTTTGGGCAGAGCCTTATCTTTTACCCTGACAGGCATGCTAGCCGGAGGCGCCGGAGAAGTATTAAATATCTTTTTGCAGCAATATCATCTCTCCGCTCTCGTAAGCTTTTTCTTTGGCGGCGTCATCGCAATAATCGGAATTTACAGCTTATTAGGATGGCAATATCCAGGACATCACTGGCTATCAAAGCGCCTAGCTAAATTCAATAACACTCTCTCTTTGCTCATCATGCAAAATAAAGCTTGGCCCACTTTTCTCTTCGGCTTCTTTACTGTAACGCTGCCATGCGGACAAACTGTGCTCGTCTTCTCAGCATGCGCTCTTTCGGGAGACTTATGGGTAGGTGCTTTGAATGGATTTGCCTTTGCTTTGCTGACCTCTCCATCGCTATTTCTGGCAATGAAAGCAAAAAATCTTCTCTCAAGCATGAAAAAATCCTATCATACCATCTTGGGCGTCTCTGCAATTGTCGTAGGGGCTTTGTCTCTCTGCCGAGGCCTTGCCGAAGTGGATGTTATTTCCCATTGGACCATCAACCCCAATGCTCCTTCTCACTATCATATCGTCATTTTTTAAGGGTGGGGAAGTCAATAGTCAAAGCTTTTATACATCACCTTAAGTGTAAAGTAGCTAGGTTCGCTATTTGAATAAGAAATAAAAAAATGTTAAAATAACAACTGAAACCTAACGTGGGAAAAAATTATGGGAATGGATATTTCAAATATTCGCCAACAATTGGTAAGCCACGCCGATACTAAAGATCATTTAACCAATCATATCAAAAACAATTTTGTAGCGGGTTTTGATAATAAAAACATCTATGACAAGCATACCTTTAAAGGAACGCTTATCTCCTGGGTGAATCAGGTTTGCAAAGCTTTTCATATCAAAATTGGAGGAGTTGACTCAGAAGACCGGGTGCGAGTGACCTTGGCAAATCTGATAGACTCTGGAATTCTTCGCCTGGATATCCAAACTGTAACAGATCCTCAAAAAATCACCAATATCAATGCTTTAATGTTTAAAAAAGAAGACCTGCTTAAAGCTATGGATGGTTTAGAACCTTGGCTGAACTCACATTTTAAAACCGCCGAAGAACATGAAATAATCAAAGAAGACTTTAAGCTAAATTCGACACCGCAAGAAAAAAAAGCGCTAGCAGAAAGTTCCCTTGATGATGTTTACAAAAAATACCGAGAAATGGAAAAAAACTTAGCGGAAGGCTTAAGCGACCGTTCCAAATACCCTTTGATGCTCCCGGCCTTAAGTTTGCCCTCAGATCCCTATTTGCGTATGATGTGCAAAAACTCTTTAGTAAAAGCATGGTCTCGCGTTCTTGCAGATGATAAATACAAAAGTTATGCTTTTGCAAATTACGATATTACTAAAGACTCCCTTGAAGCTTTTCAAATAGCCAAGAAAAAAACACCTCAAGCTGAAGCTGTTTTAAAAAAACATGAAGTTCATATCAAGAGATGGACAGTCCACTCCCACTTGAAGATGTCCATCACGGGCCCTGCATTTACCATTGGCATTCACAAGTAATAATGGCTTGTGCTAGCTTAACGGGTGTGTGCGGCAGCAGACCCTCTTTTTTTAGCTTAATGCATAATAGACACACACATGGCACGGCACGCAGATCTAAGAAGCCATCTCTTGATGTTAGCGGCGTCAGCAACTGGGAAGCGCCTTCATTCTGTATTCTGGATTCTGGAGGGTGTTGTTGCATAAATCTATTCCCCATTCGGGGAATGCGTTGGATAGCCTCGGGTTTCAACCCGAGGTGGATCGTAAAAAAAGAGTTGCGTCTCGTTAGAGCCGCAAGATATGCGCGAGTAAAAAACATTCGTTTCGACTCATTTTCTTGTGACCCTACGGGGCACAACGCCCTTTTGGATATACCTCGGGTTGAAACCCGAGGCTACCCGCGTTTTCCCCGATGGGGAATTGATTTATGCAACAACGCCATTCTGGCTTCTGGATTCTGAATTCTAGATTCTGGATTCTGAATTCTGGTTTTTTATGGCGCTTGCTGTTTGTTGACAAATGCAGTAAAATGCGGCAAATGACGATTTTCTTTAAATATTGACTCTATGGCAGTGCTATGAATAAAGAACCTTTAGGGCTCTATATCTTTCGTTTTGTTCTTGGGCTAGGATTGTTTGCATTCATGTGCATGCTCTACTGGTCTTCGGTGCTGATTGAAGAAGAAGTAAAATTTGTTATTTCAGAGATCGCCCAGCTTAAAAACGATGTTTTCAACCTTCGTTCCGATATCAATAATGTAAAGAGTGACCTCCTTTTAGAAATCGCAAAACAACAACAAACATGGCATCAAGAGGGGCCGCAAACTTCTTCCCACGTAGTTCATAGAAAAACTTCGTCTAACCGTCCCCATCTTCACGACCAATATCCCAATCTTTTGCAAGATGATCCTTTTTACACTGTCACCCTACCGAAGATGCTCGGCGAAAACTTTAAGCCTAAAGGTGTTTTTCACGGCGCTACGTTGGGCAAGCCCAAAGATCTGCATCCTTTTAGCAACTGGTATCCCGTCACGTCATGGATTAGTCAATGCAATGTCGCTGTTGCCACATCCCTCTTTGGCAAATACGAAACTTATTCCCCCGATATGGCCCTTAAGATGGAGGAGCGCAAAATTGAAGGCACTGACATTCCAGAGTATTGGGTTCATCTACGCGACAATGTCTTCTGGCAACCTTTGCGCAAAGATTTTTTCTCAGAAGATCTTAACTTAGCCCCTCATTTTTTTCACAAACACCAAGTTACAGCTCATGATTTTAAGTTTTACTTCGATGCTCTCATGAATCCCTATGTGCAAGAAGATGGAGCAATAGCCTTACGTACATACCTCAACGACATAAAAGAGATCGAAGTCATCGATAACTTAACTTTTGTTGTGCGATGGAAAACAGAAAATTTTCCCGGACTCGACGGCAAGCCAACTCCCAAGATTAAATACATTGCTAAGCTTTGGACAGCAGCCCTTCGTCCCCTCGCCTCCTTCGTTTATCAGTACTTCCCGGATGGCAAAAAAATCATTGAAGACGATTCAGATTCCAGCACCTATCGCACAAATTCTCTGTGGGGACAGAATTTTTCCCTTCATTGGGCAAAAAATATCATCGTCAGTTGCGGTCCATGGATCTTTGATGGCATGAGCGATAGACAAATCAAATTCAAACGCAACCCTGACTATTATTTTCCCTATGCCACTCTTGTTCAAGCTATGGAGGTTCAATTCAAGGAAAGCCCTGATAATATCTGGCAAGACTTTAAAGCCAATAAACTGGACAGCTACAACATACAACCCAGCCAACTTTCCGAGCTTGCCACCTTTCTTAAATCTCCCGAATATCAAGAACAAGAAAAAAAGCAGGATGCAATCAAACGCCTTGATTACTTAATGCGCAGCTATACCTATCTTGGATGGAATCAAGCTAAACCTTACTTTAAAAGTAAAAAAGTACGCCAAGCCCTAACTATGGCTATCGACCGACGCCGCATCATCAAAGAATATCTCAACGGCATGGGAATCGAAATTAATGGATCTTTTTTTCGTTATTCACCAGCCTATGATGAATCCCTCTCCCCGTGGCCTTTTGATTTAGACAGGTCCAGACATCTCCTTGAAGAAGAAGGATGGTATGATAGTGATGGCGACGGCATCATCGACAAAGAAATTAATGGCAAACGCGTCCCTTTCCGCTTTTCTTTAACCTATTATGTGAAAAATCCAGTAACTAAATCGATCTGCGAATATGTCTCTACTGCCCTTAAAGAATTAGGCATCGCCTGTAACTTAAATGGAGTCGATGTCGCCGATCTCTCAGCTGCCTTCGATGACAAAAGCTTTGACGCCATCTATCTAGCTTGGATGCTAGGAACCCCTCCAGAAGACCCAAAACAGATTTTTTATTCTGAGGGCGCTAAAGCAAAAGGCTCCTCTAATTCCGTTGGCTTCGCCAATGCAGAAGCTGATAAAATCATCGATCAGCTACAGTATGAATATGATCCTAAAAAGCGTATAGAGCTATATCATCGCTTCGATGCTATCCTCCATGAAGAACAGCCTTATACCTTTCTATATACTCCTAAAACAACGATGTTGTATCGAGAATATCTGCAAAATGTCTTCATTCCGGCCGATAGGCAGGATTTAGTCCCGGGCGCCAATGTCGAAGAACCTGTTCCCAGCATATTTTGGATTAAACAATGATGACTAACTAATGTTCAACTATATCCTGCGCCGTCTGGCGCTACTGCCTATCACTTTATTCGCCATCATTTTAGTCAATTTTGTTATCATCAATTTGGCGCCCGGAGATCCAGTCACCATCACTCAAATATCTCCAGAAGGCGGTGCCTCTCGCCAAGAAAATCGCTCCATCGCTTTTGGCTCTGACGACCGCTACCTCCAATTCCGCGAATACTATGGATTGACTTTGCCCATCCTTTTTAATCTTTGGCCTTATACTACTCAGCAAAATGTCAATGAAACCTTAGAACAGCTAATTCATCGAAAAAAGACTCCCGATTCTCCAGAGATGTCCTTTAAGGAATACGATGCCCTCCGCATCTCATTTGGGGATAAAGCACGGTTCATCATGCCTCTTTTGCTGCATATCATGGAAGATCCCAATGAAAACGCTGAAACAAAACGCATGGCCATTCGTTTTTTTGTGCGAGGGGGCTTTCGACAAGCTATCTTGGGACCTAATCTTCCTATGGAACAAAAAATCTATAATAGCAAAACCGCTAGAGATAATGATTTCTTAAGCACCCTTGTAGCTTATCCTACAGATTCTTCTCAGCAAATAGAGGAAAAAATTGCCATACTGAAAAAATGGTATGAAGAAAACAAAAGCTACTACACCTTTGAACCGGATAATATGCAAAAACTCAGAATCGTGTTCTTTGAAACCCGATTTTACCGCTATTTCAGCCGCGTCCTAACACTCGATTTCGGAACTTTGCGCAATGATAATAACAAAACTGTCATCAGCGAAGTATCTAAGCGGTTTAAGTATTCTTTAACCCTTTCTATTATACCAATGTTTTTTACCTTTTTTCTGTGCCAGATTCTTGGCTTCATTATGGCATACAAACAGAATCGCTGGCCTGATTTTACCCTCAATGTCGCTTGCCTGATCTTATATGCCATCCCAGTCTTTGTTGTAGCCCCTTTCCTCATCGAAGAATTGGCCTTAAATAAAACTTTCCTTTTTTCAAACATACCTGTACCGTTTAGTGGCTTCACAAGCCCTGAAAGCATTTATAGTAAAGAAGTCTCGTATCAACGACTGTTTGATGTCCTGCAACACATCTGCCTCCCTTTAATCGCTATCTTATATGGAACCCTAGCTGCTCAATCGCGCCTCTCTCGCACCGCTATCTTAGAGGTATTGCGGCAAGATTATGTCCGCACAGCTAAAGCCAAAGGGGCTTCCACCTTTACTATCATGCTAAAACATGTCGGCCGCAACGCCTCCATCACCATCATCACATCCCTAGCAAGTTCTCTAGGGATTATTTTAGGCGGATCTTTAATTGTAGAAACAATGTTTGAAATTGATGGATTCGGCAAATTCTTCTACGACGCAATCCTCAACCGCGACTATAATGTCATCATGTTTTCAGCCCTTGCCGGTTCTTTTTTAGCCTTGGCGGGATACCTTGTTGCCGATATCGCCTATACTCTATTAGATCCTCGTTTAACGTTGGAATAAACTATGCAGAAACCTCTCAAAAGTTCGATGGAGCGACACTCTAGCTATTGGCACATCGTCTTCAAGCAATTCAGCAAACATCGCCTAGGCTTTAGCGCCATGATCGTTGTCTTCTTCTTCTGCCTCGTCGGCGTCTACGCTCCTTTTTTAGCCTCAAGCAAACCTTTAATCGTCCAATATGAAGGACACTGGTACTTCCCTCTTTTCCGTTATCTTTTTTACACAGGATTTTTTACAAAACGACTTGACATCTTCTTCAACTTGCTGATCTTTACTTTTCCAATCATCGTTTTGTCGTTGTTTTCGATGAGGCGCTATCCAAAAACTTCTTCATTTATCTTATTATTGACCTTAATTGCTCAATTTTCTCTTTTCATCCTCTTTGCCTTCGCCAATCCCAAAGACCCTGCATCAAATATCACTCTTGCTAAAGAACGCCACCAGCTCATTCAACAACATCCACAGCTTGTTTGGGATTGGAATTTCAATCTACGCTATATGCCCCCTTACGCCAAACTTAATATGCTGCTGCGCTACCAACAGATGAGACAACAGCAAAAAAGGCTCATGCCTTACCAAAAAACTTATGAAGATTCTGCTATGCATCGCTGGCTTGCTGCCGCCATTCGCGATAAAAAAGCAGAACTTCTTCGCAATGGCACTCAATTAACTCATTTGCCAAATCTTGAATCTTTGGAAAAATCCATCTTAAAAGAAACTCCTATTAGCACTCTCCACCGTAAACTCGCTATGCCGACGCTTTGGAATATACAGCAGGAAAATGAAGCCGATGAAATTGCAAGAACCGAGCAAGCTCTCGCAAAACTTCAAACTGAAGGAAAACAAAACACGCAAGACTATATTTTAGCACAAGACAAGCTGAAATACATCCAGGATAAACAAAAATGGTTGGAGCAACAAAGCGCTCTTTTGCAATTTGAAATCATGCCTCTATTGCGCCCTTTCCATTGGGAAGACGATGCCGGAGGCAGCCAAAACTTAAATCATTACATCAGCTGGTGGGAACTTACCCGCATCAACCGCAAAGATTTGGCTGCAGCATTGATCTTCGGCGTTCGCATCTCCATCGTCGTCGGCATTATGGCAGTCGGCTTAGCTCTAATCATCGGCATTCCCATCGGTGCCTTAGCTGGATTCTATGGAGGAAAATTCGATATCGTCGTCTCACGCCTCCTCGAGATCTGGGAGTCCATGCCAGCTTTCTTTATGCTGCTTATGGTCGTCGCCATAGCTCAAAGCAAATCTATCTTTCTCATCATTGGAGTCATCGGCCTTTTTGGATGGACAAGCTTTAGCCGCTATGTGCGAGGGGAGTTTTTTAAACAACGCAATCTATCCTATGTCGAAGCCTGCCATGCTTTAGGATTCGGCGATAGATACATCATTTTTTCCCACATCCTTCCCAATGCTATTCCGCCTGTGTTAACTCTTTTGCCCTTTGCCATCATGTCTGCAATCACAAGCGAAGCAGGTCTTTCTTTTTTAGGATTGGGTGAAGAAGACTCTTGCTCATGGGGAGTCCTCATGGATGAAGGCCGCTCGGCTTTCCCAGGAGAAAGTTATTTGCTCTGGCCTCCTGCGATATTGTTAACAATCTTATTGATTGCAATCGCCCTAGTGGGGGATGCCCTGCGCGATGCATTAGATCCCAAAATGCACCGCTAAGAAGTTTTATTTTCGCGTGAGAATTGTTTTCAAGACATCGACGATATATCTTACGTCGCTTTCTTCTAACTCATAATAAAGAGGCAATGTGAGCGCTTGCTGATAATAAGCTTCCATCTGCGGAAAATAGCTGCTTAAATCCCCCATTTTTCTTTTAAAATAAGGATGATGATAAACGGGTATGTAATGCACTTGAGGTCCGATTCCTTCTCTTTTTAGCTCTTCGATAACATCTCTACGTGTTTTGTTATAAGCCCCAAAATCGATCTGCACTACGCAAAGATGATAAGCTGCCTGCTTGTCAAACTCAGCCGAAAACATCTTCACATGAGGCACATCTTGAAATGCTTCTCGATATATTTTGGTCAATTTTCTTCGCTTTTCGATGAACTTTTCAATGCGGCTAAGTTGTGATAGTCCTAACGCAGCTTGCAGTTCTGTAAAGTTATAATTCCCTGTGATCTCTTGCACTTCATAATACCAAGGATTGGGCTCACCCTCTAAATAGCGCGGATCGCGTTCTATCCCGTTGTTACGAAATCGCTTTAAGCGGTGATGCAAGTTAGAATCATTTGTCATCACCATCCCTCCCTCTCCTGTCGTAAGCGTCTTAGCCGGATGAAAACTAAAGATCGTCATGTCGCTCCAAGCACAAGAACCTACCCTTTGACCATCTGAATACATTGATCCAAAGGCGTGGGCAGCATCTTCAATAACAAGAGTATCGGGATTTTTAATCATCATTTGCGCTTTGGCCATATCCACAGGAATACCTGCAAAATGAACGGGCAAAAAGATATTTTTTCCACGCGATAAAGGATAGTTAAGGTTGTGCTCTACTTGCTCTAAATCACAGTTGCCCGACGAACGATCGATGTCAACAAAAACAGGGTTGGCCTCACGATGAACAGCTGCTCCTACGCTTGCCACAAAGGTATTAGGGGTCGTCACAACGCGATCGTGAGGACCTAAGTCCGCTACATGACAAGCTGCAATCAAAGCCGAGGTGCCGCTATTGAAGGCTACGCCATATTTAGCACCTGTATATCTGGCAACGCTTTCTTCAAAGTATTCTACCCGAGCCCCCCTAGTGATGATATCCGATGACAAAGCCTCACTAACAGCTATAACATCTGATGAATCGATCGATTGACGTGCATAGGGAAGAAAGTTTTTCGAGTTCATAGGCTAAGTTTTTGTCCTATCAAGGGATTTTTATCTCGTGATTTTTAAATTATTCCACAGGAAAAGTCCATTGATTTTTACTCTCAGCACTTTTTATTTTAGAAAGGCTATTGCAAAAAACAATAGTCATATTAATTATTTTAACCTTTTCCACATGCAATTCATTTGATTTAAACAATCTTCGATATTAGTATGCTCCTTGTTTTTTATATTGAAAAAGGGTTGTTTATGAACGTAATTTTTGTTCCAGTTGAAATGATGCCTATAGACCGCAGACTTAATGAATTTGGTTGTCCAGATGTAAGCAATCTCCCAAAAAAAGAAACACTAGAGCCCTCCTTCCCATACTCACAACCTGTAATCACTGATGAAACGTTGCAACATAGGCATATCCCTCCTATAGTCAAGGCCTTTGGGCACACACTAAGAAAACTAGATTTAATCTCTTCCAATGTCATCGAAGCAAATGAGAATAAAAAAAGAAGATTGTGGACGTCCGAAGAGAAAAATTATCTCAAAGTTTACATGCAAGCAAATACCAAGATCAACTTTGAAGCCATAGCAATTAATCTAAACAGAACTCCAAAAAGCATCTACCATCAATATAACAAATTGTTAAAAAAGAGCAGTACCACGACAGAAAAAGTAAATTCAAGCTTCAGGAAAGCATGGACTCAAACAGAAAAAGATCAACTAAATAACTTAGTAGAGAATGCGCAAATAAATAACGAAAAGCTAGATTTTAAAGCCATAGCAGAGAAACTAAAGACTAGAACTTCGAAAAGCGTCAAAACTCAATACAAAAAAATGCAAAAGCTCGGTCTAACAACGGAAAAATAGCGGCAAGTTCTTCAACAGTTCTCGATCCAGAAGCAAATAAAAAGAGAAAAAAATGGGCTTATCAATAAGAGAATATGCTTCGTGAACTTGCAAGAGAAGCAGGGCAAAACGGCCAAACAATCGAATTCTACGAAAAATCCAAATTTTGAATCTGTTTCGGTATACCTTGAATAGCAAGAGATAGGGCCTCGATGCCTTGGCCTGAAAGGGCTGAGATCTCATAAAGAGAGCTTGGATCAAAAGGATATTCCTTGCGAAATTGAGCAAGGTGTTCTAAAGCTTCAGTTGTATCGATTTTATTTAAAGCCACGAGAAATGGCCTTGTGAGCAATTCCGGATTATACTTTTGAAGCTCCTGCTGCAAGATGCGGAAGTCGTTTATGGGATCGCGCCCATCAATGCCTGAAGCGTCTAAGACATAAATCAGCAAACGAGTCCGTTCTATATGACGTAAGAACTCGATGCCAAGTCCGCGATTGAGATGGGCATTTTCAATGATTCCTGGAATATCGGCGATGAAGATACGGGAATAATCTTCTAATTGAATATATCCCAAATTCGGTTGAAGGGTCGTAAAAGGATATGGGGCAATTTTTACGCGCACATCGGTCAAAGCTGAGATCAAAGTCGATTTACCAGCATTAGGGAAGCCCACCAAACCGACATCGGCGATGAGCTTTAGCTCAAATTCTACTTCGCAGCTCTCCCCTTCCAAGCCTTCGGTACAGGTATTCGGCGCCCGATTTGTAGGTGTTTTAAAGCTGTCATTGCCTCGGCCGCCTTTGCCGCCTTTACACATGACCCAGCGCTGCTGGTCCATGGTTAAGTCAAAAAGCACTTCGCCGGTTTTGGCATCTTTGATGAGAGTTCCACAAGGCACTTTGAGGATAAGATCTTGACCATTGCGGCCTTGCCGATTATTTGCACCGCCGGCTCCCCCATTTTCTGCTTTAAGGATCTTGCGATGGCGGAACCATTCCAAAGAAGATAGCTGTGTATCTGCTTGCAAAATGATGGAACCGCCTTTGCCGCCGTTGCCGCCGCTAGGACCACCTTTGGGGATATATTTTTCCCGACGCCAAGCTACGACGCCGTTGCCGCCTTTGCCTGCGAGAAGAGTTAATTTGACGCGATCAATAAACATAAAGCCATAAAAAAAGCGCAAGAGAACAGCATTAAGTTCCTTTGCGCCTTAGCTGAATTTTCGAAATTTTCTGGGTTTTTAAGCCCCTGTATCGACAGAAACGTATGTTTTATCTGTCTTACGGAATGAAACAATACCATCTGCAAGAGCAAACAATGTGTCGTCATTTCCACGGCCTACATTCTTAGCTGGATGCCATTTGGTGCCGCGCTGACGGACTAAAATGCTTCCTGCTGTTACAAGTTCGCCGGATCCTACTTTGATGCCAAGGCGCTTTGAATGTGAATCGCGTCCATTGCGCGTAGACCCTTGTCCTTTCTTATGAGCCATGCTTCTTGCCTCCTTTTCCAATCTCGGTAATCTTGACTCGAGAATAATGCTGCCTGTGGCCAAACTTTTTGCGTGTGTTGTGGCTACGCTTATATTTAACGCTCGTAATCTTTGGTCCGGATACTGTATCTAACAGCTGGCCTGTAACGATAAATCCCGGAACATGCGGGCCGCCAACTAGAGGACTGGTGCCGTCGTCAACAAACAAGATCTCTTTAAAATGAACGTGGGCGCCTTGTTCTGCATCCAGCAATTCGACCTCTATGATATCATCTTTGGCTACTCGATATTGCTTTCCACCCACTTTAATAATGGCGTACATGGTTGATCTCCCTAAAACATCGTAATCAATATAAATTTCAGGTCTATAGGACCGAAATATTAATGCAAAGGCAGAGTATAACTTACTTATCGTTTGAAATCAATCAGAAAATCCAAAGGTTCTTTATCTTGGTGAATTTTAGCTATAAAAAAGGCATTCATGTTATGAAGGATTTCTATGAAAGATTTATGTTTTTGGGCCATAGGCAATGGAAAGCATGCCTTAATGCTTCAGACGCTAGTCAATTCTTTTCATGCTGTTGGCATGCAAGAGGATTTTCATGTCTTCAGCGACCGAAAAATCCTTGGAGCCACCACTCATCCCATAAAAAAACTCACTGAATTTGAAAGAAAGACATTTTTTTTCAAGTTCACTTTTTTGCGATCTTTTATGAAAGAGCTAAACTACCGCTATTTTGTCTTTCTTGATGCAGACAATTACTTTGTGCGCAAGATGCCCTCGATTCTTGGTCTGATGCAAAATTCCCCTATTCACGCATCTTTTGAAAGCGATTGCACGCTGCTATCGAAGCGAAAAATATGGCATGATTGTCCTCTCCCTAAATATGTGGAGATGATGCGTCAGTGCGGAGTGACAAGCGAAAGTGTTTATAATGTCAACGGAGGCTTTTTCATCGTAAAAAAAGAAGCGATCGAACTTGTGTGCAGTTTAGCCGAAGATTTTTGGAAGTACTGCGCAAGCCAAGGATATGTCTTCACCGAAGAACCCTCCTTAGCCTATGCCATGCATATGCTTTGCGAAGATCCAAAATGCCATCTTTTGCGTTCTAATAGCGATATTTGGTGTTCCGATTGGACAGGCCATTTTGCAGAACGCCTTCCTGATGACAAAGGGTGGATGTTTTCCGATTACATGAATGAGGAAAAATTTTATGTAAATCCTGCCATTGTCCATGCAATCAAGAGTAAAGAAGCTTTGATAGCAAAAAACTTATTTTTGCCAGAGGATTTCTGAAGCCTCTAAAGGGACTGCAACATTTGGGAAATAAGGAACAACCCGTGGCGTATAATGATCCGCCGGAGACGTTGCAGGTATTGAAGCGCGATAAAGATACGAACCGGGATCGGCTGCAAGTTGACGAACTCGATTCATTTCATAGCGCTCAAAAACTTCGCCCAGCCCTTCAGCATAAAGTTCGACTTTGACGGCATTAGGATCTAAGTCATCGAGATAGACTTGCACTTCAAATGCATGACGATTATCTTTTGTTTCCACTTTTACAGCTCCAAAACGCAAAGCAGACCAGCTATCTTTTAAAGAGTTCTCCCAAGCTACAATTTCTTTGCCGATAGCGGCTTTATTGTCGGCACGGCTAAGATAATTCTTTGCGCAGGGTATATAATACTTTTCCGTGTATTCCCTAACGGCTCTATTGGCAGAAAATTGCGGTGTAAGCCGCGCCATGCTTTCTCGTATTTTAGCTACCCATGTTGTCGGGATACCCTCTTCGTTGCGGGAATAAAATTCAGGAATAATTTCTTTCTCTAGCAAATCATATAACTGAGCAGCTTCAATAGCATCCCAAGCCTGATCTTCGCCGTGTTCTCGGCCATCGCCTATCGCCCACCCGACTTCAGGGGTATAAGCTTCTGCCCACCATCCATCCAATTCCGATAAGTTGAGCCCGCCATTAACGAGGATTTTCATGCCGCTTGTGCCACTGGCCTCCCATGGCCTGCGAGGGGTGTTTAGCCATACATCGACGCCTTGAACGAGATTTTCTGTTAAGAGCATGTCGTAATCACTTAAAAAGATCACGTGAGAGCGGGCTTCCGGCTTTTGGGGATTTTTGATGAAGCGCATCCATTCCCGTATTAACGCTTGGCCCGGCTTGTCCGCGGGATGTGCTTTACCCGCTAAAATCAACTGCACCGGATAGCGCGGATTTGTCAGAATGCGCATCAATCTATCCGGATCATGCAGCAGCATATTCGGTCTCTTATAAGTAGCGAAGCGTCTTGCGAAGCCAAGAGTCAATGTGTTCGGATCAAAAAGTTGCCTGGCAAATTCAATTTCAGCGCTGGTAGCACCACGAGCAGCTAGTTGTCCGGCTAGCCTTTTACGCGAATATTCCACAAGGATTCTTCTTGCGCTGTTGCGCATGCGCCAAATTTTTTCGTCGGAAATTTTCCGAATATCCTGTTCCAATGCCTCTGTTTTCCCAAGCCAGCGGCATTTTCCGCAAATCTCCGTCCAAAGGCCGTCAGAGGCTGCAGAATCCCAGCTAGGCATATGGACTCCGTTTGTAACATGCCCCACGGGAACTTCATCATTGGGCCAGCGTGGAAAAAGAGAGACGAAGATATCTCTGCTGACTTTTCCATGCAGCCGGCTGACACCATTTACAGAGCCGCTGCCGCGGACAGCAAGATAGGCCATATTAAAGTTTTCGCCTTGATCTTTGGGATTTCGCCGTCCTAAGGCCAATAGATCATCGATAGAGATGTCCAATTGATTTTGAGCATAGTTACCTAAATACTCTTGAATGAGAAGAGGAGCGAAGAGATCAAAGCCAGCTGGTACGGCAGTGTGTGTGGTAAAGAGATTACCGGCTCTGGTGCTGGCTAAAGCAATTTCAAAGGAAACGCCGTTCTCTTTCATGAAGCTTTTAGCTCGTTCTAGTACAGCGAAGGCGGCGTGCCCTTCATTTAAATGGCACACCTCAGGCTTGATTCCAATAGCTTCAAGAAGGCGCCATCCCGCGATGCCTAAGATCAGCTCTTGCTTCAAGCGCAGCTCCGAGTCGCCTCCGTATAATTCGCTTGTGATGCCGCGGTGCGCCGGATAATTGGCCACATCATTGCTATCGAGAAGATAGAGCTTCACTCGACCAACCTTGACTTGCCATGTCCGCAGCCAAACCGAGTAACCCGGCAGGGCAACTTCAAGACGCAGCCATTCTCCATTAGGCTTGCGCAAAGGCGTTATTGGCAACTGTCCGGGATCGTTATAAGGATAAAGCGCTTGCTGCTCTCCGTATTTGTCGATCATTTGCCTGAAATAGCCTTGCTGATAAAGAAGTCCGACAGCTGATATGGGAATGCCCAGATCACTTGCAGATTTCAGCTGATCTCCGGCGACATTGCCGAGACCGCCAGAATAGATAGGCAAAGCTTCGCTTAGCATAAATTCCATGCTAAAATAGGCTATGGATGACACAGGCGGCTTAGAAAAGCTTTCTTGATACCACGTTTTTTCTGCTATTTCGCTGCGGGTTGCTTCTTCCAGTTCTTTAATAAGTTTACTAAATTCCGGATCGCCAAGCATACCTTGAAGCTTTTCCTGAGAGACCGTTTGCAAAACAATCCAAGGATTACGAGTGGACTCCCATAAAATGGGATTGAGTTGCTGCCAAATTTTGTCGGCGCTATGATGCCAAGTCCAGCGCAAATCTAAAGCAAGTTTTTCTAGTGATTCATAACCTGGAATGTCTGTACGGCGAAGGATGTCGATATTATAAGGAGCAAGCTTCGATTTAACCATAATGGCTCTTAAATTTTTTAGAGATTAAAATGCTAATTTTTTATCTATTCGAAAGCGGGGCTGAAAGAGCTTCATTGACGATCGCTTGTGCTTCTTCCAAAATGCGATTGAGATGATCTTTGCCTTTAAAACTCTCGGCATAAATTTTGTAAATATCTTCTGTTCCGGAAGGCCTTGCAGCAAACCATCCATTTTCAGCAACAACTTTCACTCCCCCGATGGGCGCATCATTTCCCGGGGCGCGAGTAAGAACGCGTTGGATTTTTTCGCCCGCGAGGCTAGTGGAATGAATTTGCTCCGGTGATAACTTCTTAAGCAGTTTTTTTTGTTCCGCTGTGGCAGGGGCTTCCACTCTATTATAAAATGGCTCGCCAAATTCTTTAGTAAGGTCCCGATAGAGTTCTCCGGGATCTTTGCCTAATTTTGCCGTCATCTCACCCGCTAACAAAGAAGGAATAATTCCGTCTTTATCTGTCGTCCAAACAGTACCATCGATACGGGAAAAAGATGCCCCTGCGCTCTCTTCCCCACCAAATGCTAAAGATCCATCAAGGAGCCCTTCAACAAACCATTTAAAGCCCACCGGGACTTCATAGAGCCTTCGTTTCAATTTGGCAGTGACGCGATCGATCATCTGGCTGCTGACGAGAGTTTTACCGACGGCAGAATCTTTACACCATTTTGGCCTATGCTGAAAAAGATAAAAAATTGCCGCAGAGAGGTAATGGTTGGGTGCAAGCAAGCCCGCACTTTTGGTTACAATGCCATGCCGATCATGGTCTGTGTCGCAGGCAAAAGCTATTTCAAAACGATCTTTTAAGCCCAGCAATCGCTGCATAGCATAAGGCGAAGAAGGATCCATGCGGATCTGACCATCCCAATCGACAGTCATAAAACGAAAGGTCGGATCGACGACTTCACTGATGACGGTGAGATTCAAGTTATAGTGCTCAGCGATCGCGTGCCAATAATGGACGCCGGCACCTCCGAGAGGATCGACCCCAAGGCTGATTTCGGCATCGCGAATAATAGCCATGTCGATAACATTGCCAAGATCATTAACATAGGCTTTAAGATAATTGTATGGGTGCGTTGTAGAAGCAATGAGGGCTTTTTCAAAGGAAACTCTTTTAACGCCTTGCATTCCATTTTTTAAAAATTCGTTGGCTTTAGCTTCAATCCAATCGGTGACAGCTTGTTCGGCGGGTCCTCCATTGGGAGGATTGTATTTAAAGCCGCCTTCTTTCGGAGGATTATGGGACGGGGTGATGACAATTCCATCGGAAAGTCCGGTTTTTCTTGCGCGGTTGTAGCAGAGGATGGCGTGAGAAATGACAGGTGTTGGAGTATATTTATCCCCATCTGAAAGCATGACTTCGACTTCATTGGCAGCAAGAACTTCAAGAGCGCTGGCTAATGCCGGCATGGAAAGAGCATGAGTGTCCATGCCGAGAAAGAGAGGTCCATCAATATGTTGTTGGATTCGGTAAAGACAAATGGCTTGGGTGATGGCTAAAATGTGTCTTTCATTAAAAGCTTTATCAAAAGAGCTGCCTCGATGTCCCGAAGTTCCAAAAACAACTTGCTCAGCAGGATTTAAGGGGTCAGGAATTTCTGTATAATAAGCTGTGATGAGCTTGGGGATATCGACGAGCATCGCATCATCTGGAGATTTTCCGGCATAAGGACTTATTTTCATCGCA
>JABDEI010000033.1 GCA_013287145.1 Chlamydiota bacterium
TAAGACGATAGATGAGGCTCATGCAGCCTTGTTCCATATCAAGGGACAGAAACATCTCGTTCTTTTTTTCGATAAATAAGGATGCCGCATCCTTTTTCCATGTCCCTGATGGCTTCTTCGTCAGCGACCTCTTTTACTTCAGCATCGTTGTATTTAATCCATTTGTCATTGGATTTTCTAAAGGCCACTGCATGGCCTCCTATAGAATTCTTGCAAGCTATCAGTTCATATTTGTCATCTTTGAGATTCATTAAAGACATGGTTTTTGGAAGGGCAACAGCAGTATCGTCTTGGCGCTCGATAAAGACAGGAACATAAAGAGGAGCTTTATGAGTTGTCCTATCGACAACTTCTTGGCTTTTATAAAGATAAGATCCGTCAGAACTTGGTTCAAAACCACGCAGAAGACCCGGATATGAGCTTTCTTCAGCGGTTTTATCTATCTGCGTTCCTAGGGACGATTCGTTCCGAGAGTGTCGGCTTCCATTTTTTTTATTAATGACCGTAATAGTCAGAGGCGAAATGTTAAAAATTTCAAAGAAGGCCTGAAGCGCTTCTTTGGATTCTCCCGGAATGTCTCCCTCAGGAATCTCTGGATTATGATGATGCAAAAGCTGACGGATCACCAAGATTTCATCCCGAGTGCAAGTTTGACCCTGGTTTATCTTTTCTAGGAGCTTTAGAATTATTCTAGCTGCTTGCTTACGCTCTTCAAACTGGTTGTCGGTTTCGCTCTCCGATTTTAAACGTTCTTTATCGATGTCTTTAGGCAGCAGTTCCGGCATGCAGTTTAGACATTGCAATGCAGAGGCTATAAAGCAGCTATTTCCGGAGTTAATGAATCCAGCTCCCGCAATAGTTTTTCCAAAGACTTGAGGAGGCGCTTCAATCGGCTTTGTAGCTGTATCGATTTCTTTTGGATGCGTTGTTTCGATCTGTTTAGATGCAAGTGATTTCAGCGTTTGTGTAGTTTTCACTAGCTCTTTGTAATTGCGATCGAAGCCGTAAATAGCGAGGACGATTTTGAGGAAACAGCGCGTAATTAGCGATTGTTTAGCTATCGCTGTTTGAATATGGGTGTATTTTAAAGAGAGATTTTCTACATAGAGAACCGGGTATGGAACATTTTTTCCTCGAATTTCATTGAGGGTAAATTTCACCACGGCGTTGAAGTCTATAAGGTTTTGTATCTTACCTGATTTCTTTGCGACGCAGGTAATCTGGGAGTTAGCAACCACCCATTTTTGATGATTTTGTATACTTGAAAGATTAACTAATGACATATGTTTTTAAAATTATTTATAATGAATTGTATCATAATAAATGAATTATTTTCAATATTAATTTAAAAATGAATTTAAAAGCCAAACGCCAATTTTTGAGTCACGATCGGTATATTCAGATAGGGAAATGTTAGGAACGGGGGATCGAATTGAGTTCCTGAAAAGCTCGCTGAAAGCCATTAGGAATAATTGTCGATTCATATTTGCCCACTTTAAGGCAAAAGGATTGTCCTTCAAGCAGCGCTGCAGTAATTTCTTGGGCAGTTTCATCAGGTAAAAGCAAACGCTGCCCTCCCTGTAGTTTGAATCCATAAGTAATAGATTCGCGGTCTTCAAAGGAGATGATCACTTTAGCTTTGGCAGGGTCTTCAGGAAGCGATGGAAATTCAAGCGCGAACACATTGAGGTACATGCGTTGTTCGCAAGGGCCCTGGGCGATTTCAAGCTCGATCTCCCCAAAAAGGCATGCAGGCTTTAAGGAGATTTTACCGGAATTAAAGCTTGGACAGCGAGTTACGGTCTTATCAATTGACCACTTTTGACATGGTCTTGAGCAAGAAATGAGGGCAATAAAAAGGGCGCTGGTAAGCGCCCCTTTTACAAGCACATTGGATATGCTCATACGCAGTGATTAATTACTGCTATGTACGTTGTGGCCGTGGCTATGATGGTGATTGTCATTTTGAACAGCAATAGCAATGATTGCTGCTAAAGCAATTGCGCCGAGGGCTACAGCCGGTGCTATGCTAGGTGCTCTGCGACCTTGCTCATAGCCGTAACCGCCTGTGTCAGTTGTATATTCCTGAGCATTCAGGCTGCTAGCTGAAGAAGCTACTATTACGAATAAAGTTGCTGCAGCAACTAATCTCTTCAGTGTTTTCATGAGTGCATTCTCCTTTTATGGTACCATTTTGTTTAAGTAATTTTGTTCTAATACATTTAGTCAATGTATTGCATACACAAGAGTTTTTCTGCAATTTTTTTTTCACTCTGGGCGGTGTTGATTTCTACAATTAATGCTTTCCTCTTCACTATTAAGGATATCGGATAAATTTTTATCCTAAATTTATAGGTGATTTTATTTATGAAGTTAACTCTTGTTGTAGTTTATTCAGTAGATAAGAGTGCCATACAGGATTCATTTCTTGATAATCCTGTTGTAGCATGACTTTAAAAGGTTCCCAATGAGTTTTTTGAAAGTCGCCATTTTCAAAGGCATCCTTTGCTAACTGTTCTTTAGCGACATTTGCAGAAGCTTGTTGAATTTTATCGTATTGTGCCTGCCAAGCTTTTTTCAAGTTTTCAGTGGCGGTTTCTAATTTAGAGCGTTTTTGGGCATTGCTAACCATTTCAAAAGCATTTTTATTGATCCGCAACGAGCGCAATGAACTAAAAAATTCCTTATAGTACTGTGGAAACTCATCTTTTAAGGATGCCGCTGTTAAAATATAGACAATGCCGTTTTTCAAAAACACAACATGCATCATACGGGTTTCGCCCCATTCTGTCTTGACATCTGCTTGAGATAAACTGGCAGCGCCTGCTTCTGTTTGGATCGCACCGAGATCTTTCCATACAGCGCCTTGAGAATCATTAATTGCTTTAATCGTTTTAAGGTATTGTTTTAGGGTGCCCGCATACTGCTCAGTAGCTAAATTAATAGAAGGAGGAAATTCATGCTTTCCTTTGCCTACAACCATGACTTTGACACTTGGAGGAAGAGCCTTAGGGTCGGCAAGGTGCCATCCTGAAGGAGGCTGGAATGTTACTGCGTCTGGCTCTTGAGCTAATTGACTGAAACTCTCTTGCATGGTCTTTTCTTCTGAAGGGGAGAGCGCTTCCATAGAAAAGTGGCCAAAAAGGCAAAATCCACTGGTAAGCAAAAGATTGAGTTTTTTTAACATCATTTTAGGATCCTTGGTAAAAATAGCGTGTTGAAACTGCAGAAGTGCTTACCATGAAAAGGGTATTTTTAGCAAATTCGATGTTGTCGAAGAATGCAGTTTAGCTATTTTCGATCAGTATTTAAAATGACAATAACTATTTTTAAATAATCATTTCTTTTATATAATTATGAATAGGCATTCCTTTTAGTTTTTAATGGAGTCTTTATGCCTGAGAATAGTAACCACAAAAGATTTGAAGAGTATGCTCTAGATTTTGTTAATATCGCTGTCAAAGAGCAAGAAGCGGGATATAAATCCAACTCCCCTGAGACCTTAGCGCAATATAAAGAACGCCTCAAATTGCAGATGCTTGCACCACTGACGGCATTCAAAGAAAAGTTTGAGTCCGGATATTTCACACTTCTTAGCGAGATTAGTAAGAATAAAGAAAAAAATGTCGATGACTATAAAGTCTCTGAGGAAAAATTAGCTCATATCAAAGATAGTGATTTTTTAATGAAGAGTGTGCTGGAAGGAGACACTTTTCAAAAACTTCTTGGATTTACTAACGAGCAGATGTTGGACCTCTATGAAGTCTGTACGAAATTAATCGATCAAAAACGCTTTGAAGACAGCCAAAATGCCTTTATGTTTTTATTGGTGTTGAATCCCACCATTTCAAGCTTTTGGACGGGTCTTGGAGTAATTTGGCAGCAGGAGCATCGCCTGCAAGAAGCTCTATTTGCTTTCAAAGTAGCCATTATCCACAAAATGGATTCAATCGAACCTTATCTTAGTGCACTACGCTGCTGTCTTGAAATGCAAGATCATGAAGAGGCAAATCGACTATTGCAAATAGCTATTGAGATGGAAAATGAAGATGTATCCAATGTTGATTTACAAAAGCTTAAAGCGGAAGCTCAGGAGCTACAAAAATATATTAAAAACATTAAAAAATAAGAGACGGCTATGAGTGCATCAATGGAACTGCCAGAATCAAGTCGTAGGATCCACCCCTCTACATCTATTTCTCGCACTCCTTCCCAAACTTCAAATGTCTTAGCAAAATTAACTCAGGGCAATGCGTTATCTTCTATCGCTACCGTTCGCAAAGAACTTCAAACCCAGAAAAATTTGGCTGCAGTTGGCAAAGCTATGGGTAAGGTTCTTGTTGCCCTAGGCTTTGTTAGCACTATTGTTGGATGTGCTTTATTGCCGGCATTTGGCATTGGCATTCCTCTTATGGTCATAGGAGCAGCCTTGGCTGTTGCAGGAGTGGCCTTTGCGGTGGATCAAGATAGCAAAAGAGGTAAAGCTGCCAATAAGCTGCGAGAATTAAAGGATTATGAAGAGACATTGAAGCTTGATCCAGCAAATCAAGCAGCGCTCGATGGTATAGCTGCTTTATTAAAATATGTGGCTAGAAAATAACCCAAAGACAAAAAAAGCTTAGGGCATTTCTGGAACTTATCTCGTCCTTTCAGGACTCAACAATTAACTTTGATTTACCCAGGCCTCCGCTGCGCTTCGGCCTGGGCTATGTTATTGTGGCCCTTCAGGCCATGCAGAGTGGTTTTGGTCTGAAAGACCTTAATAACATAGCCCAGGCCGAAGCGCAGCGGGAGGCCTGGGTAAAATGACAAACCAAGATGAGTTCTGTAAGAACGATATAAAGCTTAAGAACATAGAATTCTGAATTGCTGCCGTTCTACTGACTACTGGGCAACATCGGCCTTTCATTCTGAATTCTGGATTCTGAATTCTGGATTCTCCCCGGCACTCTGCCCTTTCAAAGCTTTCCCGTACAACGCAAGGCGCCAAGTGGCGAGCATGCATAAAAGAGCTCCTATAAGCATCACAACAACAGAATTTGAAAGATAGCAGAAAAAAGTTCCTAACGCTGGGACAAAGCATCCGCGTAAACCTACCGCAAGAACATTTACGCTTGTGAAAACGGAGCTGTCTTCGTCGCGGGCAAAGATGGGTCCCGACATATTCCAGTTTAATTCATTGCCGGACTGCATGAAGCCATAGCTGAGATAAGCGACGTAAAGCCAGGCGATGTGAAACTTTGCCAAAATCAGAAAGAGTGGAAAAAGGCACCCTAAGGCGGTAATCCAGCTGCTGAAGCGGTAGATATCGATGCGATTGATCCATTTGGCCCAAAGGGGGGACCCGAGGGCAAATCCTATGCCTTTACAGAGCGTTATCGCTAGGGCAAGTTCAGTGTATGATAAGTTTAGGACGTCGACAAAAAATACAGGCAGGATGGGCTGAATGATCATCAATCCGGATCCTACAAGCATAAAACCGATCTGAAACTTTAAAAAGTCGGGGTGCTTGCGAATTAGCTGCCAGGCATTTTTCCACGGTTTGATTAAATAATTCAGAACGTCAAGTGTTGCCGGAGGAGGGGCTGAATTTTGTTTATCTTGTGGTTTAATGCGGATGCGGGCCTGAAACAGCAGTGCGGTAAGCGACAAAGTCGCAGCTAGGGGGAAGATCCAGCGCCATGCCTGATAATGGCTGTCAAGGAGCCAGCCCAGGATGAAAGGTAGAAGACCACCACCCATATATCCAAAAGCCTGAGTGTATGAGAAAACGCGTTCTCGCATGACGCTGGGGATATTCTGTTTTAAGATCTCCATCCAAGCAGGAACGATTCCCAAAGTGAGCGTCATATAAAAGCCGAAGGCGGCGATAAAGAACCAAGGATTGCTTATGAAGGGAAAGAGAAAGAAAGGCAGATACCCCAACACTCTGGCCCAGATGATATTTGAAACGAGGCGATCCTGCCTTTTGTCGATAGAGGCGCTCCAATACATTGAAAAAAGGGAGGAAAGCGGTTTTAATGTAATCACGGCGGCCAGCTGCAAGGGAGTGGCGTGGAGATCCTTATAGAGAATGAAGGGGAGCATATTGTAGATGGCCCAAAAAGGGGTATCAAGAACGCGGGTAGAAACATACCCCCAGCAGGTGCGATTTAAAAAGATATCGGATTTAGCGCTTTCTTGAGTCATATTCAGCAGATTTTATCACGATAAAGCGATAAATGAAACCTTTAAAACGGATCCATGGTGATTATGACCTTGAAAAAATTGAAGGATTAGGTCATATCTTTTATCTCGAAAAATCCTTCTATCCAACTAAACGAATTTCTTATGAAAATTGAGCGCTTTGATACGATCTCTCGGGCTAATTATGCTTATCCCAATTATAAAGCTAAAAACGGGAAAGAAAAAGTCCGCAAGTTTGATAACAAAGAATATGTAAAGTTGGGGTGTGCTGTTATCAAACATGGTCTCATATGGCAAGCTAGCCACTTTTTCAAAACGGCGGCCATGATCATATGCATTCCGGCGCTATTTTCTGCAAATTATCGAAAATCAGTCAAACGTTCATGGAAAGAATTTAAAAGTGGGGAAGAGATCCCATTAAGCATTTATGTGTTGAAGAAGCTTGAGATTCCCAACAAAATCGAGGCAAAACAACAGAAAAAAGAAATAGCCCCAGAGGAAAAAAAAGAAGCCGCTACTCAAAGCACCTTAGTCACAAAGCCATCATGGGAAGAGATCCGCCAGCATCCTAAGAGAATTACTCCTTATTTTGAGGAATTGCTCATCAATCGTTCATTTTACAGCTTTGAAAAAAAAGCGGCAGTGGATGCTGAAATTAAGGAAAGCTTTGCAAAAGCTACTTTGCAGGAGCTCAATCAATTAGTAGCCTCTGAAAATCCTTTGGAATGGAGGAACCTAATAAATATCCTCGCGCTTGTGGAAAGGACATCGCTTCCTGTGGAGTTCCGACAAAAATGCCTAGAGCATCTTAGGTCAACTTTTGAGTCTATGATAAAAGAAAAAAGAATGTTTTTTCCTACGAAGGGACAGGTTGAGGTCATTAATGATCTGCTACCTTTTCATGATATACTGATAGAGCACTTGGATTTTGGAATTGATATCGATCCGATCATTGACCTTATTTTTAGTTATAGCATTACGACCATTCCCGATGCTTTTTTGCAAAAATGTTTTAAAAACAACTTAAGATTTTTGAGTGAGGAGCCGAAGAAAAAAGTTGCTCAAAAAATAGTTCAAAGTTGCCAAAAAGAAGACCTCAATCTTCTTTCTCCAGAAGCTTTGCGATCGTTGGTCATCTTTTCCGGATCATGCGGAACAACAATTCCAGAGTTTGGATCCTTAAGTCCCGACAAAATGGCGGAGCTTGTTATGATGATAAAAAAGAAGGCAAATTCAGATGAAGAAATTAGGATATTGATTCATCAGCTTGGAAGCCTTCAGAATGAGGTACAACGCGATGCACAATTGGCTAATCTTTTTGTAAACCTTGAAGATGGCGATGTAGTTCATTATTTGTTGGACAGCAAAACAGAAGAAACAGACTATTTGTATCTCTTGTATGGTTGCCGCGACACTCAAAATCCAAAATGCATCAATGGATTAAACTGTCTATGGGAAATAGAGCTTAAAAGGATGCACAAAGATCCAATAAAGCTTGTGAAGTCGTTCACAGCTGAACAAGCTGTTTTTTTTCTTGAAAAAGATACAGATAATCTTCTTGAAATTGGATATTGGGTTTCTTGCACTGATCAGTTGCCCAAATTCGTAGAGATTTTAAACCAAGCAAAATTGGAAAAATATCTACATCAGAACTTCATTGATACTCTTCCGGAATGGCGGAAGAAATTCATTAGAGAGTTGGCAAATCAAAATAAGCTGTTTCCCATTCTTAAAAATATTGCGGCATACAGAATTCCCAGCCATTTGGTCGAGGATTTAAGTATCGATGAAGCAAAAACATGTCTCGCATTCTTTATTCAAGATGATCCACCAAAAAACCCGATTGATTTGAATACTTCAAGCTTCAGCATAAGGCTGACAGCCTTTTTTAAGGCTTTGACGCAAAATCTTGAAAGCTTAGCTGTAAGAGACTTGGATCCTTTAAATCAACTCTTGCAGCTGGAGTCTGGAAAAAAACTCATGGCTTGTTACGATGAATTGGCAAAATCTTCTCCAAACCTTATCGTCCAGGCATTTCATGGGATCATTTTGGCATTAGAGTCAGAAATACACTCTTATACCTTAGTATCCGAAAAAGCCTTAGACGCCACGTTGAAGTTACTAGAGCAAATTGAAGCAAGGCATCCTGGGTGTCAAAAACAACTGCGGGAATACTTAACCTCATATCCTGAAACCTTTTTTAAGACACGGGAGATAGAAGAGATTAAGAGTCTGCGTCGCATTCTCGTCATTCGCAATTCAAAAGCCCTTACAGAGGAGGAAATTGATTGGCTTATGAAGGATCTGCGTTGGCAAAGTCTATCCGATATTGGTCTCTATTTTAATTTAGAACAAAAAAGAGCAATGATACACCTGCTTTTTGACAAGCATAAAATTGATCCAAAAGGCTTGATTGCTACAGCTATTTTTAGTTGGCTTCGTACCAAACTTACAAAAAATGAATTTGCCCAGTTGAACGTTGATTCAGAAGCTTATAGAAATTTATTATAGAAGAAAGAACTTTATACCGAACGTGACTTCAAAATTGGCACCGCCCAAATGCCAATTTTTGGGTAGTGCTTATACTGGCATTGTTGCATAAATCTGATGTCGTTCTTACAGAACTCAACATTCTCTGTCAGATTACCTAGGCCTCTCGCTTTCGCTTCGGCCTAGGCTATGTTATTAGGGTCCTTCAGACCATTGAAAGTCCCAAAAGACATCCTTATGTGGCCTGAAGGGCCTTCATATCATAGCCTAGGCCGAAGCGAAAGCGAGAGGCCTAGGTAATCTGACAGTGAATGTTGAGTTCTGTAAGAACGGCATCAGATTTATGCAACAACGCCGATTATTCTTCGGCATGGCAAAAAAGTTAGATTGAAACAATTGAAAATTAAAAGTAAAATTTTTTCATTGATTATTCATTATCCATAGTTCTTTATTTAAATGATTATCGCCTTGAAAAAATTTGGGAAATAAGTCATACGTTGTTTAAGATAAAATCATTTTAGTGATGGGTGCCATGAAAACGCTAGACAAAGGTCAAGATAAGATCAAAAAAATTTGCGAGGCTTTAAAGAATGAGACGTTAGAGCCTGCAAAAAAACAAGCAGAGCAGATCATCGAAGAAGCCAGAGCGCAAGCTGCTCAAATTATTGCCGACGCTAAAAAACAAACTGAAAAGCTTCATCTTGCGTCAAAAGCTGAACTTGAGCAGGAACGCAAGGTTTTCCAGTTGTCCCTTGTGCAAGCAGCGAAACAGGGCTTAGAAGCGTTGAAACAGAGCATTGAGCACAGTCTTTTCAATGAAGAGCTGCACTCTCTTTTAGAGAAGCATATGGCCGATCCTAACGTGATAAGCAAATTAATTTCAGCCATTATCCATGCCATTGAAAAAGAAGGATTGGCAACGGATTTAGTCGCCTTAATTCCCCATACAGTGCCTCCGAAGGAAGTCAATCGATTATTAGCCGAACAATTTTTAAAAAAGTTAAAAGGACAGAGCGTCACCCTTGGCGATTTTGCCGGCGGTGCGCAGGTAAAGCTGGAAGGAAAGAAGATCACTGTAGACATCAGTGATACGGCTCTACAAGAGCTTTTGACTCAATATCTGCGTAAAGATTTCCGAAAGTTAATATTCGCAAAGTAACTATGAAAAATTTTTATTACTTTATCACGACAGCATTGCCAAAATTGGATTTTGATCAACCCCCTGAAATAAGTTTTCGTGAGCTTGAGATTTTGCTTAAGGATAATTTGACGCGCTCCGATTATGACAAAGTTCGGGTAGTTAGAAGGCTTTATGATATAAAAAATATCCGTGCCTTTTGGCAAGAAGAGGAGTTGGATTTTAGAGGAAACTTGGATGCCTCCTTTTTGGAAGAGGCGTTATTTTCGCCCGATAGCCTTCTCAACATCACTTTTCCTTCCTATATTTATCAATTCATTGACAAGTATGACGATGTTCAAAAAAGACTCGATCATTTTTCTGAACTCGTCGTTCTCTCTTTTAAAGAGGAATTAAAGCATTCCTCAGGATTTCTGCACCGTTACCTAGCTTTTGAGCGCAATCTACGTCTGATTCTCTTAGGATTTCGCGCTAAGCAGCAGGGAAGGGATGTGGCCCTAGAATTGCAGTATGAAGATCCTGAAGATATCATCGTAGCGCAGATTCTTGCTCAAAAAGATGCGCAAGGGTACTTTGCCCCAGAAGAGTTTGAAGATCTAATTCCTTTACTTGAAAATTATTATAATAAGCCACTGGAGCTGCAAAAGGCTCTTTGTGAATATCGATTTAATAAGATCGATGAGATGTTAGGCTTTGATCTCTTTTCAATCGACCGCATTCTAGGTTATATGATTCAGTTAATCATGGTCGAAAATTGGCACGCCCTGGATAGAGAACAAGGGATCAAAGTCGTTGACAAAATCATAAATAAATAAACGTTAGATGATGGAAATATCATGAGTCAGACCACTGAAAAAGAAATTTGTTCAATTAAAGGCAAAGTCGTCAATGCCTTTGGCAACCTTCTCCAAGTTCAATTCGAAGGCGACATTCGCCAAGGCGAAGTTGCTATGGTTGAACTGGATGGCATGCAGCTGAAGTCGGAAGTGATTGAAATCGCCGGCGATCTCGCCAAGATTCAGGTATTTGAAGACACCAAAGGGATAGAATACCACACCCCGGTGCACTTCACCGGAGAGTTGCTTGAAGCCGAGCTTGGTCCCGGGCTGCTGATGTCGATTCTTGATGGCTTGCAAAATCCTTTAGAAGAAGTCGCCAATGCGGCGGGATTATTTCTGCCGCGTGGGATCTATTTGCCACCCATTGATCGAAGCCGCCGTTGGGATTATGAACCTATGGCAAAAGTCGGTCAGATGGTTGAAAGAGGGGATGCCCTCGGGACAACCCTAGAGGGAAGATTTCATCATTACATCATGGTGCCTTTTAAGTTGTTCGGAACTTATAAGTTGACCTGGGTCATATCGCCAGGGTCTTATACCGTCGATACTGTTGTGGCTAAGGCTAAAGATGAATCCGGTAAAGAATTTGAATTTACGATGGTCCAGAAGTGGCCTATCAAAAATTCCCTGCATGAAGGCGAGAAAGTCAAGCCCACTAAGATGATGGACACGGGCTGCCGCATCATTGACACGCAGTTTCCTCTGATGAAAGGCGGAACTTTTTGCTCTCCCGGGCCCTTTGGCGCAGGAAAAACGGTGTTACAGCACCATCTCTCAAAGTATTCTTCGGTAGATATCGTTGTCGTCGTAGCTTGCGGGGAGCGCGCCGGCGAAGTAGTTGAGATTTTGCGCGAGTTTCCTCATCTTATCGATCCGCATAGTGGCGAGACGCTGATGACTAGAACCGTGATTATTTGCAATACCTCGTCGATGCCGGTTGCTGCGCGGGAATCTTCAATTTACATGGGGATGACCATCGCTGAATACTATCGGCAGATGGGCTTGGATGTCTTGCTGCTCGCCGATTCCACATCTAGATGGGCTCAAGCATTGAGGGAGATGTCCGGGCGTCTAGAAGAGATCCCTGGCGAAGAAGCCTTTCCAGCTTATTTATCTTCGAGAATAGCAGAATTTTATGAACGATCCGGCGTCATGGCGTTAAGGAATGGAAAGCAAGGTTCTGTGACTATCGGGGGAGCCGTCTCTCCTGCAGGCGGAAACTTTGAAGAACCCGTCACACAAGCAACTCTTGCTGTTGTGGGGGCTTTTTTAGGCCTTTCGCGAGAGCGCTCTGATTCAAGGCGTTATCCTGCTATAGATCCATTGATCTCTTGGTCGAAATATATTCAACCCGTCAGCAAAGAGCTCGAAAAGATTGTTGAGGGCTGGGGCGCGATGGTGAAAAAGGCGGAAAGATTTTTGCAAAGAGGCGATGAGATCCGCAAAAGGATGGAAGTCGTCGGCGAGGAAGGTACTGCAATCGAAGATATGATTGTTTTCCTTAAGGCTGAACTTTATGATTTCAGCTATCTTCAGCAGAATGCCTTTGACAAAGAAGATGCTTACTGTCCTTTGGAAAGGCAGATTGCTTTATTTACGCTCATCAATCAGATCTTTGATTCCAAATTCAAGTTTAAGGGTCATGATGAGGCAAGGGAATATTTTTTATCTTTGCAAAACAAGATCAAAAACATGAACTTCCTCGAAGATAAATCCGATGAATATCGCAAAACTTTTGCTGAAATTGAAGAGATGATTGCAGACAAAATAAGAGAAGGGTAGTCCTCATGAAGATGGTATATGACAAAATCAATGATTTACGTGGAAATCTCATCACAGTAACAGCTGAAGGGGTAAGCCTTGGAGAGCTTGCGCGTATTGATCTGAAGGATGGCCGCAGCGTTTATGCTTCAGTGCTGCGCATCGAAGGCGACCAAGTTACGCTGCAGGTCTTTCAAAATACACGAGGGATATCCACTGAAGATAGAGTGACATTTCTCAAAAGACAGATGCAGGCAACCTATGGAGACTCCCTTTTAGGAAGGCGTTTAAGCGGAGCAGGTGTTCCCATTGATGGGGGGCCTGAAATTGTAGGTGAAGCGATTAACATTGGAACTCCATCTTTTAATCCGGTGCGGCGCGTGATTCCCCGAGAGATGGTGAGAACGAACATCCCGATGATCGATGTATTTAACTGCTTGGTGATGTCTCAGAAAATCCCCATTTTTTCTGTTCCTGGCGAACCTTATAATGCTTTATTGATGCGTATTGCCAATCAGACCGATGCTGATGTTGTTATCATCGGTGGAATGGGGCTAACCTTTCAGGATTACCAAGCTTTTATCGACAATGCCGAAGAATCGGGTTCAATGAATAAGACGGTGATGTTCATTCACCGTGCTATTGATCCGGCTGTAGAGTGCTTATTGGTGCCCGACATGGCATTGGCGTGCGCTGAAAAATTTGCGATGAATGACAAAAACGTCCTTGTCTTGCTTACTGACATGACGGCCTTTGCCGATGCTATTAAAGAAATTGCGATCACTATGGATCAAGTTCCATCCAATCGAGGATATCCCGGATCTCTATACTCTGATTTGGCAAGCCGTTATGAAAAAGCCGTGCGTATTGAAGGCAGTGGTTCCATTACAATCATTGGCGCTACCACAATGCCAGGTGATGATGTTACCCACCCTATTCCGGACAATACAGGGTATATCACCGAAGGGCAGTTTTATTTGCACAATGGCCGCATCGACCCATTTGGATCATTATCGCGTTTAAAGCAGCTGGTTATTGGAAAAGTGACTCGTGAAGACCATGGTGATTTGGCCAATGCGATGATCCGTTTGTATGCCGAGTCGAAGAAAGCGCGTGAAAGGCAGGGGATGGGATTTAGACTATCGCGTTGGGACGAGCAGCTTTTAGCTTATTCGCATTTATTTGAAGATAGGATGATGAATCTTCAGGTCAACTATAGCCTTGAAGAGGCCCTTGATTTAGGTTGGAAGACATTAGCGGAGTGTTTTAAACCGGAAGAAGTTGGGATCAAGAAAGTTTTACTAGATAAATACTGGCCTGATTAATTATGGCAGAAGTTAAGTTAACAAAAAATGAATTGCGTTTTCAACAAAGCCGTTTAGGACAGCTTGAAAAGTATTTGCCTACACTGCAGTTGAAGAAAGCGATGCTTCAGATCGAAGTCAATGATGCACGCCTTGAAATTGCAGCCTTGGAGAAAGAGTTTGAGCAATCACATGCCGCTGTAGAGCAATATGCAGCATTGCTTTCCGATAAAACTGCGATTGATCCAACCTATGTAGCAACAATAGTTGAAGTCCGCAAACGCTATGAGAATATAGCAGGGGTTGAAGTTCCTTATTTTGAAGGTTTGACTTTTGCTGACTTTTCTTATGATTTATTTGATACGCCGGCATGGGTTGATGGGGTTGTCTTGGGAATTCGATCGTTGGCACAAGCCAAAGCTAAGATCGATGTCTCTATAGAAAAAAAAACAGCTTTAGAAAAAGAGTTGCGTGAAGTTTCCATCCGGGTGAATTTATTTGAAAAGATACTCATTCCCAGAGCTATTAAAAACATCAAAAAAATCAAAGTGTTTTTGGGCGATCAGCAATTGACTGCGGTATCACAAGCAAAAGTTGCTAAAGCTAAGATTGTGGCTCACAAGCTAGCTAAGAGACAGCAAAGGCAACAGGGGGCGTCTCATGCGCTATGATGTGAAAAAATTCCTTTTTATGGGCTTGGAGAGCGATCGCAAAGCCTTTTTTGAACAAGCTCAAGAAGCCGGCGTTGTGCATTTTATTGAAACAGGTCCGGCCAAAATTAAAGAAGTGCCGCAAGAAGTGCAAATGATGGCTCAGGCTATTAAGATATTGCGCGGGCTGCCTCCTGTTGAACAGGAAGAAACGGAAGAATATGCCCTTGCCGAGGGTTTAGTAAAGAAGATTCTTTCTCTTAAGCAAACACAAGATAAGTTGCTAGAAGAGGAACGCCTTGATCGTTTGGAGATGTCTCGAATAGAAGTTTTTGGGGATTTTTCCAAAGAAGATATCGCTTATATTGAACAAGAAGGCCATTGCAAGATTCAGTTTTATTGTGCGCGCGAAGGCTTTGCGGAATCAGAAGAGCTGCCTCGAGAAGTGATTTATGTCGGTACTAACCACAGTCTAGATTATTTCGTGGGCGTCAACAAAGAGCCTAAGCAGTTTGAGAAGATGAGCGAGATCCACATCGACACTCCGCTTGGGGCTTTGAAGCGCCGATATCGCGAGGTCCACAAAGAAATTTTCCAGGTAGAACAGCGCATTAAGACGTACGCCAAATATAATACATTTTTGCACCACGCCCTTATCTATAAACTCAATACCTATCATTTGCATGCGGCCGAAAGTGCAGTTAAGCCCGTTATGGAAGGCAATATTTTTGCTATAGAAGGTTGGGTTCCTGTCCATCAAATAGCGCAATTGCGTCAGCTCGTTGAACGATTCAATGTGCATATAGAAGAAATAGCTATTGAGACCTTTGACGTGATCCCCACCTATTTAGAGAATAAAGGCGCAGCACGTGTGGGAGAAGATTTAGTGCATATTTATGACACTCCTTCAAACACGGATAAAGATCCTTCCTTATGGGTTTTATTTGCTTTTTCCTTATTTTTTGCTTTCATTATCGGCGATGCGGGCTATGGACTCATTTTGCTCTGTGTGGCCTTATACATACGCTACAAGTTCTCCATTACCCATAGTGTAGGAAAGCGCGTCTTAAGCTTGTTTATGATCTTATGTTTTTTTGTCATTGGGTGGGGATTGCTCACTAATACTTTTTTTGGGATTAGCATCGATTTAAACAATCCTATTCGAAAGATGTCTATGATGAATTGGCTCGTGGAAAGGAAAGCAGCCTATGTTCTTAAGCATAAGGATGAAACTTATCATGAATGGGTGAAAAAATATCCGCAGCTTAAGGGCGTTACCAATCCGCACGAGTTTCTCGAAAAAGCCTCTACGGTCGAACCGAATGGAAAAGTCAATTACGAGATGGCGAACAAATTTGCCGATAACATTATGCTGGAGCTAGCTTTACTCATAGGCGTCATTCACATATCACTATCAATGATTCGTTATTTGAATCGGCATTGGAAAAATATCGGATGGCTTTTGTTTATTGCAGGGTGCTATCTTTATTTGCCATCCTTTCTTCACGCTGTCTCTATCATTGATTTTGTCTTTGATATTACCCCACAGCAAGCGGCTGAAAGCGGACTCTATCTTATTTATGGCGGTCTTGCCATTGCGTTCATTTTAACCGTTTTTGAAAGCAAGTTTCTAGCTCTTTTGGACATGATCAACATGGTTATTCAATTATTTGCCGATTCGCTGTCCTATCTGCGACTCTATGCTTTGGGATTAGCAGGTGCTATGCTTGCGTCGACGACGAATGAATTGGCAGCCTCTGTGAATATTGTCTTTGCCATTGTGATTTTGATTTTAGGACACACAGTGAACATCGTACTTAGCATTATGAGCGGCGTCATCCATGGGTTGCGTCTCAATTTCTTAGAATGGTATCACTACAGTTTTGAAGGCGGAGGAAAACTTTTTGATCCTCTTCGCAAGCTTAAGATTGAATGAAAAAGGAGAATAATATGGATTATAATATGGTCGGCCCAGCCATTGTTTTGGGGGTCAGTTCTGTTGGCAGTAGCATTGGATGCTACATTGCCGGAGCAGCATCGCACGCTGTTATGAGCCGGGTAGAAGAAGGTCACGGCAAGTTCATTGGTATGTCTGCAGCGCCTGCATCTCAGTCGATTTATGGATTTATCTTGATGCTTTTGATGAGCAAAGCCATCCAAGCCGGAACACTGTCTCCGATCGGAGGAATCGCTATTGGGGTGTTTTCTGGAGCCGCTTTCTTTGCTTCATCGGTTTTTCAAGGAAGAGTTTGCGCGACAGGGATTCAGGCCTCGGCAAAACAGCCGGCAGTCTATGGCAAGTGCTTTGCAGCGATTGGAATTATTGAGTCTTTTGCTCTTTTTGCTTTCGTCTTTTCATTATTACTCATGTAAGATATTAAAAGTTGTGCAAAGCTGCAAAGCCTTGCATAACTTTTCTTTTTTAAGAAACATACTATGAGAACAAAAAATCTTAGTTCCTTTATTCAAGCCCATTTTCCTTGTTTTACAGGTTTTCATCTCAGTAAAAAAGATTCTGTAAAACTATCAAGAGATGTCTTGATGGAAATCTTTGCTTTTTTTACATCGCAACAGCTTGCTAATGTTTCATTGGTTTCTAAATCTTGGCGTGAGATAGCTAACAGCGATTATCTTTGGGAAAGAATTTATCGGAGAGAATTTAACGAACTAAAAAAGAATTCCAAAGAGAAACTCCGCAAACAAACTTATAAAGAGCTCTATGTCGCTACTAAAATTTGGCGTGATTTTGAAGCAAAATTCTCCGATCATCGAAGCCTTGAAGAGCGAAATGGATTGTGGTTAGGCTATCAGAAGTTAACAGCGGATCGAAAAGATGCTCTTCCCATTGATTTGGCAAAAACACTGTTTGGTTCTGCTTTTGTCCTTGAAGATAGAGGCTTTATCGATATACCTCGGCAAGTTATTGATAAAAGCTTCAACGATGAAATCGAACGATTAAGATCGAAACTGATCATTTGGATTGCCCTTCAGGTCATACCTCAGCAAGCTTTTCTTTCCTCATTCAACGCTAATTCAATTTTAGCGACTATGTGCATTAATCATTATGTAGAAGTAAAAAATCGCCTTTAGTCATCTTCAAAAATATGAGCGAGTCTCTTATGTCCCCAGGAACTTTTTTGTGCGCGATTAGAAGCTGGACACCTGTTCTTTGGGAATTTTTTTCTCATTCAAAACATTCACAAAATGATGTGAAGCTACCCCTGCCGATCTTGTCTCATGTGCTTTCTTTTTGCTCTGCTAAGGATCTGGTCAGAATTTCTTTGGTATCAAAGCGCTGGAAATGCCTCGCTAATGATGAAAAGCTCTGGGAAAGACTTTATCAGAGCCAATTTGGATCCGAAAACAAATCAGTAATTAGAACCTGGAAAGATGCTTATATTGCTAAAGATATGTGGTTGAAGTTTTCAAAGCAATTGCACGTCATTTTTGGAGACAGAGAATCAATTTGGTCAATATATCAGAGACTTTCACCAGATCAGAAAGAAAACTTACCACTGAGTGTAGCGAAAATTCTTTATGGTTCATTATATACTGCCAATGCGAAAGGAGTGCCGACCAAAATTTCCAATCAGGAATTTAATAAAACTTTTAATAATGAAATTAAGCAATTGACCCTTCGATTGAAAGTGTTAACGCGTGTGGATCTTTCGCAGGGAGTCAGCTTCCAAGAGCATCTCAATTATTATTATGAGGATGCAAAATCCGAAAATGAAAAAAGCGATGAAGAAAGAAGATCCGATCTTTTAGACAGCTGTATTCTTGCTTTTGAAAACCATCAGCTTGAAGAGATTTAAATGTCATCAAGTTCTTCCTGAAGCTTTTTCTGCCAAATCTTACGAAATTCTTTAGCTAGAAAGGTATAAGGATCATGTGTTTTTATAAGAATATGATGATGTTAAAAAAATCCAATTATTCTTAAATGAAATAACCGTAGGAAGTGAATCCAAATTTTTTTGTGATGAGAGGTGATTTATGTGGTTAAAAAAAGTATTTTGCTCAAATTCTTTGGACATTCCCTGGGCTTCATGTTTTGGAACCTGCTCTTCTGCCCGAAAAAAAACAAACATGTCTTTAAAAATACATCAAGACATGCTTCTTGAAATATTTGCTTTTTGTGAACCTCAAGAACTCACTCAACTTTCTTTAGTTTGTAAGCAGTGGCGCCACATAGCTAATGATGAGCGCCTTTGGAAACAGTTATTTGCTAAAAAATATCGCCTTTTAGAACGCAATGGCGTGGATAAAAAAAATTGGAAAGAGACTTATATTGCCGCAGTTTTTTGGGATGATTTTTTGGCTAAGCTGAGTGCTCAAAGCAATGCAGAGAATCGGAAAAAGCTATGGCAAAGTTATTCTAAACTATTGCCTTATCAAAAGGAAACCATGTCAGTATCTTTTGTTAAGGCTCTCTATGGTTCCTTGTATTGTTCTAACAGTAGGTTAAAGCTGGCGTGGCCGGTGTATGATCCGGAATTTATTCAGACGTTTTGTCGTGAGATCAAAGCAGTGATTTCTCGAATAAAAGCTTTGACTGGGCTAGAGCTTCGCGAGCAAATTAGTGTTAACAATCAGATTGCTTACTATCATCTATCGGCAAAAATGGAAGAGCTAAAAACCGAGGAAGAAAAGAAAGTTGATTTGCTGAAACAATGCGTGCTTGCTTATGAAAACAAACGCAAAGAAGGCTTAAAGCCCTAATTATCGCAATAACGCATTCTAGTCTTCAGGAGCTGTCGGTTTTGGCAATTCTATTTCCGCAGCATTTTCATTGCTTGGCGGTTCTTCGAAGCTGATGAGGTCTGTCCAGAGCTGATGGCGCCAATCTTCTATGACACAATCTCCTGCTAGCAGTTCCACTTTGTACGTTAAAATGCCATCTTTTTCAAAGAAGTCGTCATTAAGTAATGAATAGACATAAGTCCCGGTTTTAGAGCAGATAAGCCTACTCTCGGTAATTTCTTCACGGTTGCGAAAACGCACCTTTATCAAAAGACGCAACTCCTCACGGTCAAAATACTCTTGATCTACAGACCAGGAAATAATCAGGCGTTGTCCTATAGTGGGATTCAGAAGACGCGGATCGGGAGTGCCGATGTAGTAGCTTGCGAGGTT
>JABDEI010000034.1 GCA_013287145.1 Chlamydiota bacterium
ATTCAACGAAGATGGCAAGATCATCGAGCTTGATACGCCTTATCCTGGAGGCAATTTGTTTTCCTTAGCATCAGGAGGTGCTATCTATTTCAGGGATCCGGGAGTAAAAATTAGCAAAGAGCAGCTTAATGGCGGCGAATTTGCCGATGTTTTGGATGAGGATTGGGATCTCATTTTGCTCTATTTAGAAAAAAATGATGCTCTTTTCAATATTCCAATTTCCCGTTTATTAGAGTATCAGGGACAGCCTTTGCCCTTTCATAAAGTCTATAGAAAAATTCGTCCTGCGCGCGTGAAGGTATTGCAAGAAGAGGAAGCTTGGGTCAAAGGCAAATCGTAAGAGGGAAAAACAAAGATTTTACCACAGAGATCACAGAGAAGACAGGGAGGAAGACAAAACTAAAGGATAAACGCTAAAGAATGAAGGAAAAATAAAACGAGAAAAGGGTCAATGATATATTCTGATTTTCTTGCTTTTTTTCATCCTTCGTTCTTCATCTTTTAGCCGTGTCTTCCTCCCTGTCTTCTCTGTGATCTCTGTGGTAAAAAAATGACTTAGAGGTAATTGATATGCAAAGATTTCACGATCTAACACCAGAAGAAAACAGCATCATCGCTGGCAAGCATACAGAGCCGCCTGGCAGCGGTGAATATGACCGCTACTATGAGCCAGGTGTATATGTCTGCAGGCGCTGCGACGCACCTCTCTATCTTTCTGCCGATAAATTTTCTTCTGGTTGCGGCTGGCCAAGCTTTGAAGATGAGATCAGTAACGCCGTGGAAAGAAAAAAGGATGCTGACGGTTCTCGCACCGAAATTCTTTGCAAACACTGCGGCGGACATTTAGGCCATGTCTTTCTCAATGAGGGCATCACGCCAAAAAACACACGGCACTGTGTTAATTCCATTTCCTTAACCTTCATTCCCGCAAAAACAAAAGAAGGCTATGAAAAAGCACTCTTTGCCGGTGGCTGTTTTTGGGGCGTAGAACATCTATTGAAACAGCTTCCCGGGGTCATCCGCGTGACATCGGGCTACACAGGCGGCAATGTGGCCAAACCAACCTATGAAGAGGTGTGCTCTGGACGCACAGGCCATGCTGAAGCTGTCGAAGTTGTCTTCGATCCCAAAAAGATCGACTATGAAACCTTAGCGAAAGCCTTTTTTGAGATTCACGATCCCACTCAACAGAATAGACAAGGACCTGATATCGGAAATCAATATCGTTCGGCGATATTCTACTTAACAAAAGAGCAAAGAGATATTGCCTTGAAATTAAAGAAGATCTTGAAGGATCGTGGCTTTGATGTTGCTACTGAGATCACAACTGCTGGTCCTTTTTATCCAGCAGAAGGATATCATCAAAATTATTATGACAAAACCGGTAAAGCCCCTTACTGCCATCGCCAAGTGAAGCGATTTGGTTAAGCTTTATTTTTTTCATCCATCCATTCTACAACACGTAGTATAGCCATATAAGGTGCTATGCAAATAAATAAGCCCCTTATTGCTCCATCCATTTTTGGTCCAACTACCAATCCTATGGGAACAGCAACTGAAAATACGCAGGCCCAAGGAATTAGAATGACAAATAAAGTAGCGGTCACGGGAACTCCTACAGCAAATTTGCTAATTCTTGCAAGTATCGCAAGTGCTTTTTCTTTCTTTGCCGGAGTAAGCGGTTTAGGCGCTGCTAATTCTTTTTTAATGACAGTTTCGCTCGGCATCTTAAAAGATGCAGTTTCACTTACACCCCTTGAAGGTTGCTCATGTGTAACGTGAGTGAATTGGTTTATTTTTAGATCACTAACCATAAATAGTCCCCGGGAATTATTAAAATTGCGTTGAAATTATCATAAGATTTGTTTTTTTGCCAAATAGAATTCATTTTTATGAATATATTAAATAAATTATTATTTTATTGTGTGATTATTAGTGTTTTATTGTAATTGATGCGCTGGTTTTTTAAAATTAAGTGGGAACGTATGAGATTAATGAAAGTGTCTATTGAATTACGACAAAACGGGTAAAACCCCTTATTGCCATCGCCAAGTTAAGCGGTTTGGCTAAACTTTATTTTTTTCCTCCATCCAACTTACAATCTTAGTTGCCGCATAGAGAGGTGCTAAGGCAATAGTCATACCTACTTGAAATCCAGTAAAGAAACCTTCACGACCAGAGAAAGCCCCCATAATCGTTGCAATGGGAATAGCTGGAGAAAATGCGCATGCCCATGGAATTCCAATGACAACCAATATGGCCGTAGCCGGAGCTCCTACAGCAAACTTGCCTATTCTTGCTAGCGTTTCAAGCGCTTTTTCCCTCTTTATAGATGTCAGTGGTTTCGGCTCTGCAAATTCTTTTCTAACGGCAGGTTCGTTCGGCATCTTAAAAGATGTAGTTTCCCCAACACCGCTTGCCTGTTGGTCGTGAGTAACGTGAATGGATGTCCTTCTTCTTATATCATCAACCATAAAATCTCCTACATCCTGAAAGGGTTAAATGCGTCTTTTTAGATTCTCGATCTGCTCTTGCCAGTCTTTTTTTAATTCTGCATTTTTGTTGAGGAGGCCTTCCAATTTTTTTAGTTCGATGAGCGCTTCTTTTTTGTGATTGGTTTCTAGCAAACAAACAATCCGATAGACATAGGCGGCAGGATTGTCTTCATTGATGATTTCGGCCATCTCAAAGAAGGCTAAGCCTTCTTCATAGCGCTGTTCCTTAAGGAAGCATAAGCCTAAGGCGACCCAAAAGTTTGAGATATTGGGCGCCAAATAAATCAGAAGATTTAAGATATTCTTGGCTTTGGCTATATCTTCATTATAAAAGTGGTTGGCTAAGTGATATATGTGGAGCAAGCTATCATCAGAAAAGCCAAAAATCTGTTGGTAGGTGGCTTTTTCCTCTCCTTTATCGCCTTGCAAGGTTTCATTCAGGTATTCTGCAAAGCGTTGATTGCAATCATCCAACTCTTTTCGAACTTTTGCAGATTCCGTTGGATCACAGACCAATTTAATGTTTTTGTAAATCAAATCGACAGACTCCGTCACTTGTTCGACGATATGATCGGGGTTGAGAAAAGAATCCAGGCTCCTTTTAAACTCATCTTTAATTTGCCCTGATTTTTTCAAAGGAGTTTCTAGCGATTTATAATCTTGAGTCTCTACGAAGCTGTTGATTTTCTTCTTGATTTTGTCCTTAAGGCTATCAATAAGATTATTTTTTTTATTCATAATCACCCCCTTTTTCCCTATAAATTTAATTGTAGCACAAAAGCATTTTATTGATGAAAAGTAAATGTCGCTTCAGGTTCATGTAATAGCTTAAATTAATTCTTAGTCTATAATAATTAAGGTTGTATGAATTTATTCTTTAATGAACGAAAGTGTCTATTGAATTATTGTTCGTTTTTCGTTATAATGTTTTCTTAATTTTCTTATATGTGGTTTTTATGATTCAAGCAGATGGCTTAAGCATTGCCTATCAAGGACATCCCTTATTCCGAGAGGCAAGTTTCAGTATTCAAGAAGGCGAGCGCTGCGGCCTCGTCGGCCGTAACGGTTCCGGCAAAACAACGCTATTTCGCATTCTCACCGGCGAAGAAACCGAAGATGCGGGCAATATAGCGATCCGAAAGAACTACTCCATTGGAGTTTTGAATCAGCATATTAAATTCACAAAACCTACTTTAATCGAAGAGGCCGCCTTAGGACTGCGTCCGCAAGATCAGGATAGCCTCTACAAGGTAGAGACAATTCTTTTTGGGCTGGGCTTTAAAGACGAAGATATGGAGCGCGGAATCCAGGAGTTTTCTGGCGGCTATCAATTGCGTCTGCATCTAGCTAAAGTCTTAGTTTCTGAGCCGAATTGTTTGTTACTGGATGAACCCACTAACTACCTCGACATTGTTTCTATTCGCTGGTTTCAGCGTTTTCTGCAGCAATGGAAAGGGGAATTTGTATTGATTTCGCACGATCGCGAATTTATGGATAGCGTGACGACGCATACGATGGGGATACACAGGCAAAAAGTTCGCAAATACAAGGGTGATACGGTTAATTTCTTTGATAAGATTCTTCAAGAAGAAGAGATTCATGAAAAAACGCGGGCCAATATTGAAAAAAAACGGTCGCATGCCCAGTCATTTATCGATAGATTTGGAGCAAGTGCTGCAAAGGCGGCGCAAGCACAGTCGCGTCAGAAACTGTTACAGCGCATTCCCACATTAGAAAAACTTAAAGAGATCTACAATCTCGATTTTCATTTTAATGAAGCCTTCTTTCCAGGAAAGCTGATGATCGAAGCTGCAGATCTTTCTTTCTCTTATGAACCCAATTCAGCCAAACCTCTTATTGAAAATCTTTCCTTCAGCGTTGCAAAAGGGGAGCGAATTGCCATTGTCGGTAAAAATGGACGGGGTAAATCGACCATCTTGCGCCTCTTAGCTCAGGAACTTAAACCTCAATCGGGAAATCTCAAGGCTTCAGAAAACTTACGCATCGGATATTTCGGTCAGACGAACATCAATCGCCTTCATCCTAAACACTCCATCGAAGAAGAGATCTCTGCTGCAAATCCCACTCTTAATAAGACCGAAGTGAAAAGAATTTGCGGACTGATGATGTTCAGCGACGATAAAGCCAATAAACTCACCTCCGTGCTTTCGGGTGGAGAGAAAAGCCGCGTTCTACTCGGAAAAATTCTTTCTTCACCATGCAATCTTTTGCTCTTAGATGAACCTACGCACCATCTAGACATGGAATCGATTGAAGCCTTAATTGACGCTTTAGAAGAATTTGAAGGCGCCGTCATTTTAGTAACCCATAGCGAATTGATTCTGAAGAGGCTTGCTTTAGATAAGATGATTGTCTGCCGTCAAGGCCAGCAAGAAGTCTTTCTTGGCGCTTACGAGGACTTTATCGATAAGGATGGCTGGCATGATGAAGCCGACATGGCCCCGAAAAAAGTCAAAGGCGATCAGCAAAAGTCAAAACAGCAGCGTGCAGACTTAATTAACGCTAGATCAAAGGCTATCAAGCCTTTAGATCAAGAGATCGCTAGCAAAGAACTGCTGATTTCCCAATTGGAAAACCAGCAGCAACATGCTAATGCTGAGCTTTTAAAGATGTCACAGGGTGGCAACAGCATGACCATTCAAGAACTTAGCAAAGCCATTGCCGCAAGAAGCAAGAGTATCGATAATCTCTACGAAGAACTCGAAAAACTCATGCAAAAGCGCGAAAAAGTCCACGCCGAGTTTAACACAAGCATCATCACTCCGGACTTAGGGCAAAAGACGCGTTAGCTATGCTTTAGAGCCCGTCCTAGGGCGACCGATCGGACACAAATCAATAGACACTTTTCAATTTGAAAAAATAATTGAGCGTGATAAAATTTAATTTTTATTTTTTTTGCTCAATTACATCTAATAATTTTGGTCTTAATGAAACGTAAACCACCCTGTGAACCGATTGAAATGGAATTCGTAAACAAAAATGATCTGAAATTCAAATTGATAGGTGCCTATCAAATCATTTCAGAAGGGGTAGTTTTTAATAAATTAGAGGTTGAAAATGGAGAAACAGAAACCCAAAATAGCAGCAGTCTATGCGCGAGTATCAGGGGACCATCAAAAAAAAGAAGAGACTATTGAAAGCCAACTTGATGCCATTCAGATATATGCTGAAGCAAATAATTACTACATCGAGAAAGATTGGATTTTTAAGGAAGAAGCAGAAACAGGAAAATTCTTAGATAGACCAGTCTTGGATTGCCTCAGAGATCTTGTTAAAGAAGGAGGACCGGATGTAATTATTATTCACGAACCTGATCGTTTAGCAAGGAAAAATGCTTATCAAGTGCTTCTACTAGAAGAATTTGAGATGGCAGGAGTGCCAGTAGAATTTGTTAAATACAAAAAACCAGAGACCGCTGAGGAACAACTAACGCTAAATATGCTCGGTGCTTTTGCAGAGTTTGAAAGGGACAAAATAGCAGATCGATGCAGACGAGGCAGTCTTTATAAAGCAAAAATGGGAAAACTATCAGTCCTTCCCAATGCGCCATACGGATTTATCCGAGATAAAGAAGATGGTTCTTATAATATAGATCCAATCAAATCAAACGTAGTAAAGGAGATATTTTTTCTTTACGCGCATAAACAATATTCTTTGAATGCCATCGCAAAACATTTAGAAGCAAAGGACATTCTTGCTCCTAAAAATGGTAAACGTTGGGACTGTGCAACATTGCGTGATATTTTAAAAAATGAAACTTATATTGGGACAGCATATTATGGAAGGACTGAAAGGACAGCAGGAACTTCTAGTCGTATTCTACGCATTAATGGCAAAAAAATTACAAAGTCAAAACATGCAAGAATAGAACGCCCCAGAGATACTTGGATTCCGATATCACTTAAAGGTTTTATTAGTGAAAATGATTTTCAGCTAGTCCAGGAGCTTCTTGTAAAGAATAAAAAGCTTTCTCAACGAAACACAAAAGAAGTTGCGTTGTTGCAAGGTCTATTATTGTGTAAACAATGTAATAATCCTTATTGGAAAAAAGTAAGGAAAAAGTCCTCATTTTATTGTTGCAGTAGCAAGCTAAAAAAAGATTCAGTCAATTGTGGTAATCGGAATTTAATGCAGGATGATGTGGATTCCGCTGTTTGGAATGAAATCCTATGTCTGTTGAAAGATCCTACTTTGATTGAGAATGAAATTGCTCGCAGGATTGAAGAAAATAAAAAAGGTACAATAAAGATTCTTAAGCGAGATAAAATCGAGAAAGAATTGGCTCGATTATCACAAGCAAAGGATAAATTATTAGATGCATATTCAATGGGTGATTTTATCACCATAAATGAGCTGCAAAAAAAATCAGAAGTAATAAAAAAAAGAACAATGGAGTTAATGAATGATATAAAAATTCTTGATAATTTGGAGATCCAATTTGAAAATACGGTTGACATTAAAGCAACTCTAGAGCAATTTCAAAGGCACTTGTTAGCCTCTTCTGCAGATTTATCAAAAATGGAGAAGCAGAAGGTCGTCAGATTATTGATTGATGAAATTGTAGTAGATAAGGAATCAATTAAAATAAAACATTGTATTCCTATAAATAGAAAATCAGATAGAAATAGTCCATTGAGTTGTGTCCGATCGATCACAGCCCACAGTGACTGAAGCGATTAGCGAAGGAACTGTGGGACAGAGCGTCAAAGGGTAGAGCCCGGAGTGGAACGAAGGGCGACTGAATGCTAGCCAATCGATATAAAAACTTTCTTATTTTGACGACATTGGCTGTTTGCCTCCTTGTAAGGGGGCAAACAGCCCCCTTATAAAATGTAAGTTTTGCTTTTATTTCGTTATGCTATATATAGAGGAAGGCTATTACGAGGATCAAAAAGGAGACTTATATGCATGATAATGTCACATGGATAGTGGTTGCAAACAGCTGTCACGCGAAGTTATATCAGGTAGTCAAATTTCCAAAATTGCAAGAGATTAATCATTTAGAGCACCCTGAAAGTCGCCTTCTCGATCAAGATCTCATTTCAACGCCGCCGGGAAGGACTTTTCAAAGTGGCGGAGTCACGCGCCATGCTTATCAAGCAAAGTCTGATCCAAAGCAGCAAGAAGCTGATAAGTTCGCCAAAGATTTATCTGATCTTCTTTCTTCGGCTTCGCAGCAAGGTAAATATGGACGCCTCTATGTTTTTGCCAACCATTCATTTTTAGGATTGCTGCGCCATCATTTTGATGAGCACATCCGCAAGGCAATCATTGCAGAAGTCCCCAAGGATATGACCGAGTGTAGTGTCCCTGAGTTAGAACATCATTTGTCAGAGTTATAAAGCGGTGTCGCATGGATATTCATAGTGGAATGAAGCTAAAAATTTTACAGGCTGGCAGTTTGGTTCTTCATCAGGAAGCAAGAGAGCTTTCCAAAGAGGAAATTTTGAGCCCATTCATTCAACAATTGATCGAGATGATGAAAGAAACTGTACGCGATGCACCTGGGGTAGGCCTGGCTGCACCGCAGGTTGGTTTGCCCTTCAAGATGGCTATTATTGAGGATCGAGCAGAGTATCATGAGGCTTGGACCTCTGAACAGCTCGAAGAAAGAGGTCGCAAACCTGTAGCGTTTCATGCTATTTTCAATCCAAAAATTTTCTTCGATACCAATGAAAAAGTGGAGTTCTTTGAAGCCTGCTTAAGTTTTAATGGTATCACAGGATTAACTCCGCGAGCCACGGCAGTGCGAGTTGAGTGCCTCAATGAGAAAGCCGAACCCATAGTTATTTCCGCTAAGGGTTGGTATGCACGCATTTTGCAGCATGAAATCGATCACATGCAAGGCATCCTTTTTGTCGGTAGGGCCGATAGCAGGACATTAATGACCATGGAAAATTTTAATAGATTTTGGAGAAATAAGCCCCTTGCTGAAGTTAAGCAACAATTCTGTCCCTCCTGCGAAGAAGGCGTTTCACAAGGTGTCAGTATTTTAAAAAAATGGTTTAATTAGACGCTGCTGCTGAGCAGCGCTATTAATTCAACAGTTTCCAAAAAAAAAGTTGACCTAAAATGCTATAAAGAAGAATTTTAGGGCTAATTTTTTTGGAAATGAGGTATTTCAGATGAGGGCGCTTAGTTTCTTCGTTGCTGTATTCATAAACTTGATCACTTTTTCCTGCGGTGCAATAGAGGTCTTCGACACAAACCTTGAAGCTCAGGCGCTAAAAAACATCAGACAGCTCACCACGCCTATGATGGGCTTTGAAAAAGCTGGGGAGGCTTATTTTTCTCCTGACGGCAGCACCATTATTTTTCAGGCTGTGCCAAAAGGACAGCAGCATTATCAAATTTACACAATGAATCTTGAGGAGAGAATCCCTCGGATGGTTAGCACCGGCAGGGGTGCTTGCACCTGCGCCTATTTTAGACCGGACGGTGAAAAAATCATCTTTGCTTCCAGCCACGATGATCCCTTTTTGAACGATAGCGGATATAGTCTTGCGCCGACTGGATATCAGCGACAAGGGGGAAACTACGCTTGGCAATTTACTCCCTATATGAACATCTATGAAGCTGATCCTGACGGATCAAACTTGATTGCTTTGACAACAGGTCCTTTCTACCACGCGGAATGCGCGTATTCATCGGATGGATCACACATCGTCTTTGCCAGCAATGTCAATGGCAATATGAATCTTTATACAATGCAGAGCGATGGCTCCGACGTCCAACCAGTAACTGATACCGCTTTGGGCTATAATGGCGGACCATTTTTTTCACCTGACAACGCTCGTATTGTATTTCGGGCTGACTATGACAAACCCGATTATCTACAAGTTTATCTCATTAATAGCGATGGAACTAACTTATGCAAATTGACCCATAATGATGGGGTCAATTGGGCTCCTTATTGGCACCCTAATGGCAAAGTGATTGCTTTTACGACATCGCTGCATGGGCATGCCCATTATGAGATCTATTTGCTTAACATTGAAACAGGAATGACATCCCGCTTAACGCACAATTCTTCTTTTGATGGGCTGCCCGTTTTTGATAACAGCGGCAGCAGGATCATGTGGACTTCAAAAAGAGGTCCTGACAATACCAGTCAGATTTTTATAGCTGACTTTATCATGCCTCAAGAACTTTATTAAAGGTGAAAAAATGTTTTTGAAAACAGTTAAACGCGCATTATTTGCGACTTTTGCCCTTGCGATTTCCAGCGTGTGTGCAGACAATCAGACTACCACACTAAGCCAAATCTTCTCTGGCGAGGATCTTCCTTTTCAAGTTCAGATTGAACAAGCAGACTTTTCTTTGCCGAACGGAATCCACTCTTATGCGCTAGGTATCCATAAGGGAGTGTGGCTCTTTGTGGCTGGTCGAACAAATGGCCTGCATGGATTTGCCCCGGCCGATAATTTCCCCCCTTCACAGCAAAACACTGTTGTCTATGTTGTCGATCCGGTTAATAAGACCACATTTTCCCGATCCCTTACTGACCCAACTTCGGGCTTAACCCAAGAGCAGGTGGATCTGTTATCTGTGACGAGCCCGCAGTCTTATCAATCGAAAAAAACATTATATATGACTGGCGGTTATGGAGTTGACAGTTCAACCGGCGATTTTTCCACTAAAGATGTTTTGTCTGCGATCAATGTTCCCGGCTTAATGCACTGGGTCGTCGATCCCTCTCCCGGTGAAACTGCAGCCCAACATATTCGACAGATCTCCAATCCGATTTTTCAGATCACCGGCGGAGATATGTATGAAGGCAAAGATCACATAACTTTATTAATATTTGGGCAAGATTTTACTGGAGCTTATGTTGATGCTTCCGATGGCACGTACAGCAGGCAGGTGCGGCGTTTTCGCATCCATGATGATGGAGAAAAATTATCAGTTCGTGTTTATCCTCCATTTCCATTCGTTCCCGATCCAAGTTTTCGCCGAAGAGACTTAAATGTTGTTCCTACTGTGGTTTTCGAAAAAGGAAAGCTAACGAAAAAATTTGTTGCTTATTCCGGAGTGTTTACACCTACAACCGGTATTTGGACAGTGCCAGTAGAAATATCTGACAAAGGGGTGACTTCGATGGCAGACCCTAATTTATCTTCAACCTTTAAGCAAGGGATGAATAATTATGTTTGTCCGACCCTCGGTCTTTTTTCAAAGAAGCATAAAAATATGTACACGGTCATTTTTGGAGGAATAAGCTTTGGTTTTTGGCAAAATGGCGTCTTTCAAACTGACTCTGAAATTCCTTTCATCAATCAAGTCACAACAATACAAATCGATAAACATGGCAATTATACGCAATATCTGATGGATGCTGAATATCCTGTTATTCTGTCGACGCAGTCAAATCCAGGCAATCAGCTTTTATTTGGAGCCGGAGCTTTTTTCATTCCGGCTGATGATTTGCCAACTTATAACAATGGGGTTGTAAAGATGAACTCCTTAGGACGAGATCCCATCTTAGTGGGTTACATTGTCGGCGGGATCCAGAGCACCTTGGCAAACACAAATGTCATCACCGATTCGGCAGCGTCACCTTATATCTTTAATGTGATTTTTACGCCAAATCCATAAGAAACGACAATGAGAGTTTATCCTTTGGATAGATTTTCCAAGAACGCCCAGCGCTCGAATAACAATTCGAGCGCTTTCTGGGCTTCGGCTAAGTGTTGATAACACTCTAAGGATTTTTGAGCGTCGGAATGGGTAATGGGATCATCTAATTTTTTTTGGAAACTGCTAATTTGTTCTTCGGCAGAGGCAATGCTTTGCTCCATGCCGTCCAATTCTTTTTGCTCTTTATAGGACAGTTTCTTAGGTTTGCTTGCAGCAGTCAATTGTGGTTTTGGAGGAGCGGTTTTTTTGGATTCTGTATATGAACGTGCTAAAGAGCTTTCCCATTGACTATAATCGGCGTAGAAATGTGCTCCTTTTTCGCCTTCTAAGCTTAGGAGCTGTGTGCAAACACGCTCCATCAAACAGCGATCGTGCGAAATTAAGACGATAGCTCCGGCAAATTCTTTGAGGTTTGCTTCGATTACCTCTAGTGTGGGAATATCCAAATCGTTGGTAGGCTCATCCAAGAAAAGGATGTCTGCCGGTTCAAGCATCAATTTAGCGATGAGAATTCGTGCGCGTTCACCGCCGGATAAACACTTAACGGGCAACTCTAAACGATCGGGAGAAAATAAAAATTTCTTAGCCCAGCCGTTGACGTGAATATCTTGTCCGCGATAATGCACCGTATCGCTGTTTGGAGCTAATGCGCGCCGTAATGAAATATCGGAAGGAATATGCTCTCGATGTTGATCGAAGTAAACGAGGCGCAGATCATCGGCATATTTAACAGTGCCGGCATCGTGAGAAATCTCGCCGGCTAAAACTTTAAGTAAAGTCGTTTTACCGGTGCCGTTGTTTCCAACAATACCAAGACGGCTTCCGGGAGACAGCGTTAAGTCGATACCCTTGAAGAGCTCTTTTCCGCCTAATGATTTTGTAAGATTTTTTGAAGTAAGGAGCTTTTTTGTTTCTCTTTCCGATGCGGAAAAATCGATATCGACCTTAATAACTTTATTGCGCTGCTTGATCTCAGATAATTCATCCATTAACTGATAAGCTTTATCTATACGCGCTTGTGATTTGGTCGTACGTGCTTTTGGAGATCTTCTTAGCCAGTCGATCTCATCGCGAACCTGCGAGCTTAATCCTTGTTGATGCTGAGCTTGCGCTTGCAAAAAGAGTTCTTTGCGTTCTATGAAGGTATTTAAGTCGCCCTCGCTGATAAATAATCCTTGTGGATAGCATTTATTCAGTTCAATGAATTTGTTCGCGACATTTTTAAGAAAATAACGATCGTGGCTTACAATGGCGTAAGTGATTTTTTCTTTAGAGAGAAATTTTTCCAGCCACACAATGCCTTCTAGGTCCAAATGGTTCGTAGGCTCATCCAATAAAAGGATGTCTGGCTCGTCCATTAGGGCTCTTAAAATATCCAATCGCTTTTTCCAGCCGCCTGAAAGAGTAGCAGCATTTTGAGTAAAATCTTTGAACTGAGCTTTTCCAAGAAGAATGCGCGCGCGCGTTTGCGCTTCGAATTCATCTCTATTTAAATTGTGTTGGATGAGAACTTCTTCAACGGGTAATTCCGGAAATTCAGGGAATTGGCCTGCATAGCCGATGCGTAAATTCTGTCTCCGGGAGGTGTGGCCTTCATCTGGCTTTTCAAAGCCCATCAAAATCTTCAAGAGCGTGGATTTGCCCGCACCATTAGGACCAATGAGTCCAATGCGATCGCCACTGCAAAAAGTAAAGGAGATGTCGTTAAAAAGGCCTTGAGTGCCGTAAGATTTTGATAAAGAGTGAGCTGTTATTAAGGAAGACATGCAAATAGTATAACACACTTCTGCTTTAAATCCAAGCTCTTGATAAACAATTAGACTTTCTTGCATAACTGCATCCCAGTAGTCGGTAGTCGGTAGCGTTTTGCTCTTCGTGCCCGTGCCCGTGTGCGTGCCCGCATCCTATTACCCATAAGTCCACAGAGGCAACATCATGGCCGTGACAGCGGCTACAGAGGTTAGCCGGGGGTGACGCCAGGAACCCCCGGAAAAGCATATAAAAAATGAAAGCCACGACAGTGGCGACAGGTGTCTCCTTGGAAAAAAAACAGTGACGCCACTGTCGTGGCTAAACAGATGTTAAACAGACGATACCGGGTGTTTCGGGCGTCACCCCCGGCTAACCTCTGTAGCCGCTGTCGCGGCAATAATGTTTCTTTACGTTGGCGGCGATAGACGCTGGAAAGCTGCCGACTACCGGCTCTAAATATGAATAAACGATTTTAATAATTATCGGAGCATTATGAAGCTACAGTTTTTAGGTGCAGCTGAGACGGTTACAGGTTCAAAATACCTTCTAGAAACCGATGATAAGACCATCCTTATCGATTGCGGCCTATTTCAAGGACTTAAAGAGCTGCGGATGCGAAATTGGGAGCCATTTCCCTTAACAAAAAGTGTGGACGCGGTCATTTTAACGCATGCTCACCTCGATCACAGCGGCTACCTTCCTTTGTTAGTACGCCAAGGATTCAAGGGGCCTATCTATGCGACAGAAGCTACGAGAGAACTTTGCGAAATCCTCTTGCGCGATGCCGGCCGAATCCAAGAAGAGGATGCCTCTCTTGCCAATAAATATGGATATTCTAAGCATAAGCCCGCTATGCCTCTTTACACTGAACAAGACGCCATCAACGCACTTAAATACTTTCAGACAATCGACTTTGACAAGGATTACTCTTTAGGAAAAGAGACGCAATTTCGCGCTAGCAGAGCAGGGCACATTTTGGGTTCTGCTATTATAACTCTTCGCACGAATACGACAACGCTGGTGTTTAGCGGCGATTTAGGGCGTCCGAATGACCTCATCATGCAGCCACCATTGCAAGTGACATTTGCTGACTTTCTTGTTTTGGAATCGACGTATGGCAATCGGCTGCATTCGCAAACTAATCCTTTTGATCAATTAGGAAACATCATTCGTACTACGGTTCAGCGTGGGGGCACCGTGATTATTCCTTCTTTTGCTGTAGGCAGAACTCAAACGCTTCTTTATCTTCTTTACCAGCTGAAAGAAGCCAACGCCATCCCCGCTGTACCTATTTATTTAGATAGCCCTATGGCCGAAGATGCTACGGATATCTTCCTTAAACACTGCTCTGAACATAAAATTCCTTTAGAGGTCTGTAAAAAAGTATGCAAAATAGCCATGTATGTGAAAACTGGAGATGACTCACGAAAGCTCTCTAGCGATGCATCTCCAAAAATAATCATTGCAGGCAGCGGCATGGCGGAGGGCGGACGTGTCTTGGACCACATCAAAAACTATGGACCTGATAGCAAAAACAGCATCGTCTTTACAGGATTTCAAGCTCCAATGACGCGCGGTGACAGGCTGCTGCGTGGAGAAAAAGAGGTGAAAATTCGCGGCGCTATGGTTCCTATCAACGCGCATATCGAAATGCTGGACAGTTTATCCAGTCATGCTGACTACAAAGAAACTCTAGAATGGCTTAAGGGATTCAAACAGCCCCCAAAAACAGTATTTTTAACCCATGGTGAAGAGAGTGCGAGCCAAGCTTTAAAAAAGCAAATCGAAGATCAGCTTCACTGGAATGTCGTTGTCCCTAGATACATGCAAGAAGTCACGCTTTAAAACAGCATCTAGCTATCCACGCAGCGCCCATCTAAATGCCTGCACTTGCAGGATTGATGTTCCAAAAGCTGTCACTGCCGTAGCTGTTACGGCAGCAGCTAAAGCTATAACGCTGCCAACTGCGCTGGCGTTTGTAACACCTAAAACAATTAATGCGACGATTCCTCCAACTATTGCGGCCGAACCTAACGTCCCTATGCAAGCAGCGACTGCAGCAATGCAGAGCAGCGCAATAGCCGAAGTCTTTAGTGCAATTTTTGCCCAGCGTGGCATCTCTTTTTTTGAAGTTTCTGAAGAACGGGTTTTATTTGCTTGCGATGGGTCGGCAGCATGGAGTTTTTTGAAAATATGCTTTGCTCCAGCCAGACATGCGTATTCTACGCAAGGACTTATTGTTATTGCAACTCCTGTAATGAAAACTGTTGCTACTAATGTGCCTATAGCACCCATAGCAATATTTGCTGGTGTAGCAGGACTCATTTTTAATCCTTGTTTTTTAAAAAGATAATTATATTATAATTTGTAATTAATGTAAATGATTTTTATGCAATTAGTTTGATGTAAATAAATAAGTTTTGAGGTATTTGTATGTATTAACTTAAAAAAATAAATTAACTAGGAAGTGTTTCGTCCCGCTGTGCTTTGGCTTTTGCTACGGCATAACGCAGGCGAAAGATTTTGTACAAATTCCAGATGATTACTTTAGCAATGGCATAGGTGGGTGTCACTAAAAGAAGTCCAAGCAGCCCATACAAAGTGCCGGCCGCTAATAAAAGAAATATCACCGTCAAAGGATGGATTTTTAAGTTATAGGCCATAAGGCGGGGCGTGACGAGATTTGTCTCTAAAAAATGGGCGATAAGCATGACGATGATGACTTCAAAAGCCAAAAATGGACTTACTGCAAGCCCAACGATAAGAGCAGGTATTACTGCAATGAAAGTGCCAAATAGTGGAATGACGTAAAAAATCATGCCAAAGAGCGCTAGCGATAGGGCATGGGGTAAACCAATGATGAAGTAGCCGCATAAGAGAAAAATGCCGATGACGCCAGCCACGGTTAGCTGAGCTAAGATGAAATTTGATAGTGTAGTGTCAATATCCTTAACGATTTTTTGCGCCTCATCTTGATAATCCAGGGGTGTATAGCGCAGGATGAATGGACTGAATAAATCCTCATCTTTTAGAAAATAAAAAAGAACAAAAGGGGTTAAAGCCAGTGCCAAGGCAATGCTTGCTAAAGTTGTGATCGTGTTAATCAGCACATGCGAAGCGAAGGTATTGATTTTTTGTACATAAGAAAAAAGAATTTGATCCATTTCGGGTGCCTGGGCAAAGGTGAGATGGCTTTTAAGCTGCTCCATGATATTTGTGACGCTTGTTTTCAATGATTCTATTTTCTCAGTTGGCAGATTGCTGACAATTGAGATCTCTTCCATGAGGCTTGGGCCGACTCTTAAAAAAATAGCCACTGCAACGAGGGTAATGACTGCGTAGATGATCATAATGGCAAGAAAGCGGGGTATTTTTGCTTTTTCGATAAAATAAACGATAGGCCTCAGTATGTAATAAGCCAAGGTGGCAAAAAAAATGGGAAGAAAGATTGCAGCGATGAACCAGAGGGCAGGATAAAAGACGGGAGCGACGTAATATAATAATAAAACAATCAGTAAGGTGAGAATAATAGCCGTAGCATACTTGAAAAAGTCTTCCTCAAACCACATAAAAAAACTCATAGATAGATGTGAAATATTTATTATCATCTTTGGCAATTCCAGACACTAAAGAAACGCTAAAAATCTAATGTTCATTGAAAAAATAGAATTGCAATTTGGGTTTTATAAAAATTTCGGGACATGATACATCAAAATTATATTCAATGAAGCGTTTACAATTTTTTTTGATGGAATCTCTAATGCTGGACAATTTTTTTTATTCGCCGTCGGATTTACCTGGTAATCTTACGGGCACATACAATTGGACTCTGGTGATCCTTTCTTACCTCGTAGCTTCATTTGCCTCCTATGTGGCTTTAGATATCGCCAGAAACTTGCGCCGCGATACAAAGAAAAATGAAGAATTGGTGATACCCCATAAATTATGGCTGCTGATGGGAGCTTTTACTTTAGGGGGCGGCATTTGGACCATGCATTTTATCGGAATGCAAGCTTTTGATATGTCAATGCCAATGACTTATAATTTCACACGTACTCTGCTTTCAATGGTATTTGCCATAGCAGCCTCAGGTCTGGCTTTTTTGATAGTGACCTTAAAAGAGAATAATTTCACAACCTCGTTCTGGGGCGGCATCATCATTGGCTTAGGCATTGCCACAATGCACTATGTAGGCATGTCTGCGATGCTGCACACAGAGATACGCTACATTCCTAGTTTATTTTTTCTGTCCATTTTCATTGCTATTATTGCCTCACAAGCAGCTCTTTGGGCTATATTTAAGTCTAAAAAAATGCAACATCGCGTTCTTATTAATATTATCAGCGCCTTTATCATGGGGGCTGCTATTGCGGGCATGCATTATGTAGGCATGGCGGCTGCACTCTTTTATAAAGCAAAACATGACGTATCTATGGCGGGGGCTTTCCAAATACAATCTGGAATACTCTCCTTCTATATTGCGATCATGACGATATTGATCATGGGAATTGGATTGATTCTTTCCACATATCGACAATATACACTTGCATTGCAAACCCAAAAAAACCGCGAACTCGAATCTAAAGAGTCGGAGCTATCAATAGCAAATTTTGAGCTTGCTGACAAAGAAAAGAAAACACGGGCTATCCTTACCACAATTGTCGATGGAATCGTTACTACTGATGAAAACGGATTGATACAAACATGCAATCCTGCTGCAGAGGCTATGTTTGGTTTTGAACCCGGGAAATTTGAAGGTGAAAATATCTATTTTTTTATCAGTCCCAAGGCTCAAGATACCCTGACTCTATCCTTGGATTCTTTAGCGAAAAATGACTCCTTCCATGTTGAACTTATGGGCATGCGAAAGGGGGGAGAGTTTTTCCCTGTGGAGTTATCGACATCCAAGATTAATCTAACCCAGGGCGTCAATTACGTTTTAACTCTAAATAACATCACCGAAAGAAAGCTGTCCGAAGAAAAACTTAAAAACTTGAACAATCAATTGATTGGAATGGCTCGGCAAGCCGGGATGGCACAAGTTGCCCACAGCGTCTTGCATAATGTAGGCAATGTACTCAATAGTGTAAATGTCTCCATCTCCCTCATCAAAGAAAAATTGAATAAATCAGAGATGTTTACTCTCAAAAATATGTCTAACATCCTCGAAAATCAACATGAGGAGTGGGTTCAGCTCATGATGAAAAGTCCCAAAGGCAATTTTTTTCCTCAGTATATGCGTCTTTTAGTTGAGTCATGGGAAGGCGAGTTTGCAAAAAACAGCAAGGAGCTAGACCTCTTATCGCATAAAGTCGACCATATCAAACATATCATCCGCAATCAACAGGCTTTAGAAGTCAATGCAAGCATTGTTGAAGAGGTGTCATTACTCGGCTTGATTAATGATGCTGTTGTCATGAACAACCTTCAGCTAAAACAGCCCGGCTTAACCATCAATATAAACTGCAGCGATATCGGTAACATCATTGTCGATAAAGTCAAACTTCTGCAAATTTTGGTCAATCTCATCCAAAATGCCAAAGATGCCGTTTTGGCAAGCCTTACTAAAGACAAAGAAATTAGCATCAAAGCCAATGTCACTTATGAAAATCGCCTCTTAATCCAAATCATAGACAACGGCATAGGCATCCTTCCTGAATATCTTAATCAGATCTTCTCCTTTGGATTTACGACAAAAAAACAGGGGCATGGCTTTGGACTCAATGCTAGCGCCACCATAGCCCAAGAATTGGAGGGTAGGTTAACAGCTCAAAGCGAAGGCGCCGGCAAAGGCGCTACCTTTATCCTAGAGCTTCCCTACCGCGTCCATGCTGTTAAACCTTAGTTTTTCAGCTAATTCTTTTATTTACGTCCGACGAAATGCTAAGGGCCTTTTCTTGTATCGAGGAAGGCATGTCATTTTGCTGGCATGACAAAATGATAGAATGGAGAGAATTTTTTCATCTTTTTTTAAGCTGTCATGCGGCAGAGCTTTCAATTTTGCTAACTCTTCTGAAAAAACGGTTGAAATACTTTTGAATAATTCTTTGCTATTTGAACCTTGAGCATATTGAAGAACACTTACCCTTCCACTAAGGGAAAGTTTTTTAAGTAACTTATCGCCAATGCCTTTAAATAAGGGAATGTCCGGGGAGTTATCAATTGGGTTTCTATAGAGTTTTTCAGGTCCTAAGCCAACTGAACTATACATAGCCTGAATTTCTTTTTGCTTTCCTAATCCGGCCTTTCTATTGCTAACCGCAATGCTGATCATCTTCCCTGTGTTTTCCGCACTTTTTCTCAACTCCATTTTCGCTGCTTCATCTGAAGGAGGTCCAACCCGATGTGAGGAGGGTGTAGCATTTTTGCTTAGAACTTCGGTTTTCGCGGTATTCTGCAGTTTTTCAAGAGCCTGGGGATCAACATGCGCTAGGGGTTCTGGTCCTTCACCAGCTGGTGCTCTAGCCTTTACCG
>JABDEI010000035.1 GCA_013287145.1 Chlamydiota bacterium
CCCATTACATTTGCATCAACAGAACATGTCGTTAAGAAATTGATCATGCAACGACAAATTGACTCCCGAGAAAAAGTCAATGAGTCTTTACTCGAAATAATGAAAGCCCAAAGCAAACAAAAGAAAACATAACAATACTTTAAAAGGTTATTTTTGCAACATCCTGGAAAAGAAGTTACAGGATATGCAGGATCGCTGTGCGGCAGGATAGGCAGGATAATGGCATGTTCATTTATTCAAGCGGATTGCTGTTCTCTTGGTAAGAGTAAAATAGAATACAGACGTTTGCATCATCCTGTCTATCCTGCCGCGCAGCGATCCTGCATATCCTGTAAATTATTCCTCAAACTCTATCTAAGCAAGCTTTTTCATATCCTTTACCCCAACACAATATGCTATAACATCCTGGAAAAGAAGTTTCAGGATAAGCAGGATCGCTGTGCGGCAGGATAAAGCAACAAAAGCATCATTCTGTTGTATTTTTAAAAGGCATTGATGTCGTCGATCAATCCTCTGAGCAATCCATAGTCTCTTCTGGTATGACAAAAGACTAGCCTGGGAAGGTTAAGATGATCATCTTCTTCATCTAAAGGACCGCTAAGACGCATCGATCCAGAAGCTATAAGCTTGCTATATTTATTATTGAGTTGGGAGACTTCATCGGAAGTTAACTCTTTGGTTAATCGAATAACCAATTCTTCTTTCACGTATCGGCTAGAGTGGTATCGATGATAAAATTTTTGTATATGCTGGACAGCATCTTCGACAGATTGGGCCACATGATAAAAATTGCGGTCTTCAGGACTCACCCAGTTATTACTCAACAAATGTTCGCGGATGTACTCTTCCCAATTTTTCCAGTAGACGCCTCCCTTTCCCTCCAATAAAACGACCGGAATGATGCTTGCTTTTCCTGTTTGCATAAGAGTAAGCACCTCGAAAAGCTCATCCAGAGTTCCAAAGCCCCCGGGAAAAGCCGCTACAGCGTCAGAGTGGCTCACGAACATGAGCTTGCGGGTAAAAAAATACCTAAAGGTGATTAGCTTGGGATCTCCATGAATTAACGAATTCGTTGGGGCTTCAAAAGGCAAACGAATCGACAATCCGAAGCTAGATTCAGCTTTTGGACCTTCCAATCCAGCTTTCATGATGCCATTGGCGGCGCCGGTGATGCACATCCATTCATGAGCTGCCATTGAGGAACTTAAAGACTTAGCTGTCAGATAATCCGGGTGATCCTCAGGAGTTCTTGCTGAGCCAAAAATGCTGATGCGCCTTTTTTTGGGGTACTGATTAAAAATGTTATAAGCGTAGCGTATTTCTTTAAGAGCATTCGTGATGAGCTTAAGTTGTCCGGTGTCGTGTCCTTCTATCATCAGCTTTAAAGCGGTCTGAATCATTTGAGTGACTAAGCTTCCTTCAAAAGTTGTAGGAGAGCCTCCGCAAACCTGAATCAAATCTTGAATGGCTTGGATGACTTTCGGATCATTGGCATCAGCTTCGGACATGTGAACTCCATTTTCGTTTCATCGCAAAGTCACGAAGGCCCAACAAACGATGAGAGGGATGGGTAGTCAGTAGCCAGTAGTCGGTAGTCAGTAGAAAGGCAGAAATTCAGAACACCGTTACGCTCAGCTTGCATTTTAAGGCGATACCATGTCCTTCTACCGATTACTGACTTACCCGTCCCTTCTCCCCCTATACCGAAACACATGTGTTTCGGTATAAATTCCGAATGTATCACATCTCTTTTTTTCTATCTATTTATGATTTATTTTCGCAGGAAAATTATTGAAACATTATACTCATCTAGAAATTTATTTTTTTAATAATACATCTTTAATTTAATAATGCTTTTTTATAAGGTTTTTAACACTTATGACATCGAAAGTTACTTATAGCGACATCTTGTTAGTCTCTGCTTCAACATTACAGCCTGCAGCTGTAAACTCTACCAACAACGCACCCATTTTAAATGACGATCAGAAGTTAAAATCGGTGGAGCAAACGGATTGCATCGAAGAAAACTTTGTCGATGCTATGTGCAATGCTGGTTTGCTTTTGAAAGATTACAAACCCGATCCTGATAAGCAAATTATCCCGGCGAAGCCCTTAACAGCAATACACATCGTTGAATTCATTAAGCATCTTGAAAAAGGGATCACGATATCCCATAAAAATGGGGCTTTCGAATTTAAAATTGCGATGCAAGAGGTCTTTTTTCATTTCAAAGACTTAGTTCACGAAATGCTTGGTGGCAGAATCAATGGAATTCTAGCGCAAGATCCTGAATACGTCGTTAATCTCTTTAAAGCTCAAGGCATCCAGGATCCCACTGTTTTGAGCCTTATCAAGAAGTTATTACCTGATCCAAAAGGTCATATCTTAGATGATGATTATCGCTCCACAGCCCAAACAAACGATCTTTTAGAGTTAAGAGAAGAGCAAATTCGCCTCTTTGCTACAAAATTTAGCATTAATGATCCTCAATGCCATGTTTCAGATGAAACGTTAGCAAAAGTTTTTTTGGCACTAGCTCCTAAAAAAGATGCGCCTTTAAAAAGTATTGATGTCCCTATTAAACTAAGCCCTAAAGAAGCATCCTTCTTTGCTCAAAAGCTTGCCTGCTCATCGGACAATAAAATGGGCGCTTTGCAACTCGTCGACAAATGGATTAAAGCTTTAAAACAAAATCCAAACCTCTTTTCTGAAAAAAAAGGACAAATCGATGAAAAGGAGATTGCCAAACTTGCTGAAAAAATCCAAAAAGACACCTCCATTTTCCCTTATATTACTCTATTAATTCGATCTTATCTGATGCGCGATGGGGGTTTTCTCGATCTTCCCGGATCTTTCAATAATCAATATGTTCTTTCTAGTTTTGGCGCTCCTAAGGATGCAATCGTCGACCTTGTCATAACTAATAATAATCTGGGAAAACTCTTTCGATTCAGATCAGATAACGTTCGCCTTCCGATTAATGCTTTGCTGAATGCGCGAGCAGGTCAACGGCCTATTCCTGAAATAGAGTTTGTCTGCAAAGACCAGCCTCTCATCTATCCTATGATTCACAAACTGGCAAAGATTGTCGATGTGGAAGATCTTGCAATGGCAGATGATCCTAAAATCTGGCCGTTGCTGATGTCTTATTGGTCGCGCTTTTATTGGTCTACGCAACCAAATATTGAGGAAAAATTACGCATTGCCTACCTCACTAAGATCGACTTCAATGCAAAAGAAGCGCTTGCAAAGACTAAAAATCAGGATAAAGCAAATTTTTCCAAAATTAAAGCTCAAGAAATAGCCAAAGATATCATCAGCGCCCTGAAAGAGCATCATGAGAATGATGAACATAAACAACTTGATGCGATTACTTTATCGTTTAATTGTTTGTATCGGCTAAACCAAAAATTGGATACTCCTCACTTACACCTGAATTTGGATTCTAAAGAACTTGATTTAGTTTGGCGTGAGATGAACTCCTACTTCAAAAGCCATTTAAACGTCTCAGAGGAAAATAAAAGAAAAACAGAGTATAGCCAGGCGCATCTTTTGCATGCTCTGGCTTATGCAAAAATGCAGCCTAAGATCACCTTTAAGCTCTTAAATAATCTTGTTGGAGCCTTAGCTCACCTGCATCAGCATCTGCTTCACGAAAACAATCCTCTTCTCAAAGTCATTTACAAAGAGAACAATGGTCTGCAAAGAGAAATCCGGCTGATTGTCCAAAATCAAACCCTCATCATCCAAAATCATCCTGAAGAGTATTTTTCTGAATTATTGAAAGAGTTTTTAGAAACAAAGGTGCTGCAAACACCGGAAGCTCTAAAAGTCTTGTGGAATGTTGTCGATATTCTTTTGCCCGCTAAGCCTTTTACAGTCGCTTCTGCATCAGCGCTGAAACGCTACCAAAATAGGCTCAACTTAAACTTTTTAAAACTTGAAGAGATAGCCCTGCAGTACCTTGCACAAAGTGAGCCTTTCCTTAAACAGCTAGGCTATCGCCTGCTTTTAGGCTGCTGCAGTATGCAGTCAAGCCAAGGGTCAGTAAATCAAGTTCTAGAGTACTTTGCAGGAGTACTAGGCGAAGAAAGAGACAAGCAAAGCCAAAAAGATTTACTTGCCGGCGTAATGCATGCCTATCACTGCTTCAACGTAAGCAAAGGCATCCCTGAAGATCGGCTGTATAATGATATCAGCACCCTTCTTGAGCAAGAAAAAAGTGTTTCCAAAGAAGAGATTTACCTCACGTGGATCCAAAGCCTTGCCAGCATGCAGCAACATCCTTTCAATTTCTTAGCTTATCGTCTGTTTTGCCAATCCCCATTTTCTGAAAAAAAAGATCAATTCTTTAGAAAAAAACTTATCTCCGCTTTTCTTCCAAACGATACAGACTATGCCATCAAAATTCTGCAGACTTCCTCCAAAGACCTCAAACGCAGCATTCAAAGCGATCTTCAAATAGCCACCGACATCTGTAAATCTCTTAAATTAAGCAATGACCCTCTGCTATGCCACCGCGATGCAAGCTCATTGGCGAATATTTTCATCGAACTTCTTCAAGAAAAACAAAGGCGAAGTTTAAAACTTGAAACAGACCTTATTTCCTCTTGTTTGCTTGCGATATTATGGTTGAACGACCACTTAAGGCAAGATGCGGCGCTGGAATTACTTTCTAAAAGCGCTTTGGCTCATATTTTTATCACCCATCCTGCCGATCTTGCTAGAGTATGGTTAGGGCATTGCCAATCATTTCTTGATAAGCACGATACCACTAAAGCCTTAGAAATTTTCCAACAAGGAGCTTCGCTGAGGCTTTGGAACAAACAAACTACAAATCAAGAATTTTATAATTTTCTTTTAACTCTCTTAGATTGTTTATTGCAGCAAAATGAAACTTCCTCTCTTGCAGATGAACCCATTCAAATCCTTTCACGTGCTAAAGACGAAGAGACCAGAAAAAAATTCAATCAACTCATTTTGCAAAGATTTAACTCTCAAAAGGAAAAAAATGAGGTTTTCGAGGAAAAATTTTTCCAATACCTGCCTCAAGACATCCTCCAGAATTTTAAGGTAAAAAATTTAAATGAAAATATAGAAAAGCTTGAAATTTCTTATCCTCCACAGGTGATCGGCTGCATCAAATCACTTGAAGAAATCCTAAATTCCGATTTCGCACAATCAGAAGATAAAAAAAATCTTTCTTCTTCTCTTTTACAAAAATTACTCGGGGAAAAAAATTCAAGCTGGAGCATCAATCAGGCAAAGTTACTATTAACCAACAAACGCGTTCAAGATTCTTTTAACAAAGAGTATACAGCCTACGCTGATTTTATCATCAGCTGCATAGAGCTCATATATCCTTCTGATATAAAAAAAAGAACTTCTACGCAAAGTCCCCTTCTTGTCTTAGATTTATTAAATATCGCTTTTGATGCTCTTATCAGACCATCTCTTCTATCAGAAGATCAAAATCAAAAGATAGCGATTTACTCTTCTCTTTTTTTAAAAATCTTATCAGATGAGAATATTCCTTCAAAAAACTTAACCCCTTTTCTTTCTAAAATTTCTCAAAATCACGCTCATCTTTTTAAAGAACTATCCAGGACACGCTGGGAATACGTTCTTCTTTTACTGCAGGCTTTAAATGATCTTCATATCCAAGCTGTTTTTTCTGAAGAAACAACTCAAATATGTTTCATAAATTTGACAAAAGCTCTTGCAAACCCTAAAGAAATCGTCAATGTCCATGAAATTTCATCAAAGGTTTTTAAGAACAAACGTATATCCTCTACATGTTTACCCCTTTATCAACTTAATTTCCAAAACAACCTCTATATAAAGCTCCGAGCTATAAATCCGGATTTATCCAATGAATGGAAGAAAAAAATTCTGGCTAAATACAAAGAGCTCGAAAAAGAAAAAGATTGGATCAACATCTTCGCAAGCATCTTTTCAGAATGGGTGGAATACTATTGTCAACATATTCAACTAGATGAAGCCATTGCAACTTTACAGATCTTATCTAAAAACTCATCAATTAAATTCGAATTTATTGAGAAAAAGTGGATAACTGTCTTTATGTCTTATAGAGCTCAAGAGGCTCCATTGTTCATCCGCAAAGTAGCAGAGCATCAAGCAATTCTGTTGAAATCGCCTTCTCTACGTACCTACATAGGAGCACATCTTAAAGATTTTTTCACTTCTCCTCACGTAAAGGAGATAGAAGAAATTTATAAGCTTCAACAAGTTCATCCTTTTCCAGCGCTTTGGCTGCCTTTATTTAATGCAATAGCGCAGCTTCCACCCCATCGCTTAAGCGACAAACTCAAAGAGATTATTTTCCAAATTCCTCTAACCGAGACAGCAGAAAATTTTGACAAATGCTGGTTAAATTTACTCGGACAAGAAAGATTTTTATCGCTCGATTTTCTTAAAGGTCTTCTAGACGATCAAACAAGCTTAAAAAAATGTCTCCCTGAAACCTTAATCAAAATAAAGATTTTAATTGCGATCAATTCGTTCTCCTTTTTAGAAAAACAAGAACTTCCTGAAGTCAATTTCATCAAAAAACTGCTAGCCTATCGAGATGAGATCCAAACGGAAGTGTTGAAACACTCATGGAATAAAGAGGACAAACAACTGATAAATTCCTTAGATTTCTATCTCTTAAATGCTATAAGCAAAAGCAAAGATCCTGAAATCTTTTTAGTGGCTAATAGCCGTTTCACAATCTTTCTTAAGAATGTAATTCACAAAGATTTTGCTCATAACTCTAAAAGGGTCATCTCGAGAAATTTAGCTCGCAACATTCATCAATTTCCCAAGAGATATGAAAAGGAGTTCTATAACACCATTCTTAAAACTCTCTCTCCTTGTTTTACGGAAGAGCCTCTTTTTTTTGCCGGAGAATTTATTAAACATCGCGCCTTTGTTTTTAAAGATAAAGCCGTTGAATTACTTCTTTCAACAATAGAATCATCGCAAAGTCATCAAAGTGAGTTTTCAGTGATTTTGAAATGTTTGATCTCAGACTCTTATTTTGAAAAAAGTTTTGAAATTCTCTCTCATAAAAATATTGAATTAGTTTTAACACATCAGGAGTTTAAGGAATGTTGGACAGAATATCTCATAAAAAAATTGACATATGCTACTGAAGAAATCGATCTTCTATATATTCAACAAGCTTTAAAATCCTTCCTCAGAAACCTTTCAAAAATTGACACCGAAAAAGAATCTGAATGTGTAAACGCTTATTTGGATTGCGCTTTAGTTATCGTCAATACCCATGGTCAGCTTGAAATTTTCGAGAAGATGGCGAGGGCTCTGTTCAATCTCATCCACGCTGCCCACTCAAATACTTTTGATTTACAATCTGTTTCCTTCAGAGAAGATGATGCGGAAGGCGTTAAAGAACGCATTTTCTCCGAAATTTTTATTCAATCTTTTGATGAACTTTTTACTAAACTCATCTCTTTAGATAAAACCGGTTTACTGAAACTCCAACAAGAGACTATCGACCTCGAAAAAAGATTAGACCAGAGAGGTTTTTTAATAGAAAATCTACCCCGAAAAGCTCAAAAAATGGATGAGATGAGAAGTGTTTCTCGAAAAAAAATCCATGAGTATCGACTGCTATTGATCAAAAAAATGTTAGACGAATTTATGCCAATGCACGACGACGCTACTGCGCGAAAATTTTTCGATGTACAACTCGGCTATGGACTCTTATTTTTAGTGATGGAGACGCCGTATTTTAATGGAGAAAATGAAGTTAATGATGTTATGGACCTGTTAGAAAAATTTGCAAATTTATCCTATTTCCAAAAAACCGACTTCTTTCAAGATCATCTCGCTATCGTAGGTAACCTTCTTGTTCTATCTCAAAACTATGTCCTCCAGAATCCTAGTTCAAGATGTAAAAACGTTTTTTGTCGTACTTGGATTTCTGTAAAAAAGGAATTTTCTGAGGTTTTGCCCCTCATAGATCAGATCTCTCTTTTAGATACATTGATACATAACTTTTGCAAGAGCCCCCATTTTGGCTTGGTCAACCCTCGCATGGTTTTTCAATGCATATCAATAGTCAAAAATACGCAAAAGAATGTGATAGAATCTTATGCATACCAACACTTTCTGAATTTCTATAGGTCCATCATTGAAGGATTTAAAAAATGTGGTGATCCATACTTCAAGTCCGGCAAGATTGAATTGATTGACGCATTTTTTGAAATCATCAAGGAAGCAAATGAATTACTTCAAATGCCTCAAAAGATCAAAGAGGAGGAAGAACTCGCATTCCAGATAATAAAGGAAGACAAGATAATGCAAGTCCATACTCTCAAAAATTTACAGCTCACAGAAGTAACTGATGTAATAACACTGAGGAAAGAACTGGGCTTAAACATTATCACCTATTTATTTGATGCTGTCGCTTTTCTTTACAATGAGGTTAAATGCGCGCAAGATCATGTCCAAAGTGATCCAATGGAACCATTATTTCAATTTCTTAAAAATATTTTTTTATACTGTCAATCAAAAAACAGTTTTTGTAGGAAAACCCTATTTTGAACTTGTCAACAAATTTAAGAAGATTGTTATAGAAAGAGATGATTTCTACGGAGAAAAACATGAAGAATTTATCTGGGAAGTTGCTAAATTTATGATTATTACTCCAAGGGATTTAGCTGAAAAAAAAGCCGCAGTTACGCAATTAGAGAGTTGGATTTCGCAGCTAGTTTTAAATTTATTAAAACCGGATAACCGCAGAAAAGAACAATCTTTATTCACCCCAACAAAAGCTATCCTGGAATTGCTGGGTAAACTCAAAAATATAAAATGGGATGACTCTATTGTGGAACAAGAGTATTTTTACAATCACTATTATGCTCTTCTAATCGAGTGTGTAATTCCAAATACTCTCAAAGTCAATTACAATGACCCTAATCGCTCTCAGATTGAATCCATGTTAGAGAATCTTATTGAGGTTGTTTTTGAAAACGAGCTGCATACAAATGACAAGAGAAAAATAGCATTATGGAAAAAGCTTGCTATGGAAACTTTAAAAAAAGAACCGGATAATATTCAGCCAAAAACATCCCAAAAAACCAAACATAAGAAAAAATAATCAAAACGCAATGGATATTGATAACACTATGATTACGACTATCTTCTATATCATTTTCTTCTGCATATGCTTGTGGATTTTAGCGTCTTTGGTCTTCTGGTCGATTCGCAATGGAATATCTCCTATGCCGACAGCTCCAGCTGCAAAAAACACACTTTTAAAGGCTATTCCTCCAAAAATGCATGGGATAGTCTACGAATTAGGTTCCGGCTGGGGCTCTCTCGCATTTCCCTTGGCAAGAGAGCTTAGGCATTGCCAAGTCATCGGATACGAAAATTCATTCATTCCCTTCCTTTTTTCTCAGTTGCGTCATCTTTTGGTCCCAAAGTACAATTTACGCTTTTATCGTCGTGATTTTTACACGGTTTCCTTAAAAGATGCCGATTTGGTGGTATGCTACCTTTATCCAAAAGCGATGAGTAAACTAAAGGATAAATTTGTTAAAGAACTTAAACCCGAGGCATGGATCTTAAGCAATACTTTTGCAATTCCTGGGTGGGAACCCCGCCAAGTCTTTGATGTAGAGGATTTATACAACACTAAAATCTACCTTTATCGCCTTTCTGACCACATTTGACAAAAAAAAAATTAACTCCTAGGATAGAAGGAGGGGGGAGGATATATACAAAGAAACTGTGCCTTAAAATTTGCTAGTAATTGCTTTTTAATTCATTGGAGGCAAAGTATGTCTTCTTCTACAAAAATTAAAGAGTATTTGGATAGGGAGAATGTAAGCTTTGAAGCTTTAGAACACTCCTTAGCCTATACTGCCATGGAAGTCGCTGGAAGCAAACACATCCCAGGCAAACAAATGGCTAAGACTGTGATTGTTAAAATCGATGGCCAATTCATTATGTGCGTGTTGCCAGCTACCCACAATATCGATTTCGATAAGCTGAAAGCCGTATGCGGCGCTAAAGAAGTTCAGCTCGCCAAAGAAAAAGAGATAGCTCAACTTTTTCCCGGATATGATATCGGCGCTGAGCCACCTTTTGGAAATTTATTCGGACTTAAAGTTATTGTTGATAAAAATCTTGAAGAAAACCAAATTATCGCCTTTAACGCCGGAACGCATACAGATTTATGCAAAGTCAAATATAAAGATTTCTTGCGCTTAGTTAATCCTACAGTGGCAGATATTGGAACGCACATCTAATGCATGAAATAACAGCTCCTAAGCAGATCATCGACTTTCTCAAAGCTTTAAGAGACGAAATCATCGAAAAATTCGAGGCATTAGAGCCCTCTTTGCGCTTTCAGCGCAAGCTCTGGAATCATCATAGCGGCGGCGGCGGCGAAATCTCGCTTCTGCGAGGAGATATTTTTGAAAAAGCTGCCGTCAACTGGTCCGGTGTTTATGGCAAAAAACTTCCTCTGCAAGAAAACGAGGAGCCTTTTTTTGCTACTGGAATTAGCTTGATCACTCACATGGCAAATCCGCATGCCCCTACCGTGCATATGAATATTCGCTATATTGAAACGGCGTCGCGCAAATGGGTAGGCGGCGGTTATGACTTAACCCCCATGGGTTTCCCCTATGAGGAGGACACAAACCACTTTCATCAATCTGCAAAGGCTGCGTTGGATCCCTTCGGGCCCAACCTCTATGCAGAATTTTCCCAAAACGCAAAGAACTATTTCTATGTGCCCCACAGGCAAAAAGAACGCGGCGTTGGCGGCATTTTCTTTGATTATTACAACACAGGTGACTTCGATAGCGATCTGCACCTCTGGCGGCATGTGGGCAAAACTTTTTTAAACGCTATTTTGCCGATTTATCAATGCCGCACTCTACAGCCTTTTAATGCTGAAGACAAAGAAAAGCAGTTGCAAATGCGCGCTCATTACGTAGAATTCAATCTCTTGTATGATCGAGGAACAAAATTTGGCTTCCAATCCGGAGGTAACCCTGAAGCAATCCTGTGTTCCATGCCCCCCCTTGCCAAATGGTAGTAGTCAGTAGAGGGAGTTGCAAAAATCTAATGCCGTTCTTTCAGAACTCAATCCTCCCTCTTGGGATACCCAGGCCTCTCGCTTTCGCTTCGGCCTGGGCTATGACATGAAGGCCTTTCAGGCCATGAAATCAGTACATTTTTAAAAAGATTGTGTTTTCAATGGTCTGAAGGACCATAATAACATAGCCCAGGCCGAAGCGAAAGCGAGAGGCCTGGGAAAAAGGATAAGCAAAAGCTGAGTTCTGAAAGAACGGCATTAGATTTTTGCAACTCCCTCAGTAGTGACTACAGCCTTTCTTAGGCAGGTCTGAACTTTTGTTGCTTCAAATTTTTCAAGGATAAAAAGAGGGGTTCTGGAAGGGCATCCCAATTGAACCATCTCCATTCTTCACATTTGTGAGGCTCTTTGATTTCAGGGTCTCCTCTTACATGATCTGCTAACATGAATAAGGTGATATAATGCTTGCCTTCTTTTGCAAAAAAATCGTTGGTGAAAGGCCCTTTTCGGATGTTGTTAATTTCTATTCCTGTTTCTTCTAGGGTTTCTCTAACAGCGCATTCTTCCGGACTTTCACCATATTCTAAATGCCCCCCAGGAAAAGCCCATGAGCCTTCGCCATGGGAATTTTTTCTCTTGCCTAAGAGAACGCATTTATCTTTGATGATAATGACTCCAACGCCAATGCGAGGATGTTGCACTTGCACAATGTCTTCTCCATTTCAAAAAAAATATCACCACAGAGATCACAGAGAATACCGGGAGGAAGAAAGAGAAAGAATGAAGGTAAGAGGGATCAATGAAACGAGAAAAGATTAATGATATATTCTGACTACATTATCTTATTCTTCCTCCCTGTGTTCTCTGCGATCTCTGTGGTGATTATTTATATGAAATCGCTGAGAAAATAGCAAGAAATCCTTTCCTGCGTTAATAGAGCCAGAAAAGCATCCATGAAGGCAAAATTAATGTCCTCCATTAAAGCATGATGCAAGAGCAAGCCAATGTTTTCTCTTTTTTCCCCGACTTTTCTAACTATTGAGAGGAGCTCTTGAGGAGTAATCAAAGCAACTTTGTTTTTGTTATGCAGGCGTTTCACAAAAAAACCTATTTGCCACTCAAAAGATTAAGAAGGCGAGAAATCTCATGGGCCGTTCTCTCTGCCCCATTCAAATTAATTTCAAGACTTGGATAGGGCATTTCCAATGCCTCACGCATTATTTTACTTAGACGTTGCGGCTTAAGATCTTCTTGCGAAAGAACCCTCAAAAAACCTCTCTCAGCGAATTTTTTTGCCCTGATTTCTTGTTCAGGATTGACCATGGACAGAAGCGGATAAACAAGTGCGGGGGTGCGAGTGTGGAGTAAATCGGCAACAGTATTATAGCCTGCAAAACTCAAAGAAAGGGCACACTGCTGCAAAATATCTTCAAAATCATTCAAAAAAGAAAATATTTTAATATTCGAAGGCAAGATTGCTTGTTGCATCGTTTCTAAAACCTTCTTTAAAGAAGGTGGTGATCTGGGCCCTAAGCTAAATATAAACTCATAATTTGGAAAAAAAGTATTGACGGAAGCAACGGCTTTGACAAAGTCTTCTCCGACCACACCACTTCCAATGCTAACTACAATGCGCTTTTCTCTTTTCACCTTAAAATCAATTTTCTTCGGTGATGTCACAATGCCGGTATATAAAACCTTATCGGCAAATTCACATGATCGAGGAAAAGTTTCTTCCAGTTGAATGATCTTTGAGTCTGAATGAACTAAAACCCCATCAAAGTAATCTTTAATGAGCTCAACCATAGCTTGAACGATTTGTTGTTCTTTGACGGCAACGCAATCGCGACAAGCTGAGATAATCAGGCAGCGCGGATTCTTTTTTTTGACGTGTTGTATGATTTCTAAAATCTCGCTGAGGAAAGGAAATTTCCCGAAGGGAAATGTCTCACAAATAAAAAAGGCATAGTTCTCAGTCAGATTTTTTTTTATAAATTCTTTGCGTTGCTCCAAGATTTCATTAAACGAGTATCTGCCTTGAGGATCGCGCACTCCCCCTGTCGGAAAATTTGCCAATGAAGGCAGCATAAGATGTTTAAAGTTAGGAGATTGAATTGAAAGATCGATGTCTTGCGGTCCCCCTTGCAAAAAATCGATGTCAAAGTGCTCGATCAAACTTTTACAGACATTCATGCCTCTGACAAGATGTCCAATTCCAAGCAGATGCTGGCACCAATAAAGTCCACGAGCTTTCAATTTTTACCTACTTTTAAGAATCAAGAAAAGCCTCCAATAAAAGGAGATAAAGCCTTAACCGCATTATCCGCCCCGGAACAGTTGATTGAGAGATCGGGATAAGGAGTGCGCAAGGCTTCACTAATCATATGTTTCACAATTTCAGGTTCAAGCTGCTCCCTTAACAGCATCCTTACCGCACCTTTTTCTGCAAATCTTTGAGCGCGAAGCATCTGCTCTTGAGTAAAGGGATAAACAATTGCAGGAGTATGGGTATAGCAAGCATCTATGATAGTACTTCCTGCTAAACTGATCGATAAAACACTTTGGCTCAACTCTTTAGTAAAATTTGCCAAAAACATCGATAAGTGCACATTGGATGAGGAAGTATTTAATTTAAAGCTTTCTAATTCATTGACAAAAGCAATATTCGTGTAAGGGCCTAAAATGAATAAGAACTCATACTGAGGAAAAAAAGGAGTGACGCGAGCGACACTCCTCATCAAGTCCTCCCCGACAATTCCTCCTCCCATACTCACAATGATGCGCTTTAAACGCGTGACTTGGCCATGGCCGATGTCTTGCTGGGTTACAAACCCCGTATAGATCGTCTTATCTTTAATGTTTGCGGCAAAACTTAAAGAGTCCTCAAGGCGCAAAATTGTAGGATCAGACTGGACAAAGACATAGTCATAATATTGATTAAAAATTTCTAGCATTTCGCCTATGCGCTTATCTTTGAATTTTGAAGCGATATCCCGTTGAGCACAGATAACAAGACAATCGGGATTTTGGGCTTTGACTTTATTAATGATGTGGAGGATTTCTTGAGTAAATTCATGTTTGTTAAAGGGAAAACCACTTGTAATAATAAAATCATAGGGTTCTAATAACAAATGGTCTAAGACTTTTTTTCGCTCGCTAAAAATTTCTTGAACGCTCATTTTCTGATAGGGATCGCAAATGCGCATGGCGCTATCCACCGTGAAAGGGGGAAGAAGAATCTTGTGAAAACGAGGCGAGTCCACAGTGAGGCCGATGTCGACTCCTCCGTGAATAAAATCAATCTCATAATGCTGTGTCAAACTGCGGCAGACATTTAAACTGCGTACAAGGTTTCCTACACCAAATAGTTGTTGGCAGTGAAAAAGTCCTTTTGCCATAGTTTTTGCCTCTCCCTCAAAATTAAAGTATTACAGAGTTTTCTTGCAAACAAGCATTTTTTGAAAAAAGGTAGTCGGTAACCACATTATCTGTTGTTTCGTGCCCGTGCCCGTGTGCGTGCCCGTGCCCGATTGCTTTATGCGCGAGAATATGGGTTGACACATTCAAAAATAGAGCTCTGAACAAAGTCACGGCGACTAACTAGAGATAGGTGTACTAGCATAGCACGGGCACGAAACAACAGAGCAATCGGGCACGGGCACGCACACGGGCACGGGCACGAATAATATGGACAAGAAGAAAAACGTGTGCTAAACTCATTTACTTTCAACTCCATTGAAAGGAATTAATCATGGTGCAAATCAGTACCAATGAATTCAAGGCAGGCCTCAAAGTTGAAGTTGAAGGACAGCCTTATACCATTGTCAGCAATGAATTCGTAAAGCCTGGAAAAGGCCAATCATTTAATCGCGTAAGACTTAAACACCTGCTCACAGGCCGTGTGGTCGAACGCACTCTCAAATCCGGCGATAAAGTCGACGTAGCTGATGTCATGGAAGCTGAGATGCGCATGCTCTATAAAGAAGCTGACGGCGTCATTTTCATGGACGAAAAAAGCTTCGAACAGATCAAAATCCCCAACGAAAGCATCGGCGATGTCATTCAATGGCTTTTGGATGATCTTGTCTATGAGATTCTTTTCTATAAAGGTGTTCCCGTTGCAGTAGAGCCTCCCACATTCATGGAACTTAAAATCATAGAAACGGCACCGGGCGACAGAGGCAACACAGCATCAGGACGGGTGCTTAAGCCAGCGACAGTGCAAACCGGAGCTAAGATTCAAGTGCCGATTTTTGTTCTAGAAGGCGAAGTCATCAAAGTCGATACACGTACCGGCGAATATGTCTCGCGCGTGAACTAAGTGGGTTCATGATCTTGGATAAAATTGCGATTCTGCGCGATCGAGCTCTCATGTTCGCTAAAGTGCGCCAGTTTTTTTTAGAACGGCGCATTTTAGAAGTCGATTGTCCTATTATCTCCGCCAAAGCCTCTGTCGATGCTCATATCGACCTTATTCCCGCTACCTACGCCTCTAAGGAAACACGCTACATGCATTCATCGCCGGAATATGGCATGAAGCGACTGCTTTCTGAAGGCATCGGGGACATCTATCAGCTATCGCATGTCTTTCGCGATGGAGAGTTTGGTCAAAAACACAATCCCGAATTTATGATGGCGGAGTGGTATCGTCAAGGCATTTCCTTTGAAATGATGATCCAAGAAACCTGTGATTTTGTGCGCTTATTTGTTGGCGACCTTCCTCATGAAGTGCTATCTTACCGCGAAGTTTTCAGAAGATATGCCGGCATAGATTACTTTTCTCTTACGGAAAAGGAATTACTTTGCTTCCTCAAGGAAAAAAGCGTTCCTTTTTATCCAGGCATTGAAGAAGAAGAAAAAGATGCCTTACTTAACCTCATTTTAGGCACTCTCATTGAGCCACATTTGGGCCAAGATAGCCTATTTGTGCTTGCGCATTATCCCGCATCACAAGCAGCTCTTGCAAGAACATGTGTAAAAGAGCAGGAGCAAGTAGCAGAACGCTTTGAAATCTACTATAGAGGCATCGAACTTGCCAATGGATATCACGAGCTTACTGATGTTGAAGAACAAGAAAAGCGCTTCATTTCTGCCAATGCACAGCGTCAAAAGCTTGGAAAAACCTCATTGCCTATCGACGATAACTTCCTGAAGGCTTTAAGGCAAGGCCTTCCAGACGCCTGCGGCGTCGCTGTCGGCTTCGACAGGCTCATGATGCTGCGCCATCACAAAAAACATCTCAAAGATGTTATCCCTTTTGACTGGTCAGAAGCCTAATTCTTATCCCTCTTTTGGTCTTTGTAATTTGTGTCGCCCTTTCTGGGCTCTAAATCTTTGTATGATAAGTTTCCCAGGCCTCAGTCGCTCTTACAGAGCTCCTTCAACCTGGGCTAAAAATATACCGCATCTTCGATGCTTAACCTCACAACTCTTCATAATCCATCTCTAAATTCCTTTGAAGGCATGCTCGTTGAAATACGTTTTATCTTCAATGCTTGAACCCATTAACATCTTTACTTCCATTCAAAATCTTTTCTTAAACTCTTTAAAATATATACTCGTTTGACGCAAATTTTTTAAGCATCGAAGATGCGGCATATTTTTAGCCCAGGTTGAAGGAGCTCTATAAGAGCGACTGAGGCCTGGGAAACTTATCAGGCAAAGATGAAGAGCCCTGCAAGGGCGACACATTTAACCATGAAATAGGAATTGTGTCGCAATTTGGGCATGCAACGTAGAGAGTTCTGTGTTATCAACATCAATATGAAAAGGTTCAAAATGATTTTCGAAGGAAACATCTTTTCTAAAAGGGGTGCTAATGAGATCGCAATCTAGCTGTGAGGTGTTTAGGGTCACTGGGGGAAGGATTTTTTCATGATAAAGATAAGCTAAAGCCAGCCACATTAAAGAATATTGAGCAAAACCTCTATATGTAAGCATTTGATGAGACATCAGCTGATTTACCTCTGGACAAATCTCTTTAAAGAGCCGGTCGCGTTCTTCAATAGGAGCATTAAAAATTTCATTGTGAAATTTAGGAAGTAATTCATAAATATTTTTCAGATGAGTTGTGGGTGTATGTTCCCACCACCAAAATCTTTCATGATCTTCAGTCTTTGAGTAGTCGATCATTTTTGCAAATTTCATTTTAGTCAGAAGAACTTTTTCTTTGCTTTCAGGATGGGTATAGGCAATTTGATACATTGCGTCGCTACCATATTTCTCATCTTCTTCCGTTGAAGCTATCCCCAATTGTGGATTCTGCCGGATCATCTTAAAAGTTTTTTGCAAGAGGGTTTGAAATGCAATATATCGCAAGGGTGAATCAAAGGATCCTATCGGGGTATCAAATGTATTTGGCACGCTTTTATTAGGAGCGTAGGGTCCTATTCTCCAAGCAGAGAAGTTTGCTGTTTTCTTGTCATTAGGCTGCTGATCTTCTTGAATTTGGGACCTTGCTTCAGCAAAGTGATTCATCACTTTCCAGAGAGATAAGAGAAATATGCGGGTATCCGATAATTCTGAATTTAAAAAATAGTGATTAAGCTCAAGGCGCAGTTTTTCTAAAGCCTCAGGTTTTCCCATTTCTATTTCTTGAATAAGATTATTTCCTAAAAGTTCAGGAGAAAGGGTTTGCCCTTTTGCAGCTAATAATTTGCCCATGATAGTTAGATCATGTTTATTCGAAGCAATAGCTAAAGCAGATTCAGCATCAGCTCGGTGTGCTAACAGCACCTCAACAAAGGCAGTCTCGTGATTTTGCGCAGCCATATCTAGAGCGCTTAAATTGTTGCAACGGACATTAACGTCTATGGGAAGAGAAAGACAATAATTAAGAGCTTCAATCTCTTCGCTAAGAAGCGCTAAATGAAGAAGACTTTCGCCTTTGGCAGTCGATAATCCGGAATCGGCGCCGTTATTGACTAAATGTTCAGCAATAAGGGTGTGACCAAAGCGAATAGCCCAATGCAAGGGAGTCATCCCATGACTATCTCTTATGTTAAGGGCATATTTAGGCATTTTAGGGATAAGCGAGATAATCATTTTTTCTAAAAGTTCGGTGTCCGGCTGATCCAGTTGTTTGACAAGGAGATGTAAAGGCCTATCTCCCTTCTCATCGGTGCTGTCGAGATTGTCAATCTTATTCAAAACTTCATCTACGAATCCAAGCTGGTACTTGTTAATCAAAACGTGAATAAGATCTGACTTCTTATCGGAACTCTTGATATCGGGATTTGCGCCATGGGAAATTAAAAATTGCATCTGGCGAAGGAGAACCTGTAAACTAAGCTTCTGTTCATTGCTGGAAACCCCTTGTTGTACCTTTCCGCATGCATAACTTAATGGAGTCAATCCCTGTGCATTTTGCAAGTTAAGATCTGCTTTATTTAAGACTAAAAGATTAAGGATGGCGATTTCCTTTTGTTCGTCACTGGGATAAGGAAGGCGCAGATTTTGAAAAAAATGATGCAAACATGAGTTTCCCCTTTTATCAACGGCATTGATATCTACTCCCGCTTCAATTAGAAATCTGACAAAAGCATCGTTTTCTTTAATGCAGTGATGCAAAAGGGATTTGTTCTCAGCATCACGACCATTGAAATCGGATTTTTGAGTAAAGATAGTCTGTAACCGTTCGATAAATTTTGGATTGAGATGAAAATTATTACTAGCTCCTTGAACCAAAGCAAATAGCAAAGATTGCCTAAAAGAGGGTCTCGCCCATTCAGGGCTATTTGAAAGAATTTCCAAAATTTTATTTTGGTTATCATTAAAAGGAAAAACCCACATTTGAATTGCAGAAAGAGCTATTTCCGGAAGAGGTAGGCGCAGATTAATTAATTTATTAAGCCCTTCTTTATTGTATTCGCGCAAAACTGAAGCATAAGCTTCTGCAATTGCTCTTTCTCGATGTTCTTCCGGGATCTCTTTTGGATCAAGACTCCCATCTAATATTTGCTCGGTGTAATCAAC
>JABDEI010000036.1 GCA_013287145.1 Chlamydiota bacterium
TTACTATTAAACAGTATTAATGTCAAACTGTTAATACACATCAACAAACATTTTTACTTAATGTAAAAAATATTGATTTTTAATATAAATTAGGATAGTTTGCTTATGTTTCTTGAAACAATAGGATATAAATGAGTATTTCTTCCGAAACCAATGCCAGAATCAAGCTACTTGAAGAGGATTTTGTACAAAATCAAGCTAATCACTACGCAATAGCCCTATTTGTTAAACAGTTTGAGAATGAACTTTATCATAAAATATTTTCCAGCGGCATTTTGCGAAATGTAGAGCCAAACGATTTAGAATGTATAAAAATTCCTAATATAAATGCCTCCGAGGCACAAACAAATTGGCGCAAAGGATATCAAGATCTAGTTATCAATAAAATCAATTTGAAATTGGAAAACGAACGCCTTCGGAAAGATTGGAAAACTCAAATCGAATTTCAAAAATACTACGAAAAAGAGCTCGAAAAAGCGCGTAAGGTTTCTGACAAATGGGATGTGCTTCAAAAAATGAAAAAAACTGCAGATAGTTGGTTTGTCCAATCAACTACACAAGGGTTTGCTGAACCTTTTCTCACCTCTTTTCGAATAACCCAGCTTGGAAAAGTGCTAGATGTTAAATTAGAAGAAATTTTAGAAATGACTTTCTCAGAAAAAGATGCCCAGTATTTACAAGAAGTTAATAAATCATCCAAAGAACTGAAGAGTATTTCTAAAGAACATACAAAAATTTCGACGGCAATTATTGCAGATCTTACCAGCAAAATTGAGATGGCATGTCAAATCCTAACTCTTTACAAATGCACGCAAAAGCAACTTGTTACTCATGGTGAAAAAGCCCTTTCACGTTTTAATAAACAAAGGCAAGAAATCGATAGGAAAATTTCTGATATTTACAAGCAATTTTCTTCCAGTGAAAAGGAATCTTCTTATGAAAAACTTTGCGAGCTTTATCAGAGCTGCATCAAAGTCCAAGTTCAATTTAGAGAAATTCTTCCTCAGATACAGTTATTTTTAGAGCACTTTGAACAAAATATCGAGCGGATACGGCACGAACAGTTAATCAGCGAAGTTGCATGGGAAATTTTAAAAAATTTCAGTGTTAGCATAGAAAATGAAAATAACAATAATTCTTCTTCGGTAGAGGCTAAACATCTAAAACTATTACCAAAAGAGTTCTTTTTCTTGGGTAAATTATTATTACAAAAACAATCGTTTAGAGATCTTTTTCAACAAGCTAAAAAAGTTTTTATCTTGTTTCAGGATCAATTTATTGACGAAAAAAAAGAAAACCCGAACTACGCTTTTCTAATGTCGAAAATTTACACAAAAATCCAAACTTTGCAAAAACCTTCGAAGCAAGAAATCGATTAAGCCCCTGATTTTTTTTTACTTCCACAGAAGACACAGAGAACACAGGAGAAGCGAGCTCCTCCCTTTGTTCTCTGTGTCCCTCTGTGGTAAAAAACTGTTTGTGTTTATTTTGCTTTAGTATCTACATTATAGCCTGCAGCCATCCAATCGGCGATTCCCCCATGATATTCTTTCACGTTGGTATAACCAAGCTTTGTGAGACGCTCAGCTAGCCATTTGCTTGCAGGGCATTGGGTATTTGTGCAATATGTCACCACTAAAGCACCTTTAGAGGGAATAGCTGCTGTCAGTTCTGCTTCAGGAGCATCATAAGGAATATTTTTGGCTCCTGGGATTAAGTTGCCATCGAAATATTTACCAGGACGGGCATCCAAGATAACCGCGCTCTTGTCATCGACTAATTTTTTCAACTCTGTTGCGTCGATTCCATTTGTGGAATGGGTTGTATCTGTCTTTGTTTGTTCCGGCTTAACGGCAGTCCAGCCGCAGCTGCCCTTGACTTCGCATTTTTCTGTTGCATGGGCATAAAAAACACTCGTTGCCAAGATTCCGGCTAAAATCAATTTTCTCATTATCATAACCTCATTAAAAAAATCATTTTTCGTAATTGCAAGGTCGAATGACCTATTGCAAGGAAAACAACATACAGGAGGTATTTATATCTGCTCAAGACAAATCATCTGCAAAAAAGGTAATATTTACTTAAAAAGAAATTTCGTTTAGAATTATTTCTTTTCCAAAAATCTAAATCAAATTGAATGGGGAATGAATGGATTCTAATTCTACAGCTTCAAACAAGCGCATCCTAAAAATATTTGGCTGGATTGCACTTGTCTCAGGCATCTTCTTGTTTCTTTTATTAGCAAGCCTCCCCTCTTTTGTCTCGACTTCCTGGGGGCAGAAAAGGGTCCTTGCTTTAATTAACAAACAAATTGAAGGCGAAGTCGATATACAAGAACTGAAAATCAGCTGGTTTGGCGGACAAAAAATCCAAGGATTTACACTAAAAGATTCTCATAGGGAACCCATCCTTACCATAAATTCGTTTAGCAGCAACGCTTCTCTTTTCCATCTCTTATGGCATAAACTCGCCTTGGAAGACAAAATGCAGTTAGACAGCCTTTACGCCAAGATCGTCCAAGAAGAACCAGGCAAAACAAATTTACAAAGAGCCTTAAGCAGAAAAAATTCTACTCAATCGAATCTCCCTGTCGATGCTGAAGCTGCCAAACCCATCATCATTTCCAATGTGAACGGCCAGTTTAATTTTCCTTTCATTCACATTAGCGGTGACACAAAACAAAGCGATGTCGCTGGACAATTTCATGTTGATCTTTCGCTGAATAACTCAAGCCACACCATAGCTAAAGTGAACGAAGGCAGTGAAGTTGTTCTTAAAGTGAGAATCGCTCATTTTCCGGTTGATGTGATTGACAGTGCAGCTTCGATAATAAAACCAGAGCTCTCCGGGTTTATTCGTACAGCGCTAGGTCCAGAACTTAACTTCTCATTCGATGAATCACTCAATGGCGAAGAGATCTCATTTGAGCTAAATGCCGCCACGGCAAGTATGGAAGCCCATATTGTCGGAAAGGCAGAAGCCGGTAAATTCATACTTGATCAACCAGGAGAAATAGCCTTAAGCATAACTCCTGCATTAATGGATCGTTTAACGGTTCTGATGGGTTCCCCTGCTATCATTCAATTGGCTTCCCCGGTTCAATCTAAACTCACAATCAATCAGTTTTCACTTCCTTTTCATTTTCGTACCAAACAGCAAAGCGGCATTGATCTTTCTGCCCTGGCAATGTCAGCGCACTTTGATTTGAATGAAGCCGTTCTTGCCGGCAATCCCTTTGTTGGCAAAATCACCTTAAAAGGAATTAAAGCAAGCTTTGACGCTCAAGAACATTCCAAGCGCACCTCTTTTCGTGTTGACGGAGAAGCTTCTCAAAATGGTCAGCCGATTCAACTGAAATTTAGTGGAACATTGGACAAACCATCACATCTTACGAGCATCTTTGAAAGCATAAAAAAGATCGCCGATCTCCAAGTTGAAGCAATCGGAATTCCTGTCTCCAACGCCGATGCCATCTTGGGCGCAAACTCCCAATTAATTGATTTATTAGGCCCCTCCATCAATATAAAAATGCAAGCTGAGTCAGAAAATGGATTGAAGGATGTCTTTGTCAGTGTAAGCTCAGATAAACTATCGATTCCACGTCTGCATATGCATTTAGGCGATAAAGTTTCCTTGCTTGAGCCTGCAACCATTGCCTTCAATGTAAAGGCTGGAGCTGTTAATCGCTATTTGGAATCTTTGAATCTGCAAACAGACGTAGCTTTAACACTGCAATTAAATCAAATTGAATTTCCTCTTTTGGGATTTAATCCAAGCGATTCTATTGCTCAAGCCGAGTTAAAATTGACCGCTCCCATACGCGTTCAGATGTCGACATTAGGAGAAGTGCGGCTGAATTCTCTTTTGCTGCAAATCGATGGATCTTCGTTATCAGACGTGAAGATTAATCTCGTTGGAGGCTTGACGTCTGATAACATACATCCAGTCCTTGGTTCAGAAATGCAGGTGGCTTTACTTGGCCAAGCTGAAATCCTTGATAATGGTTCTATCGACGTCCAATCTTTTACTTTAACCACTCAAAGCGATGTCGCACAAGCGGCTTTTCAAGGCAAAATTTTACCCACTGCTCAACTTCTTCTGACAGAGCCTGCCTACGTTCAACTTACTTCGCATTTTTGGGAGTTGCTTGGTCTTTCTAATATTCCCCTATCTACAAGCCAAGTGCCTATTAAGCTTGAAATCAACCCTTTCTCGCATCATTTTCTCAACACACCGCTTTCGGAGATTCATCTCGGTGGCAAAGTCTATCTGGACGCTCTTCGCGCTCCCGATGACTCTATGACAATTTTGGATCAGATGATCATCCCTTGGGAAATCGATGGAAAGACAAATAAGATCGCAGCGCATATGCAAGGATCTGCTGCAAATGGTCAATTAGATGGAAACCTATTGATTTCTAACTGGCAAAAACAAGGAGCTTTCAATTTTGATCATGTTGCGATCGATGCTGATTTGAATGTCGTCAAAGCTCCTATTGAAATATTGTCTTTTGCGTTACCTGCCTATGACTTAAAAAACTTACTAGGGCCTAAGTTTGATACTCAGCTGAAAATTTCTTACGGTTCATCAAAGGGTGGAGCCGTCCTTGCTATTGTCTCCCAAGATTTTAACGGAACTTTTTCCTTTGACCTAGCTGATTCCATAACATTATCCCAGCCGGCTACTATTCACTATCAGCTAACCCCTGAACGTTTTAAAATCCTTAGAAAAATTGATCTTGAACAACATAACTCATTGGCATTAGCCTCCTCTGCAGGACTTACTATCAACATCAATTCCTTTAATCTTCCTTTAAATCGTTTTCAAAGCCCTTTGCGTCATTTAGGGTTTGATGTCAATATTGGACTAGATCAATTGGCGCTCATCGACCTTCAAAGCAAAAATAAGGTTGAATATGATACCATAAAAGCCCACTTCACGAGTGCTGATTTAGCAAAAGATATCTCCTTTGGAGTCACTGCTGGCCAATATAGCGAACACTCTTTAGTTGATTCAATCGTTTTTGAAGGATCTTTAGCAAATATTTTCACCGATCAAGAGTTATTCAATTTCTCCAAGATGAGCATCGCATTGAATGCAAAAGCCTCTCAGTTTCCTTTGCGTATGCTCTGTGCCCTCATAGGCTTTAAAGCTGAGACGCAATCCAAAATCGATGCTTTGCTGGGAAGCTCCGTCGACCTGGATCTCAATGCCAAGCTTCTCGGACTAAATGGTCCTTTAAAAGCCTCTATTAAAGGCCATCATGGAAAAGCTACACTCGACGCACAACTCGCGAAGGGTGTAATGACTTTAGCCCAGCCTTTCAGTGCTGAACTCGCAGTAACTCCAGAACTCGGTCGAAGTGTATTGCACGATATTTTCCCTTTGCTTAGCGGCGTTATCACTGCTGCTCAACCTGTAAAAATCAGCATTGACCCGCAAGGCTTTGCATTCCCCTTCAAAGAATTTGATATAGCACAAATAAAAATTGGCCAAGCCATGGTCGATCTTGGAAAAATACAGTTTAATAATGAAGGACAACTCGGCACGATTTTATCTTTGCTGAATTCTTCCGCCGCTGACAGGCTGAACGTCTGGTTCACTCCCCTCTATTTCAACATGGATAATGGGCTTATCTCTTTAGCGCGCATGGATATGCTTCTGATGAATAACTATCATGCTGCCGTATGGGGCAAAGTCGATTTGAGCAAAGATAAGGTTAAGATGATGGTTGGTTTGCCGGGATCTACCATAAGTCATGCGTTTAATCTGCCTCCAATCGATGATAGCCATATGCTCCAGCTTCCTGTTAGAGGGTCTACGAGCAATGCTTCAGTTGATAGAAGCAAAGCAGCGGGACAAATCAGCGCTTTCGTAGCCCAAAGTCAAGGAGGGCCTCAAGGAGCAATCTTAGGGACTTTTCTAGGATTAGCCTCAGGCACTTTAACAGAAGACTCCCCTCCCCCACCTACGACAAATCCTTTTCCTTGGGAAGAGAGTTCATCTTCGGATGCTCAGCAAAAAGAAACTGCTGAACCAGAATCCAATGAGCGAAATCCCTTGAAAAAGATTAAAAATGGCGCCTCGCAATTTCTACAAAGCTTGTTTAAGTAGTTTCTTAAGTGTGGTGATCTGTCGCCACACCTTTAAAAAAATTCAGCAGGATTATGTTGCTTAAGATTTGAGGTTTTTTTTCACATTTTTAATGTGATCATCGATATTTTCTTTAGTGATGTTTTTATACGAACCGGCTTGGAGATCGATTTTCAATGCAGGATTTATTGATGAAAGTGCTTTAATCGACTCTAAAAAAATTAAGAATTCTTTCAAATTTGTTTTATCCACAATTCCTGTTTGAACCTTAAGTTGTTTCAAGTAATGGTGCTGATGCAAATCAGGAAAGTGCGCAGTCTGATGACACATTCCCGTGAAAGAAAAGCGCTCAAGCCTAAGGCATTTACCAAGAGAAGGGATGACATTCCTATGATTGTTGTCTATAACAGCCAAAGAATACAACTCAGTCATATCCTGTGAGAAATTCAAATTATAAGGTTTGTCATGAACAAGCTTAAAGATTTTAAGCTTCGTAAAAGAGGCCAAATTAATTTGGCACGGCAAATCTCCATTAATAGTGAGTTGTTCGAGATCTTTGGGTAGTTGAGAAAAAAATGAGATTAGGACTTTATCATCGAGCATATTTATAGACATTTCTAAGCAACGAACACGAGGGCAATATTGAATACATTCAAGAAGTTCCGCATTTGTCAAATTTGGTTTAAAATCTAAGATTAGCGACGTTAATACTCCTGGGTGTGCTTTTATAAAGGCCAAAAAAACTTCTTTTTTCTTAAAAAACTCTTGAAACGAGGGTTTCTTTTTATTGATCATCTCAATTAACAATTCAACCGATAGATCTTTTAAAAAAGATGAGCTTAAACACAATGAATGAAAGGTTTTAAAAGAGTTCACACTATAGGAAAGGATCTCTTTTACTATTTCCTTTGGAAAAAGACGACACTGGACAATTTGTGAAATACTCTTGCGTAATCGAACAAACTTTTCATCGCAACTTTTTGCTTTGATTTTTGCGGCAAGCTCATACAAAAAGTCCCTATCAGCAAGATTATTGGATTTTGCAAGAACAGAACCATTTTGTTGAATAAGCAGTTCCAGCTGCACAAAGGTTTCATCTTTAGAAAAATTTGGATCCAGCTTGACAACACTCTCTATTTGCTGAACTACCTTATGCTGAAGGCTATCAAAACCAACGGAAGACATGCATTAACGTCCCAGAAAAATTTAAGAACGTTATATGTAAATTGAGAGGGATTTATTTGTCTATTGAAAATATCTTAAAGATCAGGCGAAAAGGCACAGGTGCCTTTTCGCTTGGAAGGAAATTATCCTTGATAGCCGCGATCGTAGCCGCCACGGTCGTTGGAACGAGGACGAAATGAGCGCTGACCGCCACCGCCGCCGCCACCACCGTTGCCTGAACCTGCGCCTTCACGGCGTTCTTGTGCAAGGCTTACGCGGAGATTGCGATCCATCACTGGCTTGTCATTGAGTTCTTTCATAGCTTTTTCAGCACCTTCGGCTGTTTCCATTTCTACGAACCCAAATCCTTTGGATTTACCTGTATATTGATCAGTGATGATCTTTACAGAAACCACTTTTCCATAAGCTTCGAAAAGAGACTTCAAGGACTCTTCCGTTACTTTCCATGCCAAATTTCCTACGAATAACTTTTTCATTTTTTTCTCCATGTTGGATTTTGTTTAGCCCATGCTCTTTTCAGAACGTCTTTATTCAAACCTAACACAAAATTGCACTCACACACTGGTAAAATTGGCAATATAGGTCCAAAGAAACCCAACTTTGAGCATGATAGTGTAAAACACAACATTGTCCTGGGAAATAAACAGAGTTTTGACAGGAATAGATATGAAAAAACCGAAAATTTAAATCCAAACATGGTCTCAAAATGGAGTTTACTTATGTAACTCCTACGCACAAAAAACCTGAGGCTTTAAGGCTAGCAAATTTTTCTTGAACAAGACTGCATTCTTCAAATATGCATGTCTAATTATCATTGTGGCATAAAACGATTTTTTAGTCTAGCTTATCTAAATAAAAATGAGATATTTTTAACAATTTCCCATCAAAAGATGTATTTATATGCCTGAGCTACCAGAAGTTGAGACTATAGTGCAAGATTTACTTCGCGCAGGTCTTGTGGGCAAAAAAGTCGTCGATGCCCACGTCAAGTGGCATAAAACAATAGCCACTTCCTCCCCGCAAGAGTTCATCTTCCGCATCACTGGCCAATCCATCAATGCCATCAAACGCGCGGGCAAATTTCTTGTCTTTTCTCTTTCTAAAAATGATTTTTTACTCATCCATCTAAGAATGACCGGAAAGCTGCGTTTCGTTTCCTCAACCACTTCGCGCGCCCCTCATGAACATGTCATCTTAGTGTTAAATAATGATATGGAGCTGCGTTTTCACGATACCCGCAAATTCGGTCGCTGGTATCTGGTTTCCGATGCTCAAATAGTCTTGGGAGCCTTAGGCCTTGACCCGCTTGAAGAAAATTTTAACTTAAAAGAATTTCAGCAGCACTTAAGCCGGCGCGCCAGGCAGCTGAAGCCTTTGCTTCTCGATCAGACCGTGCTTGCAGGCCTTGGCAATATTTATGTCGATGAAGCCTTGTGGGAGGCTAAGTTGCATCCACAGCGATTATCAAACGCTTTAAAGCCGGGCGAAATCAAAAAACTATTTTCCGCCATCATCACCGTACTAAAGCGCGGTTTGCTAGCTTCAGGTACGACTTTGGGAAAAGGCTTGGGAAATTTTTATCGGCTAGACGGCAGCGCAGGAAAACATCAGCAAATTCTAAAGGTCTTTCGCCGCACCGGCTTGCCTTGCCCACGCTGCGGTACGACAATTATACGCTTGATTGTTGGGCAGCGCAGCACTCACGTTTGCCCCGTCTGCCAAAGCCAAGTTTAGGACTAAAAAATCCCTTGCAGGATTTGACGAGAATGCCTTATACTCAACCTATTTTAGAAATCTCGAGGAGAAAGACTCATGGTCCGCATTAGTAAACAGTCAGAAAGGCGAGGAACAAGTCCGCGAAAGCATCGCAAGCCTTCCGATAAAACAGGTCCTGTAAAAGACAAACTTGAGCATGGCTTCAAGGAACACACAAACGCTCTTGATGGCGAGATGAGTGCAAAAGCATTTATCCCCAAAATCAAGTAACGTAAAGTCAGCAACAAAGAAAGAAAAAGGTTAATTATCATGTCTAGACATACAAGCTATGGCAAATCAATTGGAACGACAAAAAAGCGCAACGTTCTTAAGCGCTTTGAGCGTGTCGACGTACTAAAGAAGCTTGGCAGATGGAATGAAGCCGAAAAGAAACGCGTCACCGGCTTACCCAAAACACCAGTGCTCTAAGTCATTTTAATTTATTAGCCTGGATAAGCTATATTCGGGCTAATAAATTATGGTTAGTGTGATTCCCTTCTAAAAATATTCAATTAATTTATTAAGTAAAAAACACATTTTTGTTTATAATTAAGTCAGATCTATTTGTTCCTTAAGTTTGGAGGTATTTTATGCAGAATGTCACTTTTGCAGGCAATCGCTGTTATTTTGAAGGCTTCAGCAAACCCGACCAACCAAATTCTAAGGATGATGGTATTGATCAATACAAAATGCGTTTCACATTTTTTGGTCTTATTCCGGGCATTTTAAAAGCAGTGGGTTTTCTTACCGAATTCCACTATGGCCCGAAAAATGAAAAGGTGATTCTTTTCAAAAAATCCGATCTTAACAAATGGGTTGATAACCATAAGAGTTTGCTTAACGACCAAAGCCAGATAAAAAATTTAAAGCAATTTGAAAGCTCGATTGAACAAATTTGCTCCAACTTCAAGAAAAGCCAATTAGAATCTTCTTCAACAGCAATTCGTCCGGGCATTAGCGGCCAGCCAACGCCTGCTAGCGACGACAAAAATGAGGTTAAGAAAGAAGAAATAAAAGGGAATGAAAACCCTCAAGCTGCTAACGAGGCCTCAAGCAACGGCTCTATCAAACTTAGCGACGAATCCACCGCACTTCTAAAGCAATTTAATCTGGATGCCAGCCAACTTAAAACTGGAAACTGGGTTTATAACAAACAAGGTCCTAACGTACATACAATCTTGCATCAGGCTACTATAAATGGAAATGAGGAGTTGGTAAAAGTCCTTCTCGCTACGCCAGGAATCAAAATTGATGAAATTAAAGATAAATATGGAAAAACGCCTTTACATAATGCAGCGCAAAAAGGCAATGAAGCCATAGTTCTTCTTCTGCTAGAGGCCGGAGCAAGTGATGTACGCAGTAACCCTAAAGATGAGGACAGCACAGCTTCACTATTGGCTCTTAGTTCAAACGAACAGAACGCAGAAAAGATAAAAACGATAATTAGGAAAAAGGCTCCAGTAAAAAAAGAACCTGCACAAGAAACTCCAGTACAAGAAACCCCCAAAGATAAAAAAGAACCCGTACAAGAAGCTCCTAAGGAGTCCCCCAAAGCAAAAGAAGAAAAGCCAGCAGAAACAGCCGCCCCTGCTTCAACGAAGAGATCGCCTGAACTAGTAAAAAAAGATGAAGAATTAGCGGAATATATCAAAACTTTCCGAAAAAAGCAGCCCGAAAATACTTTACAAGTCCTTAAAGAAAGTTCAAGTGGTGTCGAATACAAATTTGAAGAAATGGATACCGATTCAGTTTTTAATGTAGATAATGATGGAAGTAAAAAAATCTCGATAAACTCGCGCTTACCTAAGGAAGAAGCTGTCTTGCATTTGGCTTACCGGCTTAAAAAAGTTCAAAACGAGCCCCAAAAAGAAGCTTTTGATGAAGAAAATAGAAAACATTTGAATAAAACAACCGATTCGCAACAGGCTCAGGAATACGCAAATTTCGTAATCGCCTTGGAAGCCGAAGCTGTATACGTTCGCAATAAAGTCGCTGATGAATTCGGCATTCAGCGCTTGGAGAAAGATAAAAAATATGAACAAATCATGAAAAATGCCAAATCTCGCGATGCTGCAGTTAAGGATATACAACAAGTGATTCTCAAATCCGGCACTGTGGGTCAAAAAAGCGCTATAGAATACTATAAAACACAATACACGCTATTAAAACCAAAAGAATGAGAAGCCGGCAGCCCCAAACTAGCGTGACAATTGCAGAAATAACGATACCCAACCTCTACCTGTCGCCACTGGCCGTGGCTCTAGTTTGTATCTTCAAATACCGTGGGTTCCTAGCGTCACCCACGGCTCGATTCTGTCATCGCTTCGCGACTAAAAAACCGCAAAAGCGGTAAAATGCCGCAACAGCGGCTACAAAAGTTAACCGTGGGTTCCTAGCGTCACCCACGGCTCGATTCTGTCATCGCTTCGCGACTAAAAAAACCGCAAAAGCGGTAAATTGCCGCGACAGCGGCTACAAAAGTTAGCCGTGGGTGACGCTAGGAACCCACGGGACATATGATGACAAGTTGTGAGCCAGGAACTGGCGACATCATTTCTTGAGTAAAACAACCTTCTTGCGATCGCATTTTCGTAAAAAAGAAATTTTTTTGGCGAAAAATCAATTTGCAAGAGCTCTACTACTTCCGCAATTATCTCTAGCGTAGCAATCCTATATGTTGAAGCAGCTTCTTTAAACATTTATTACCTAGCCCTTAGCTTTTTTATTGCAAGTTGGGGCTGTCTCCCTGTAGACTTATTGCTTTATTTAAAGCAAATACATCCAGAAAAACTATGATTACTTATCAAGAGCTTCTTTCAAGGCTATCTCATTTTTGGGAAAAACAAGGCTGCATCATTCATCAAGGCTATGACTTAGAGATGGGAGCAGGGACATTTAATCCGGCGACGTTTTTGCGCTGCTTAGGCCCTGAGCCTTATAAAGCAGCTTACATTGAACCCTGCAGACGTCCCACCGACGGACGCTATGGCACCAATCCCAATCGCTTGCAGCATTACTTCCAATATCAAGTTTTATTGAAACCCTCCCCTTTCAATATTCAAGATCTCTATTTGGAATCGTTAGAGGCTATCGGATTTAAACTGCAGGAACACGATATCCGCTTTGTCCACGATGACTGGGAGGCTCCGACACAGGGCGCCTGGGGCCTTGGATGGGAAGTGTGGATGGATGGCATGGAGGTGACGCAGTTTACCTACTTTCAAAGCGTCGCAGGCCAAGCTTTGAAACCTATCACCGGAGAGATCACCTACGGCACAGAAAGGCTTGCGATGTATTTGCAAAAAGTCAATAGCTTCTTTGACCTCAAATGGAACGAAGATTTGACCTATGGCGATATCTACCAACGCAACGAAGTCGAATGGAGTCATTACAACTTTGAAAACGCCTCGATAGAGATGTGGTTCCGTCATTTTGAAGACTATGAACGCGAAGCTAAGAAATTAATCGATTTGAATTTTCCGATCCCCGCTTATGATTTTGTTATCAAAGCTTCGCATGCCTTCAATCTTCTCGATGCCCGTGGGGTAATTTCTGTTACAGAACGAACGGGATACATCGCCCGCATCCGCACTTTGGCTTGTCAGATTGCTGAAAGTTACCTGAAAAGCCGATCAGAGCAACAATTTCCTCTTTCAAAGCGCTTTGCTAAAAGCTTTCACGCGGCTGAAAAAACGACTCCGTCGGCATTGAGCCATGAGCTGCTCGAAGGCCAATCCGACCACAAAGAGGATTTCCTATTAGAGGTAGGCTCTGAAGAGTTGCCGGCTACTTTTGTTCCGATTGGTTGCGCAAACCTTGAAAAAGCGTTGCGCCAACTGCTTGAAAAAGAGGGACTTTCTTACAAAGAGATCAAAGTCTATGGCACCCCGCGAAGGCTCTCAGCCTATATCAAAGACCTCGCTATGGGCAAAGCGGCTCAAACTGCAGAAAAACGCGGTCCGCCTATTAATCAAACTTATCACCAAGATGGGACGTTAACACCAGCGGGTGAAGGCTTTTTTCGATCTTTAAATAAAGAGGCTCCATCTCTGCAAGACCTTAATGCCGGCAAGGGCGGTGATATTGCGATCAGACAGATCAAAGGCACCGATTATATCTTTGCCAATGTGACAACTTCTGGCCAAGCTACAGCAACACTATTGGCAGCGCAGCTATCCGACCTCATTTTAGGTCTCGATTTCCCCAAGAAGATGCGCTGGGCAGATCTTGACATCGCTTTTCCACGCCCCATCCGTTGGATCGTTTCCCTTTTTGGGAAACATGTGGTGCCCTTTGCCGTCGGCAACGTCATTGCCGGCAGGGAATCTTTTGGACATCGTCAATTATGCCCATGGAATTTTTCGCTATTAAAAGCACAAGATTATCTGCCTTTGCTTAAAGAACATCACGTCATGGTCGATATCGAAGAGCGCAAACAGAGCATCATCGCACAACTTGATGAACTTGAGAGCAAGATCGGCGCTAAAATCATTGAACGCGAAGCTGTAATTCCACAAGTGCTGCATTTAGTTGAGTGGCCGGAGTTGACGTGGGCATCGTTTGCTGAAAATTTCCTCAAAGCTCCTAAGGAAGTATTAATCTCAGAAATGGTTGAGCATCAGAAATATTTTCCGGTAGCCAATCCCGATGGGACATTGAAAAATGCTTTCATCATTACAGCAAATACACATCCCACAGATCAGATTCGCGAAGGAAATCAGCGCGTGCTCTCCTCACGCCTGACCGACGGCGTCTTCCTTTATGAAAAAGGCTTGCAAGTGCCCCTTGAAGAATTTAATGAAAAGCTTAAGCATGTGACCTTTCAAAAAGACCTTGGAAGCGTCTATGAAAAAGTGCTGCGCCTAAAAGCCCATGTTAAGATCCTTCAGCGCACATTAGGAATTGGCGATACGGCTCTAGTAGATCGAGCTGCCATCTTATGCAAAGCCGATTTAGCCTCCGAGATGGTTTATGAGTTTCCGGAGCTGCAAGGCACTATTGGCAAATATTATGCCTTAGCTCAAGGTGAATCAAAAGAAGTGGCGCAAGCGATCGATGAACACTGGATGCCGCGGGGTGAAAAAGCGCCTCTTCCCGAGACAGAAACCGGCATCATCTTAAGCTTAGCTGAAAAAATCGATAATTTACTAGGCTGTTTCTGCGTCAATCTCAAACCTACCTCCTCAAGCGATCCCTATGCTCTACGGCGTCAAGTTTTGGGAATCATCAAGATTCTGATTAAAGGGCGCCACCGTTTAAATCTAAAAAATATCCTGCAACAATGCCTCCAAAACTTCCCGGCTGAATTGCGTAAAAACTCCGAACAGCTTATCCAGGAAATCGAAGCTTTTATCACTAATCGCATCAAAACAGTCTTCCAAGATTACGGCTTTAGCAAAGATGAAATCGAAGCAAGCTTAGCCAGCGGCTTTGTCGACATCTACGACACCTTCTGCCGGGTGCAAGCTCTGCATCATTTCCGTGAAAGCGGAAAGCAATTTCCTCTTCTTTATGAAGTCTACAAACGCGCCAAAGGCCAACTTCTCAATCAGCGCTCTGTAGCATTTTCCCCTGCTCTTCTCAAAGAAAACGCGGAGAAAGATCTTGATCATCAATTAAGTACTATTCAAGATCCTTTCACTCAAGCAATCGGTGCCCATAATTATGGGAAAGCCTATGAACTGATCGCTCAGCTTCAACCTCCTTTGGCTACCCTTTTTGACGAAGTCAAAATCCTTGCTGACGAAGAAAGCGTCCGCGATAACCGCATCGCTTTGTTGAACCGTGTCTTTGGATTGTTTGGGCAGCTTCTCGACTTCAGCAAAATCCAAGCCAAATAAAGGATGAAAAAATAGAAGGTTGAAGGCAGGAATAATTGAAAAAGATCCTAAGACAGCTATTTATGATTTTTTTTAAGTTGATGAAGTGCATTGCCTCGCTAGAGATTACTTTGCGACATAGAAAATCCTCAGCTCAAGCGGTTAAGCCCTATCTACAAAAGCTGCCTCAGTATTAAAAGGTAATAGTTTATATTTTTGGTCCATTCTGTTAGAACAAACCTCAAGAGTTAGAACATTCCGGGGACCTCTTAAGGCAATTATGGCAAAAGCGAAAAAGTCTTCTGACGAGCCAAAACAAATTCCGCCATACAAATTGTTAAGAAATGATACGGTGGATTACTTCGAAACACAGTATCGCCAATCATTTGAAAAATCTGATCAAGAGTCAATCCCCTCTTTAAAGTTGCTTGAGCCTAAGACGTCGCCGCGCGATTTCCTTATCCAGATGGAGCAATTCCTCAAATCTATAGAAAGAGAAAGAATTAATCCAGATGCTATCTCAAGTGAGATAATCGCATCAGCAAAGACGCTGGCTTTAGAGATTGTGAAGCTAAAGCAGGAGCTATCTATTTATGCCGATAAAGCCAGTGAACTAATCACCAAACTCAATCAGCACATTCAGTCTTTGAATGAAACCATCGGCATGATAAATGCTTCGCAAGGAAGCAAAACTGATGCAGAAAAAGCAAAAAATCAAGTTCAGTTAGCCTGGCAGCTGCAAGAGCATTCATTTTTTACTTTTGAACAAGCGCTTGATTTCATCCATTTGGATCAAATTCCTGTCGTGAATTATCCTATACCTGCTTCTACATCATTTCCCGAAGTTGTAAAACCCTTCACTAAAGATACCATTGATGTAATATTCCTGCAAAATTCTCTAGAAGATGCCATCAATCTTGATTTTCAAATCTCCATGCCTGAAATTCATTTATTGGCAAAAGAAATGATACACAGGTTTTTACAAGACGCTCCTTGGGGATCGCTTCAAGAGCTTCATCGAAGTCTTGAAAGCGCTGTCCATTTTTTTATCCCCTATTTCGACATACATCGCCAGTTATTGAAGATACAACTCGATGCTCTCGCACTTGCTAAACAGTATTTAAAACAGTCCGCATTGACCTTTATTCAAAGCAATTCAACTTCTTTGACAGAAAGCCTTGTCTCCGAACGCATTGCCACGCCTTGCAAAATTGAGCGAACTTCAGTGCATCAGCTTGCTCGATCCGAATTTATTGCAAAAGGTGTCGACTGGGACTCCTTGAAAGAGATCATGGTCGATCAATACATGAATCTGATCCCTTCCTCTCCGGAACTTGCTCTTGAATTTGTGAATAAGGTGTTAACACACGAGCTTACACGCGGACCGATTTCAAATTTAATGACTTTTGTGGCGGGTCTTCAAACTACTTGGGAGGCTCTTGATCCCCAGGCAAGGGGAGCTATTATCTGGACTTTCTTCCGCGAACATGGACTTCCAGCCAAAGAACTCAACCTATCCCTATTGGCATTGGCTCTCGCAGAATTGAATTTAAGCAAAGAAGAGCTAACAGCTGCGCGCGACAATTTAATCTTAGATTATCAAACGCGAAACCAAAAATCACAGCAAGAAGCGCAATCAGATGTCGATGATCTTCTTCTTTTGACCGTATGGTACGGCCCTTATGAAAGCTGCTTAGATTTCATACACACTTTTCGACAATTAGCTAGAATAAAACTTCCCAAGACCGATGACGCCATCCTTAGGGTTTTCTTTAATAAAATGAGTTTGCCTTTTGACCTTGTAGGAACTGCCCCGCTTTGTTTTGTCAGAAGAGAAGATCTTCCTATTGACCCAAGTGTTTTGAAAAAATATCGTCCTATTTCTGTCAGTGCTATTGATAAAGTTGCTCTTGAAGAGTCCCTAAGGCAATTATTAATTCCACGCGATCATGGATTAATCCCAAAAATTATCATAACCTTCTTTGAAAAGGGGCCTTTTGCTTCTTTAGGGGAGATCAAAATTTCTTTAATACAAGCTTTGCGCGAAAATCGCTTCGATGATCAATCTGCGCGTAAACATGCCGAAGCAGTATACATATCCCTTAATGCGGATGTTTTAGCTGAACAATTATTAAAGATTCCATCCCGGGAATTGTTTTCAGAACAAAGATCTTTAATTGCAAATTTATTGGCACAGGCATCGCAAGATTTTCAAGATCTCGTCAGCATATCTAAAGGGTTGATAGGCACAACTTTGCCCCACCTAGCTAAAGCTGAGATGAGGAGTGTAGGCAAAGATCTTGATACTCCCCTACTTGAGATCGCATATTCAGAGGTGACTTCACGCGCAATCAGCATGCGATCTCTTCGAAAAGAAATGCTCAAAAAAAGCATCGAGAATGGATTAACCGAAGAAGAGGCCATGCGATGGATTGATGACGCCTTGTATAAAACTTTAGAGGAAAGCCCTTACAGCTCAGCTGAATTGGCCTTATTAAATCTGCAATTTTTTTGTTATCGTTCAAAGCCTAATATCAATCTTCAGCCATTATTTGAACCTCTCACAAAACTTGCGTTGCCAGCTTCCAATAAAACAAGCGACAGAGTCATCGATGCCGCTCTTTTAAATGTCTTTCGTCAAAGATCGGAAGCTTATCACCAACAACGCCTTGCGGCTAAGGGAACAATCGATCTATTAAATCAACAAAGTCAACTTCTGGAACTCAGTCTCTCCCCTTACTTTGAGCCTGTTCCTGAGTCTACATCAACATCATCAATGACAAAAATTCCGCTGATTCAAGTTGATGCTACTCTTTTATCTCTTTTAGCAAAAAACCTCCACTTACTCCTAGCTGCAAAAATGCCCACGCTTCTCTCAGATCGTCCTTTTGTTATCGTTCCTGCTGTTTGGAAAGATGAATCGGATCTTATGCCGCTCTTGTTGAATATCGATCCTGTTTTTTTTCAAAAAATATTCGCAGCCTCTACCTTCCATCGGCTTTACGGCGAATTTGGTACGCCTTTCTCCCCTATGTTGGAACTGCAGCTTCAATTATTTTTATTAAAGCTTTTAAATGATTCTCATCTTTATGCCATTTTAGAAGTCGTATCAACGTTAGGACAAAAAATTCTGCGCTTTGCTGAGGGAAGTCGAGTAATCGATCTTCTGCTTTCGCAAACTTTTCTTAATGTTATCCGGACCCACATTAATTCTGGTCGATTAGAGCAGGCGCTGCAGCAAATATTAGCTCAGGATAAAGAAAATAAAACCCTTTCCGCCGATCAAACACAAAAATTAGTCGATCTTTCATCTGTACTTTTGCTATATCAAGCAATCTCTTCTCTTAGCAGCTCATTACAGGCGCCAGGGTTACTATGGCACATTGTCATTAAGGCTATAGACTTATCGTCGCAAGAGATCTCAAATTTTCTCAAATTTCTCTCTAGTCAAGAAATCCAAATGCCCTCTCCTTTACCTCAAGATGTTGAAAATCCCATTTTTATTGTTGATAAACAGGTTTTGTCCCCGATGCACTTAGCTGAATCTTTGACAACCTTGGTCATGCATTTGCTTAAGAAAGAAGTCGATAATGAACAATCCAGAAAAATCGCCGATCAACTGACGGTTGATCTTGTCAGTTTAAACGATGACTCTTCCTGCTTAATGCTTTTGAAAAAAGCACATCTGAAAGATCTATCCTCAATGCAAGATATTCTTTTAGAATATCTTTACCCTTCATGCCAGCATCAAGAACTCAATCAACGCTCTACTAAGACATCTGAAGTATTTCTAGACAGCCTTCGCATGGCCTACTCCCACGCAAAGGAAGCTCCCAGTAGCACATTCGATTATCTAGGATAATCTATGAATATAATATGCCTTCGAATATGATCAAAAAAAAATAAAGAATGAGAGGGCATTATGATAAACATGATTTTTCGCTCTTTATACATTGCAGGGGTTGCATTATTTTTCTTCACGACGCACATCGGGCTTGCACAGCCTTTCGACGAGATTATTGCATTTGGTGACAGCCTTACCGATGTAGGCAATGTGGCTGGCCTTACTCAAAGCGGAGTAGCCCCAGTGATTAATGGCTATTATCAAGAGAATCATTTTTCCGATA
>JABDEI010000037.1 GCA_013287145.1 Chlamydiota bacterium
TTGACATCTCTGCCTTCCGAGGCCCAAGTATAGGTGTTGTCGTCAATTTTGGTGTAGATATGCACAGCTGAAGCTTTGCCGCCATTTGCAAGGGTATAAGCGGTCTTAACATACCATTTGTTGTCTTTGTTATACCAAGAGCCTTCGCCAAAGCCCCCATCGGAGTCGAAGACCCAGGAACGGATCTCTTTTTTGTTGGGATCCCAGCCGATGATAAGGCGCCCATCTAAGACATCTTGATTATAAAGCTTCATCGTGAAGTGCTGGAGCAAAAAGTTTTTGTACTTATCCCATTGTGTTGTTGTTTCAATGGTGACATCTTCGTCTGTATCAATCCATTTTCCAACGAGCCACTCCAATTCTTTCAATTTTTCATAGTTTGTAGGGGCTTGATCGAGGTGAATTTGCCGAACCTGTTTAAATAACCATCGATTGTCATCTTTAACCATGACGGCGCTAAAGGCATTTTCAATGGGTGGCGTATTATCTTCAAAGGTGAGCCGGAAGTAGCCTTTTTCCAAAGCTTTATTCTGTTCAGGAAAGCTGACTTCGGTAAGGTGCAATTCGAGTTTATCGACTTTTCTATCTGTAAACCATTTTTTAAACTCTTCTGCTAAGGCTTGGCGCCCTTCAATATGTACCCCGGTAGCCGGATTGGCATAGACAGCATCTTCATCCCAAAAAGCAGCCATGGCTTCCGGATCTTTTTTAGAAACAGCGTCGGAGTAGTTTTTGGCGTTGTCGCGAAGAGCCTCTTCTTCAGAGGCGTTGCTGCTATCAAATCCCAGCCAAACTATCCCTAGGGCAAGGACGATTAAACTTGCATAGATGCGCCAATTCATTTAAGCAACCTCCATTTTAGCGATCCCAAATAAATTCTTGATATGCACCAAAGATTACCGCGTTTGGAATATTTGTAAATAAATTTCTTTATGTAGCGACGGTTATGTCTTCCCTCAATTCTTTTTAAAGGAATGCTGGTAGTAAAAATTCAACCACAGAGGGCGAGTGTGGTCTTTCAAATTATGGAAGGTGCTAAGGTCTATACAAAAATATTGACGTAATAAGAAATTCTTCATATTAAAGGGACTGTAAAAAAATCGACTTTGCCTAGCGTTGAATAGATTCGTATTCTAATGAGGGATTTTGCTGTGTCTGATTTTTTCTCCGTTTATGTTTACTTCGGATTGGTGGCCTTTGTCACCCTAGCAATGGTAGGGGTCTCGGCGCTGTTTCCTGCTAAAAAAGGGGCGCCGGCAAAATATATGCCCTACGAGTCGGGCATTCAAACCCAGACACACCTTCTGCAAGAGCGCTTTCCCTTGCGTCATTATTTGGTCGCTCTGATTTTCTTAGTCTTTGATATCGAAGTGATTTTCCTCTACCCCTGGGCCGTCATCGCCAAAACTTTCGGCGCTTTTGCTTTTTATGAGATGTTCTTTTTCTTAGTCGCTCTGTTAGTTGGATTTGCCTACGTGTGGCGCAAAGGGGGCTTGCAATGGGATTAACTCAGCAAGAGAAAACTCCTTTCCTCATAGGGCCTTTAGAAAAGGTAATCAACTGGGCAAGAGAAAGCTCGCTTTGGCCGGCGCAGTTTGGATTGGCCTGTTGCGCTATTGAGATGATGTCAACGGCTGCCAGCCGCTACGATATGGCGCGCTTCGGCATGGAAGTCTTTCGCGCATCGCCTCGTCAAAGCGATGTCATGATCGTGGCAGGTCGCGTGAGCCAGAAGATGGCTCCGGTTTTAAAAACCGTTTATGAGCAGATGCTCGAACCTAAATGGGTGGTCGCCATGGGCGACTGCTCATCAAGCGGCGGAATCTACAACAACTACGCCATCATTCAGGGCGTCGATAAAATCGTACCTGTCGATGTCTATGTTGCCGGCTGTCCTCCGCGTCCAGAGGCGCTTCTTGATGGACTCATCTTACTGCAGAAGAAAATTAAGGGCGAACGTCCCTTCACGCGGAGTTCATCGCGGCCATGAAAAAATCCGAGGCTGTTCAAAAACTCAAAGCAGAAATTGCAGACGCCGTCGTCAATGAAACCGAGTTTCACGATGAAATCACCCTTGAAATCCGCAAAGAAAAAATCAAAGAGGCTCTTGCTTTCTTAAAACAAGCTCCAGATCCAGGCTACGAAGTGCTGATGGATCTAACGGCAGTAGATTATTTAGTTCCTGTCAAGCGCACAAAAATCGTTTATTGGCTGCACAATCCCACTAATTTGGAGCGTTTGCGATTAGTAGTATTTATTGAACGCAGTGAATTAATGCCCTCGGTCACAGATCTATGGGAAGGAGCAGATTGGTATGAGCGCGAACTCTTTGATATGTTCGGCGTTCATTTTGAAGGTCATCCCGATATGAAAAGGATCCTGATGCCGGATGATTGGCGAGGACATCCTATGCTCCGCGATTATGCCCTGACAGAAGAAGTTGTTGAATTTAAACATGACGTCAAGCCAAAAGTGCCATCGGAAATTATTCCTTATGTCGAAAGCCGCAAAAAATCTTGAGCATATCACAGCTGATCCCGGTGATATCATGGAGCTCAATTTAGGGCCTCAGCATCCATCCACGCATGGAGTTTTGCGCCTAAAGCTCAGGCTTGCCGGCGAAGTCATTCTCTCCGGAGAGCCGGTCATTGGCTATCTTCACACCGGCGTTGAAAAAGAGTGTGAGACTAGAACCTATCATCAGATCTTTACTTTAGTCGATCGCTTGGATTATTTGTCAGGACCTGCCGAAGAGCAAGCCTTTGGCGGTGCTGTAGAGAAGCTTATGGGCATTGAAGTGCCCGAGCGTGCGCAGACAATCCGGCTCATCATGCTGGAACTATCGCGTATAGCAAGCCATTTGCTATGGCTTGGCACAAGCGCTCTGGAGTTGAATATGTCCTCAGTGTATATGTATTGCTTTGCAGAACGTGAAAAGATCCTGGATGTTTTTGAAGGCATGTCCGGGGCGCGCATGTTCCCTTCTTGCTGGCGCATCGGAGGCCTTGCCTATGATCTCGATCCCGAATTTGAAAGCCAAACTCGCACCTTCTTAAAAAATTTTCCTAGTACTTGGAAAGATTTAGATAATCTGCTTACGAACAACTACATCTGGTGCGAACGTCTGCAAGATGTCGCCATCATCGACAAAGATCTTTGCAAGCAATATATGTGCACAGGGCCGGTCATCCGCGCCGCCGGTGTTCCTTATGACATCCGAAAAGCTTATCCATACCTGGGTTACGAAAATTATCAGTTTGAAGTACCTACGCGTACCGAAGCCGACTCCTATGCACGCTATTTGATCCGCATGGAAGAGATGAAGCAGAGCGCTTCATTGGTCGAACAAGGGCTATCCAAGCTAAGGCCCGGTCCTGTGATCACGGATAATCGCAAAGTCGCCTTGCCGCCAAGGCGCGAGCTTGCTCGCAGCATGGAAGCTGTGATTCATCAATTTAAATTGGTGAGCGAGGGAATTCATCCACCAGCCGGCGAGCTTTATTATTGCGTCGAATCAGCACGTGGGGAACTCGGCTATTATCTTATCAGCGACGGCAGCAATAGACCTTATAGAGTGCGTGTGCGCTCTCCTTCATTTCCCCATGTTGAAGTTTTAAAAAAAGTGATACCAGGACATATTTTATCCGACGTCATCGTGGCCATTGCCAGCGTCGATCCGATATTAGGAGATGTTGATCGTTAATGCTTACTGAAGAAACTCGAAAAGCTATTTTAGAATTGCAGAAACTTTATCCTGTGAAGCGCTCTGCGCTTATTCCGGCGCTTCATTTGGCACAGGCCGAGGTAGGTTATTTGCCGCGCGAAACACAACAAGAAATCGCAGACCTTTTTGGAATTGACCTCAATGAAGTCAACGCCGTCGTAACTTTTTATGACATGTTCTTTGAAGAACCTGTGGGTAAACATATCCTGCATGTCTGTAAAAATGTCTCCTGCATGTTACATGGCGCCGATGGCTTGATCGACAAATTATGCCAGAAGCTGAAAGTAGCGCCCGGGAAGACGACAGCTGATGGCGAATTCACTTTGATTGCAGCGGAGTGTTTAGCCGCCTGCGATCGAGCGCCTATGATGCTAGTCGATGATAAAGTCGTTGGCCCTGTTCATGAAAACGATTTAGACAAAATTTTAACCGAGGCTAAAAGAAGTCCGGGGCATCCCTCTCCTGTCGAAAGAGCGGAGGTAGAGCATGGCTGAGATGCGCGTGTTAATGGAGCATATGGGAAAACCTGGTCAATGCGACATCGAAACCTACGAAAGCCATGGAGGCTACAAAGCTATCCGCAAAGCTATACCGGCAATAAAGCCTGATGATCTTGTCGCGATGGTCAAGCAATCGGAATTGCGAGGCCGAGGGGGAGCTGGCTTTGTCACAGGAGCCAAGTGGGGATTTGTCCCCAAAAACCCCTCTTTGACTAAATATTTGGTTTGCAATAGCGACGAGAGCGAGCCTGGAACTTTTAAAGACAGATTATTGATTGAAAATGATCCTCATCAGCTTATTGAAGGCATGATTTTAGCAAGCTATGCCATCGGAGCTGAGCAAGCTTTTATCTATTGCCGCGGGGAGTTTTTTGAAGGAATAGCGAAGTTGCGCAAGGCTGTGGCTCAAGCCAAGCAACGGGGGTATTTAGGGAAAAATATTTTTGGTTCGATTTTTTCCTTGGAAATCGTCGTTCATCCAGGCGCAGGAGCTTATATCGCCGGAGAGGAAACGGCGCTTCTGTCGTCATTAGAAGGCTATCGGGCACTTCCGCGCCTAAAGCCCCCTTTTCCTGCTGTGGCAGGACTCTATGGCAAACCGACAATCATCAATAATGTCGAAACCTTATGCAATGTCGTCCACATCGTCAATAGAGGTGTTGAGTGGTTCCAAAAAATCGGCAAACCGAAGAATACAGGCACAAAAATTTTCCAGGTCAGCGGCCAAGTGCAAAAGCCTGGTTGCTACGAGTTTCCTCTTGGAGTCTCTTTACGAGAAGTCTTAGAAGCTGCCGGCGGCATGTTTCCGGGACGAAGATTTAAAGCCTGTTATCCAGGTGGATCATCATGTGCTCTTTTAGTTGAACGCGACCTTGACATATCCATGGACTTTGAGACGTTAACAGCGCGGCATTCAGCTCTTGGAACTGCTTCAATCATCGTCATGGATGACACCGCCGATATGGTTAAAGTAGCTCACCGTTTGATGCAGTTTTATCAAAATGAATCTTGTGGAAAATGCACCCCTTGCCGCGAAGGCACCCGCTGGGTTGTGCAGATCTTAGGTCGCATTGAAACAGGCGGAGGCACTATCTTTGATATGAAGACAATCGATGATGTCTGCAGAAGCATGGCTGCAAATTCCTTTTGTCCGCTAGCCGTAGGAGCTGCTCCTCCTATTGTGAGTGCAATGCAAGAATTTAAAAGTGAATTTGAAGCATACATTCGGCGCAATCCCAACGCCGATAAACGCCCTGAAATGAAAATATCTTATCCCTATTTATGAATATAAACGAACAAGCGACAATGACTCAGTTAATCACCTTGACGATCAATGGCAAGTCCGTGAGCGTGCCTAAAGGAACCACTGTCTACAACGCAGCTAAGCAGCTTGGTGTCGATATTCCCATCTTTTGCTACCAAGATCGCATGCCTCCTTTTGGTGCCTGCCGCATGTGTTTAGTCGAAGTCGAGAAGATGCCTAAGCTGCAGACTTCCTGCACCCTGGAAGCTACTGAAGGCATGGTCGTGAAGACAGAGACGCAAATGGCAGTCGATGGGCGCAAGGAGATCATCGAATTTTTATTAATCAATCATCCCCTCGATTGTCCCGTTTGCGATCGCGGCGGCGAATGCCCCCTGCAGGAAAATGCCCTGAATCATGGGCCCGGTGAAAGCCGTTTTTTTGAACAGAAACGCCATTTTAAAAAGCCGCTGCCATTGGGACCTGTTCTGATGCTCGACAGAGAAAGATGCATCATTTGTGCGCGCTGTACCCGCTTTGGCGATGTTCTCGCAGGCGATCATGCTTTAGAATTCATCGAGCGCGGCTATAGGACCGAAGTAGGAACCCCTGATGGCGGCCCGGCGGAATCAAAATTCATCGGCAATACAATCATGATCTGTCCGGTAGGTGCCCTGACAAGCCAAGTGTATCGCTTTCGTGCTAGGCCCTGGGATAACGAACCTACAGAGAGTACGTGTACGTTGTGTCCGGTGGGCTGCAGCATGATCTTAGATTCCCGCGATGGCGAAATCATGCGCACGCGTTCAAGAGAAAATCGCGATGTCAACGATATATGGCTTTGCGACAAGGGCTGGTTTGGCTATGAGTTCACCTCCCATCCAGGAAGGCTGCAGAAGCCCTTGATACGCCGCAAGGGTAAGCTTGAGACAGCTAGTTGGGATGAAGCTCTTTCTTTAGTAGCCGACAACATCGAAGCCTCTAAGCCGCGCGCTAAGCTGGCAGCTTTTGGCGGCAATCCTCTCACCGTTGAAGAAAACTACCTTTTTCAAAAGCTTATGCGCGAAGGGGCCGGAGTCAATAATCTCGATAGTCGCATCGGGATGCCGCTATTTTCCCTTGATAGAGAAGGCGTGGCTCCCGGCATGCAGATCTCAATCGGCGCTTGCGAAGAGCTGTCGTTTGCGGTTCTTTTTGGTCTCGATCTTACCGAAGAATTTCCTGTGATATGGCTTAGGCTAAGACAAGCGATTAATCGCGGCGCTAAAGTCATCTTTTTAGGGCATTTTGCTCCTGAAATTGCCCCATATCTAACGGAAACGCTACTGCACACGCCAGGTCAAGAATTAGAAGCCTTGTCCGAGCATCTCCCTAGGATAGCATCGATGGCAGAACAAGGTAAATGCGCTCTTTTTGTGGGAAGCCAATATTTATCAACTCCTAATCGCAGTGCAATCTTAGCTGAAATTGCAAAGTTTCAAAAGACTCTGCCGCAAGCCTCGTTGAATGTCATGGAAGGCCGCGGCAACAGCATGGGGGCACGTTTTGCCGGCATGCGCCCCGACGTAGGAGCACTTGGCAAGCCATTGAATAATCCCGGCTTGAATGCTCTGCAGGTAATGCAAGACGCAGCCCGCAACGGATGGGATTTTATGTATGTCGCAGGGGCTGATCCTGTGCGGCAATTTTCCAGCAAGTTATGGCAAGAAGCTCGCTCTAAGCTTAAATTTCTCGTCGTTCAGGATCTCTTTATGACGGAGACAGCGCGCCAAGCCGATGTCGTGCTTCCAACTTTGTCTTTTGTTGAAAAGGGCGGCAGCTTCCTCAACATCGAAGGCCGCGTTCAAAGCCTGATGCCCGGCAAAGAGATACCGGAAGGAGTTTACAGCGATGGCGAAATCTTTATTCAGCTGGCAAAGAAATTGAATATGCCGCTTGCAGTCGATGCAAGTTTTTTGGAGACGCTCGGACAAAAAAGAATCCAGAATTCAGAATCCAGAATTCAGAATGGGGAAGGCAGAATCCAGAATTCAGAATCCAGAATTCAGAATGGAGAGGACAGAATTCAGAATCCAGAATCCAGAATTCAGAATGGGAAGTTGAGGGCGTCTTATGCAAGGGTTCTTTTTGATCAGGGAGTGCGCATGAAGCACGACGTGCATGTTCTTCAGCTTGTCAAAGAACCGCGGGCACGTCTGCATCCTGATGAAGGATCCAAGCGAAACATTCAAGATGGGCAAGAGGTGCGATTAAGTGCTAACGGAAACACCATCGTCGCCAAAGTTCAGTTAGATAAGCATGTGGCTTTGAATACCATTGTATTGCCATTGGGCTTTGACGATCTTCCCGTGCACGAACTTGGCGATAATTTGCTTAATGGGATGGAAATTGAGATTAGTAGGTAAAAAAGGTATTCGTTCAATTTTCGGGCACGGGCACGGGCACGGGCAAGGGCACGAAAGAGGAAAACGAAGTTAGAAGTTGAAATAGATATGACTGATGGAAAGAAGATTGATAAATTTTTCGTGCCCGTGCCCGTGAGCGTGCCCGTGCCCGATGAATTAATGTCTTCTGATGCCATTTTCTAAAAAAAGGAAAGTATGCTCGCACAGACAATGGAAGTATTGATCAAAGGCTTGGTCTTGGTGCTTTTGCTGATGGGTGCTGCTGCCTACATGACTTTTTTAGAAAGGGTCTTGATGGCAAGGATGCAGCTGCGTCTAGGCCCCAACCGCGTAGGGCCGTTTGGCCTTTTGCAGCCCATCGCCGACGGCATCAAGCTTCTGACCAAAGAGCGATTTCAACCTGCCGGCGTGGAGACGTTCACCTATTGGCTTGCACCGAGCATCTCCGCTTTTCTGGCTTTATTTATCTTTGTCTTGATTCCTGTCGGGGGTACTGTCGAGATATGGGGACATCCTATTAGGTTGCAAATTGCCGATGTCAATGCCGGCATTGTATTTTTGCTCGCTTTTTCCTCTTTAGCGGTCTATGGTGTCGTCTTAGCAGGGTGGTCTTCGAACAACCGCTATTCTCTTTTAGGGGGATTGCGCGGAACAGCTCAGATGATCAGCTATGAAGTCCCCATGGGGCTTGCACTTCTGACTGTCGCTCTTTCAGCCGGCACGTTGAGCCTTTCTGAAATTGTCGAAGCTCAGAAGGAGCATTGGTTCATTTGGACCAACCCCGTCAGCTTTCTTATCTATTTAATTACCGGATTTGCAGAAACCAACCGCTCGCCCTTTGACTTGCCTGAAGCTGAGCAGGAACTCACCGCCGGCTATCACACGGAATATGGTGGAATGAAGTTTGCGATGTTCTTCTTGGCTGAATACATCAATATTCTCGCAGTATCATCGATAGCTGTAACGCTGTTTTTCGGCGGCTGGCATGGTCCAGGAGACCTCCCTGTCGTCTGGTTTCTTGTCAAGATCGCTTTCTTTGTTTTCTTCTTTATGTGGGTGCGGGCCACCATCCCTCGCTTTCGCTACGACCAGCTCATGAGTTTTGGGTGGAAGGTCTTGGTTCCCCTTGCAACCTTAAATTTAATCGTCACGGCCTACTTTATTTTGGTGTGGAAATGAAAAAAAACTTTTCGAAAGTGCTGTCTATATTTCGCGGGCTCTTGATCGTCTTGAAGTATGCCTTCAGACGTCCCGTTACAATACGTTATCCGGAAGAAAAACGTAAGCTGCCTTCTCGTTCGCGCGGTCGCCACTATCTTACCAAGTGGGCAGATGGCAAAGAGCGCTGCGTCGGTTGCGAGCTTTGCGCTATCGTCTGCCCTTCACAAGCCATTTACGTGAAACCCGCTGAAAATACCCCGGATGATGTTCACTCGCATGGAGAACGCTATGCTTCCGACTTTCAGATCAATATGCTCCGCTGCATTTTTTGCGGATACTGTGAAGAGGCATGTCCTACGGGAGCCATCATCCTTGGCAATGAATATGAGCTCTCCGGTTACGACCGCGAATCGCTCATCTATACCAAAGAGATGCTGACAGAAAAAAATCCAGGGGATTCGGGGCGCGATCCAAAAAGGGAGATTTAACTCGATGTCGGCAGCTAACTTTGTTCCATGGATTCTTGGGGCGATTTTGATTATGTCATCATTAGGTGTTATTTTAGTGCGCAATCCCGTTCATGCAAGCCTTTCGTTTTTGCTCACGCTATTGATGTTGGCAGCACTTTACCTTCAGCTTTCTGCTCAGTTTATTGCGGTGATGCAAGTGTTGATTTATGCCGGAGCCATTCTTGTCATTTTCATGTTCGTCATTGTTCTCTTCCAAGATGCTCATCAGCAGATTGTGCGATTTCCTCCTAAAAGTGTACCTTTGCTTTTACTAGTAGCTGGGGTTTCGTTTTTGTTGGCGCTGGTTTTTTTAGGGGTGCGCTTCACTGGATTTTCCACTACGAGGGCAGGGCTGCCTGAAGACTTTGGAACAGCACAGTCGCTTGGCCGCGTTCTATATTTAGATTTTTTTTTCCCATTCGAGGCTGTGATCTTGCTTTTTTTAGTGGCTCTCGTGGGTGCATTTTACATTGGAAAAAAGGGGAGTTAAATGGATATTTCACCCATGATTTTTATTAGCATGGCAATGTTTGCTATTGGCGTCGTTGGCGTCTTAGCAAAGCGCAATGCCCTTATTTTCTTTTTATCAATTGAGCTGATGCTCAATTCCGCAAATCTTCTTTTTGTCGCTTTTGCCAATCTTTGGGGCAATCAAATCGGCTTAGTTTGGGTCTTTTTTTGTGTTGGTAGTAGCTGCTGCTGAAGCTGCCGTCGGATTTGCCATCATCATTAACTTATTCCGCTCTAAGCAAATGGTTGATGTCGATCAGTACGATGTGTTGAGAGGATAAAAATGCTTTACGCGATATCTCTTGGTCTCTTTGTTCCCCTAGCCGGCTTTCTTGCCTTGCTTACCTCGGCAAAGGTAATTAGGCGTACATTAGCAGGTATTATTGGCTGCACATCCATTCTTATCTCGCTGGTATGCTTTGCAAGCCTGCTCTTTATCTACACATACCACGATATGAATCCAATCACCGTAACGCTTTTTAACTGGATTCCCATCGAACAAATCGAAGCTAATTTTACGTTGCGCCTCGACCCTTTATCGCTGGTGATGACGCTCATCATCACCGGCGTGGGCTTTTTGATCCATGTCTACTCATGTGGCTACATGGAGCATGAAGAAGACTTCGCTCGTTTCTTTGCTTGCATGAATTTTTTTGTTTTCTCGATGCTTCTTTTAGTCTTAGCAGGCCATCTGCTGCTCCTTTTTGTCGGATGGGAAGGCGTAGGGCTTGCCTCCTATCTCCTTATCGGCTTTTGGTATACGCGCCCCGCCGCAGCTCAAGCTGCTACCAAGGCCTTTGTTGTAAACCGCATCGGCGACTGGGGCTTTCTTCTTGGCCTTCTGCTCACTTTTCATCTTTTTGGCACCGGCGACATCGCAGAAATTTTCAAGAAGGCCCCGGCCCAATTTAGCGTGGGAGCTCCTATCCTCACGCTGCTTACACTCCTTTATTTTATCGGAGCCATCGGCAAATCAGCGCAATTGCCCCTGCATACGTGGCTTCCAGATGCCATGGAAGGACCAACGCCGGTTTCAGCGCTCATCCACGCTGCTACCATGGTGACGGCCGGTGTATACCTTGTCGTGCGCATGCATCCCGTTTTTTTGTTGACTCCCGACACACTGCATTTAATTGGAGACATCGGCGCAGCTACCGCTCTTTTTGCCTCTCTTTGCGCTCTTGCCCAAACTGATCTAAAAAAAGTTCTTGCTTATTCTACAGTAAGCCAGCTTGGGCTGATGTTCTTGGCCTGCGGCGTAGGGGCTTTTTATGCGGCTATGTTCCACTTGACGATGCATGCTTTTGTCAAGGGGCTGTTATTTCTCTCTGCTGGCAATGTTGTCCATATGATGCATGGCAATACCGACATGGCCAAGATGGGAGGCTTAGCGTCAAAGTTTCCAAAAACGCATTGGCTCTTTTTGATTGGCGTTTTAGCACTATCGGGAATACCGCCTTTATCGGTGTTCTTCAGTAAAGATCTTATCTTAGAGCAGGAATATCTCGCTGGGCTTACCACTCTTTTCTACATCGGACTTATAGCATCTATTTTAACAGCAGTTTATTTGACCCGTGCCTACTGCTTGACATTCACCGGTAAACCTCGCATCGATGAAAAAGTTTTGAAGATGGTTAAAGAAGCCCCTGCAGTGATGCTCATTCCCGTGACTTTGTTGGCTATTTTGGCTATTGGTGGAGGCTTTTTGGGCTTCGCTTTCGGCAAAACAGCCCTCCTTGAAGGGTTTTTAGCCGAAGTTGGGGTAACTCTTGCTGAAGAAGAGCCGCCAGGAGGACTTCTTTATTCCCCTGAAACACTCATGTCAGTAGTCGGTGGGCTGCTTGGCGTTTTAGTTGCTGCTGTGCTGTATACGCGCTTTTACAATCGCTTAGGGAACACCATCACGCTGCTGAAGAATGCTTTTTTTATCAATGAAATCTATTGGCGATGTATTGTTGTCCCTTTGCATGCTTTGGCTCGCGCCATCGCTAGTTTTTTTGAGCCAAGGGTCTTTGACGGCATGATAAGAGCAACAATTCATGCAACCCAAAAAATGGCTGTGTGGCTGCAGCGGATTCAAAGCGGCCAGATACGCTCTTACGTAGCCTGGATGACCCTGGGAATGGTGCTATTGATCGTTTATTTTGTTTTTTAAGGATTTTGCAATGCCTAGCTTAATGTGGTTATTTATCGTTCCTCTTGCAGCTTCTGCCGCAGCCTTTTTTATTTTTCCGCTACTGTCAGAAAAAAATATGAAGGCTGCTGCTGTTACTATGAGCTTGTTTCCTCTTGCTATGCTGCTTTATGGCCTCACAGGGTGGATCGGAGCTCAGATTCAGCATGCCTGGATTCCAGCGCTGTCGATTGAGTTTTACTTAAAAGTCGATGCGCTTTCTTTGCTTTTCTTATATTTAACGGCGGTCATCATTCCGATCGCTCTATTAGCGGTTAATTCCGAAAAAGTTGCAGCACCAAATATGTTCTATGGCCTAGTTCTACTTCTGCAAGGCCTTCTCATCGGATTTTTCACGGCACGCGATCTTGTTGTCTTTACCATCTTTTGGGAGGCGATGCTCTTGCCGCTTTATTTTATGATCAATCTTTGGGGCGGGCCGAAGCGTCAGGCGGCTTCTTTAAAATTTCTTATTTATATGATTGCCGGCTCGGTTTTGATGGTGGCAGCGGTATTGGCTCTTTATTTGGCAGATGGTGGCAATAGCTTCAATCTCGATCTCTTAGCAACAATCTCTGTCAAAGCGCCGCATGCTGTGTGGCTCTTTGCCATCTTTGCCTTTGCCTTTGCGGTTAAAACCCCGCTATTTCCTTTCCACGCCTGGCTGCCCGATGCTTACTGCCAGGCGTCGACGCCTGCGACAATCCTTCTTGCCGGCCTGCTCTCTAAAGCGGGAATTTACGGTTTCTTGCGCATCGGTCTTGAACTTTTTCCAACTTTTATGAAAGCATGGAGTCCGCTTCTTCTCGGATTAGCCATCGCAGGCGTCTTTTACGGCGGACTGGCTGCTTGGATGCAACGCGATTTCAAACGCCTGATCGCCTACTCCAGTTTTTCGCATGTCAACTTCATTTTGACAGGTCTTTTTATTTGGGATCATACTGCACAGACCGGCGCCATTTTGCAGGCATTAAATCACGGCATCACTATTACCGCTCTTTTTCTTACAGCAGGCTGGTTAGAAGATAGGCTAGGCTTCACCGCCATAGGCCCTGTCAGCGGCCTTGCAAAATTTTTACCGCAGCTTTGCTGGCTTACGCTCTTTTTTGTTCTGTCATCGGTAGCTCTTCCTGGATTGAACAACTTCGTCGGCGAGCTGTTGATCTTCTTTGGGCTTTTTGGGCAACATCCGTGGCTGACTGCTTTCTTAGCTTTATCTGTTATCCTTTCGGTGATCTATATGCTGCGCTTCATGCAAAAAATTTACTTTGAAGAGCCCAGTTTTTTTAAAGAATCGTGGGTGGATATCAAAGCCAAGGAGATCGCTATCGCCCTGCCATTGGTTGTTTTGATCTTGTGGATTGGCATTTATCCATCACCGGTGTTAAAACAAATTCAGCCTGCTACGGAAAAAATCGTTGCGACCGCTGATATCAAGGAACTGTAAATGAATATTAATTTGGATTTGTCCGATTTTGCTGCCTTAAGTCCGCTGTTGATCATACTGGCAGGGGCTTTGGCCCTGCTTCTTATTGAAAGCTTTTTTTCAAAAGCTGCCAAGAAGTTTTGCTTCTTCTTAACTTTGGCTGTCCTCATTGCTGCTATCGGCGCCGCCGTCATGGCTCCAGCAAGCCACCATCAGCTGTTAACGCCATGGCTGCGCTTTGATTCCCTAGCGCGCCTCTTCACGGTTCTTTTTTTAACGATCGGGCTTGCAACTACTTTGCTCTCTGCTTCATTTTTTCAACGCTTTGAAGCTACTCACGGCGAATACTTTTTTCTGCTGCTTTCCTCTTTATTTGGCTTAATTCTCATCGGCGCTGCTGCTGACTTTCTAACGCTATTTTTAGGCCTCGAAACCCTTTCCATCTCACTCTACGTTTTATGCGGCTACATGAAAAAATGGCAAATCTCGCATGAGGCTTCTATGAAATATTTTTTTATGGGGGCCTTTGCTGCAGCCTTTCTTCTTTATGGCATCGCCCTCATTTACGGCGCTACAGGCACCACGCGCTTCGATGCTCTATTATCTGGTTATCACAGCCTTAAAACTGCTCCGGATAAAGTCCTTTTCTTAAGCGGCATCGCCTTCGTCACCCTCGGATTTGCTTTCAAAGCGGCTATCGTCCCTTTTCATGTTTGGGCGCCTGATGTCTATGATGGCGCTACGACACCGGTGACTGCCTTCATGGCTGTTGGCACTAAGGCTGGCGCCTTCGCTGCCTTCATTCGCGTCTTCTTTGATGCTTTGCCAAACTTTGATCCACTCTGGCACCAGGGCATCGCTTGGCTGGCTGTTCCGACGCTTATTTACGCCAACTATGTGGCCTTGCGCCAAGTGCAGCTAAGAAGGTTTTTTGCCTATTCCGGAATTTCGCATGCGGGCTTTCTGTTGATTCCTTTGGCAGCCGGAACTCCCGACGCTCTCACGGCGCTGGTATTTTACCTTGTCGTGTATGCTTTGGCGACGTTGGGCTCATTTGCCGTCCTAGCCTATTTAGATGAGCGTTCTGAGGGCGTTGTGCTTAGCGATTTGCATGGCCTTTTTTACAGATCGCCTTGGCTTGCGAGCTTGTTTGCCTTATGCCTTTTGACGCTTGCAGGCATCCCTCCCACCGCCGGATTCTTCGCTAAATTTTATGTGTTTAAAGTGGCTTTTCAGACTGGTTATTACGCCTTAGTTGTGATCGGTCTTCTCACAACCATTATTTCGGCATATTATTATTTGCGAATCGTGACCATCATGCTTTCAGAGGCCCCTGATGAAGCATTGGCGCCAAAGCGCTCTTGGCCTGCGGCTGTGGTCGGGGTAATATCCTTTGCTGCCATTATCATTCTCTCTTGTTACCCTGCGCCTTTGTTATCACTTCTTAGCTTGATGAATAAATGAATGGAAATGAATGATTTTTTCGCTTAAAACTCATGTAATCAATTTTTAACCCAAGGTAAAACGATGCATAAAGTATCAATTAGAGTAGCGTGTTTTCTTTTGTGTGCTTTTCTACACTGCGATAAAGAACCCGTTGTTGAGTCTTCTCAAATGAAGAGTTCTTTAGATAAAAGTTTTGCTCAATGCTGCAAAAAGAAGAAAAAAAAACAGGGTTGCCGTGGCTGCGACTATCAGATGCAATACACTTGGAATGTCTAGCTATCGTCAGGATATTTGAACGAAAAGGTAATCAGGCCGTCTCGGCCTGGCTGTTATCACTCTATACACCTCCCTCGTTTAAGTATCCTATAGATAAATTCCGCTCTTTTTAATTGATTAATAATCTATCGATTTTTTTTAATCCATGTTGTTGTTTTTTTTGTTTCATAATTAAAAAATATATTATAATGAAATTACGGATTAATTATTGCTTATAATTTCCATGATAGGAGATTTGTTATGAGCTACGATATTTCAAGTCAAATTAGTAAATTAAAAGTGTCTTTTGAGAATAATATGAAAGAGGCAAATCCATTAAGAAAAATGTGGTGCGGAAAGCAAGTCAAACAGTTAGATAAACTATTAAAAACTATTAGTGAAATTAAAGAAGGCAAGATAGAAAAAAAAGATGCCAAGAAGATAGCCAAAGAGATCAAAGAGCTTGGCAACATAAAAGACATTGGTGGGACAAAAGAAACTAAAGAGGCGGTGAAATCGTTTAAGAAAGAACTGCCCAGAAATATTCTAAACAACATTTCAAAAAACATGGAGAAAGAGGGCTTAGTATGGAAAAAAACAATGACAAGGTCAAGCATTCAGTCACAGGAAACGGTTGAATTACCACGCATTCCTGTCGATAAAGGATTACCACGCATTTCTGCTGAAGAGTTCTTTTCAGCTGAAGGGCTTAAAGAATGGAGAATTTTTACCTCAAACTTAAGTTCTGCTCAATTAAATCGATTAGATGAACTTCTCAAGCTTCATGATTCAAAGTTGATCAGTTCAATTTTCGAACAAATTTCAAAGAACGCAAATATTCTTCAAGGTATATCTTCCGAGTCTAATAAAGCCTCGAACATGCTGGAAAAGATAGAAGCTGCAATGCCTTTCACAAGAGAAGAAGTCATGAAAATGTTTCCAATAGATAAAACCACAAAGAAGAGAATCATCAGCCAAACACCGCAGGGAGAGCAAAGTCTTAAGCTCCTCCAAAGTAATAAAAAACTGGAGCAACTTCCTACAGCAGTCCAACAACAAATTCGCAATGTTTGCGAAATCGCCCATGTTTTAAAAAATAGAGTGGCACCTTTATTGTCAGATCAACAAAGAATTCTTCATATCGGAAAAAATTTCTCCGGTTTGCCAGCGACATTTGAACTACATCGCAAAGAAGATGGAAGTATTGAAACTTTAATTAAACTCAAATTGCTTGGGACAGGTAGCTTTAAAAACGTGACGTTAACTTGGATCTTTGAAACCGGAGCGAATAAAGCCAGATCTAAAGCAAGGCTTGAGCATCCAAACTTTGACTTGGGATCGGATGAGCAAATCCGTCGTGGGCAAGTTGCTGAATATGAAGAAAAAATGTTAAAGCTCGTTAAGGGGATACCTCATGTCATCCAAGTTGATGACATCATCTACAGCCGGGTTGGCAAAAAAGAACATCAGATCATCTATATGGATCCCGCCGAAGGCGATTTGTCTAAGATGATGAAAAAGCTTAATCCTGCCCAGAAAGATAAAGCAGCTTTAGATTTCCTTGAAGGGATGGCAGGAATTCACAAGCGGGGTATTGTTCATCGCGATATTAAACCAGAAAACATTCTTTTGTTTGCCGATGAAAATTCAGGAGAAATAGAAGCAAAGATCATAGATTTCGGTCTTGCAAAGCATGCTCCTCCCGATTCTTTAGAATGGAGAGAAATGCAACACGAGAATTTAGGAACTCGGACATATGTATCTCCTGAAATGTTGTCAATAGGTATGGGGAATAATCCTTCCATCACAACCAAAACGGATGTTTGGGCCGGAGGTTGCGTTCTGTGGGAGCTTTTTACAGGAAATCCACCTCCTTGGATATCAAACTTCGAAAAAAATTTCGATCATTCTCAACTTTACGAAGCAATTAAAAAAGAAGATAACCTTCCCGAACCCCCTAATAAAAATTCTCGTGAATGGTTAGCTTGGAAAATGCTGCGTCCCAATCAAGATGACCGCTACACTTTTGAAGAAGCCGTTATTGAATTAAAAAAAATTATCAAATTAGAAAGCGAGAATAAATCCAAAGATAGCTCCGAGAACGTTATTTAAGATAGATTTATACCACAAGGCCTTTTTGATTCTATAAATCCTTCAATCTTGTTAATTTCCAGTTTTATTCTTAGATAAATTCCGCTCTTTTTAATTGATCAATAATTTATCAATTTTAGTCTTTTATTAGTTCGGTGCTGCTGTTTTTTTTTGTTTTATAATTAAAATTATAATATAATAAAATTATTGATTAGTTACCGCTTGTAATTTCCATGACGGGAGATTTGTTATGAGCTACGATATTTCAAGTCAAATTAATAAATTAAAAGTGTCTTTTGAGAATAATATGAAAGAGGCAAATCTAGTAAGAAAAATGTGGTGCGGAAAGCAAGTCAAACAGTTAGATAAACTATTAAAAACTATTAGTGAAATTAAAGAAGGCAAGATAGAAAAAAAAGACGCCGAGAGGATAGCCAAAGAGATCAAAGAGCTTGGCAACATAAAAGACATTGGTGGGTCAAAAGAAACTAAAGAGGCGGTGAGATCGTTTAAGGCAAAACTGCCCGATATTCTAAACGACCTTTCAAAAAACATAGAGAAAGAGGGTTTCGCATGGAAAAAAACAATGTCAAGGTCAAGCATTCAGTCACAGGAAGAGGTTGAATTACCACGCATTTCTGCCAGTAAAGGATTACCACGCATTTCTGCCAGTGACGTAAGTGAAAAGTTCTTTTCAGCTGAAGGGCTTAAAGAATGGAGAATTTTTATCTCAAACTTAAATTCTGCTGAATTAAATCGATTAGATGACCTTCTCGAACAGCTAGCTGAGCCAAAGTTGATCAGTTCAATTTTCGAACAAATTTCAAAGGACGCAAATACTTTTAAAGGTATATTTTCCGAGTCTAGAAAAGCCTCGTACATGCTGGAAAAGATAAAAGCTGCAATACCTTTCACAAGAGAAGAAGTCATGAAAATGTTTCCAATAGATGAAACCACAAAGCAGAGAATCATCAAGCAAACAGCCGAAGGAGAGCAAAGCCTTAAACTCGTCCAAAGTAATAAAAAACTGCAGCAACTTCCTATAGAAGCCCGACAACAAATTCGCGATGTTTGCGAAATCGCCCATGTTTTAAAAAAGAGAGTGGCACCTCTATTGTCAGACCAACAAAGAATTCTTCATATCGGATCAAAATTCTCCGGTTTGCCAGCGACATTTGAACTACACCGCAAAAAAGATGGAAGTATTGAAACTTTAATTAAACTCAAATTGCTTGGGATAGGTAGCTTTAAAAACGTGACGTTAACTTGGATCTTTGAAACCGGAGCGAATAAAGCCAGATCTAAAGCAAGGCTTGAGCATCCGGAATTTGACTTGAAACCGGAGGAGCAAATCAATCGCAAGGGAGTCGCTGAATATGAAGAAAAAATGTTAAAGCTCGTTGAAGGGATACCCCATGTCATCCAAGTCGAGGATATCATCCACAGTCGGGTTGGT
>JABDEI010000038.1 GCA_013287145.1 Chlamydiota bacterium
CTCTGCTTATCATTTAGCGTTTTCATAATTGCGCGCGAATGCCAAGGATCTATTGAAAAAATCTTTTTCTTCCTTTTGGGGAATCCCGTTTTCATCGATAAGATAAGGGTCCTCAAAATTCTCCTTATAAAAAAATTGCCATCCAAGATACTTTAAAGTGGGATTTTCTGAAAATTCACACCATCCCGAAGAGGAGAGTTCATTTTTAAATTTAGCAATTTTTGCCATATGAGCGAGGGTAAAAGCATGGATCGAAATCTGATTTCTGCCTTGTTCATCTTTGAAAATTTCATGATATTTGTTGTATTCATGAGATTGTTTCACTGTGATGTATATGTTACTGGTTTTTAAGGAAACTTTGAGGATTTGAAAAAAATCCGATTCCGGGGATGGAAGCAAAGAGATTTTGTATGGCTTTTTTCTCTGAGGATTGGCTTGATAAATTATTGCAAGTTCATCCTCTGAAAAAAACAGACTATTAATCTTGTTTTTTAGCATCTTGATTTTTTTCTGTCTGATACGTTTGATTTTGTCAAAATCAGTAGAAGGAAGTTTAGCATCTTCGAAGGCCTTAATTCTTTCATCACTAAGAGTTGCTACCGCTTCTGTGGCTTTTTTGGCAATTTCTGCTTCGGAAAAAGAAAGCTTGGGAAAATCTATTTTTAAAGCAGGAATGAGCGCTTGTATCAGCAGTTGTAGTGCTGCCGGTTGAATCCTAACGTCGGAGACTGGTAAATGAGAATTGGCTCTTGAAAGTTTGTCTCTTTTTTTTCCAACGAGATAATATTGCGTCGAAGCCACATAAATGTAGATGCTGCGAGCTGATTCGTATAAGTAAGTTCTCAAAGCTGTGTCTTGAATTTCTTCAAGATGTTGCTCTACATTGCAATGATGAACATTAAGATAAGTCATCAAATTTTCGAACATTGGCGAGCGCCTGCTGGCCTCTTCTTGACTTACATAGCCTGTGTTGTAGACATAAGGAGCTAAAAAGGAGGTCACAAAATTGTGGATTACTTCATCAGTAGGGCTGGTTTTTCGGACTTTTAAATGATCTTCATTAGGAGAGGAAACATACGAGGGGGTGGTAATTATCTGACAATTCATGCCTAATATCGAAAGGAAGCCGCTGATGTATAGGCACTTTAGAGGCTTCCCTCATTTTGTGGAAGAAAAAATGGAATCATTGAGAGACTTACTAGCTCAAATGCTTTTTGAATGAGTAAGTTATTTTAAATTTTTTATTTTTAGAGCAGTCTGATAAGCTTTATCGACAACTGCTTTAGCGACTTTTGTTAGAACACCAACTTTATTGATCATATAGTAATCGCCTTTGTTTTCAAAAAATTGCATACCCCTATATCGCAACGTGGAATTCAAGCTACATTCTTGCCATCCAACTGGTAGAGAAGCTTTAAATCTTTCAGTTTTTACAATTTGGCCTATGTTCATAGGAAAATAGCTTCGGTGTAAATCGCCTGTTTCATCTTCAAAAAAAAGTAAATACTCATAATTTTCCAATACTTTGTTTTCTGCATTCACACTTGTAATACAAAGTGGCCGATCTGGTTTATCTAGCAGAGAAACAATAGCCACTTCCGGATTTTCTTCATCGGGAATAACTTTAAAATTTAGATCATTTAATGATGAGTTAATTGATGAGTTAACTTTTGTTACTTCTTTCTCTGATAAATAAAAAGTGTCATTTGTGGAAAGATTTGTAGAAAGAAAGAACTCTTTTTGTTTCTGCCGATAATGATTTTTAATTTTCTCGTCAAGAGAAGTAGAAAGCAATGACTCTCCCGCTTTTGCATTATCAAAATAGTTTTTTGCAACTTGTATTTTTGCTTTGATTTGATCAAAGGGAATCGAATATTTGGGAAATTCTTTTTTTAGGGATCGCTGAAGCTCTTTTTCTCTCATAGCCGTGGATTCTTCCTTATCCTCGAACTCAAAATCTTTTAAAATCGTATACCTCATCTCACCGTTAAGTTTCATAGAATCCGCGGCGAGAGAAACTTGCTTGTAAGTCCAAATCTCAAAGCCTCTCACAGCTTCGTGTATGTAGGTGTCAAGTGCGACTTCGTTGATTAATTCTTGAGGGATGTTATCGCAATTGCGAGATTTTAAATGAGTGGTTAGTTGTTCCATCAATGGAAGGCGCTCTTTTTCATCTGTAGTCTCCAGAATTTCCCCGTTAATATAGGGTCTTAAAAAGAAAATTACAAAATTGCGCACAATTTCTTCCCATTTTTCAGTCTTTAGATTTGCATTGGCGGGAAGGGTGTTTGTGAGAGGAGGTGTAGCAGAGGGATTGCTTGTTTGGTCGAAAGAGGGAGATGTTTTTGGTTGATCCGGGTTTATGGTTTCCTCTAAAGGAATGTTTTTTGCTGAGTTATCCACGGGAGAAACACTTTGGTCTTTAGGGCTTTTTATTTGGTTCTTAGGTCCTTCTAATTGTTCGATGGGAGGATTCTCTTGATTTTTCAGAACTTCATTATCGTTGGCGGGATTTGTAGTTATTTGAGTTCTATTTGGAGATAGAGTTGACAAAGAAGAAACATTAGCAGAATTCTTCTTAATTTTCTCTTCGATCTCTTTTAGCAAAACCTCAGCAATCTCACTAGAGGTAAACTTTCCCTGAAAAGTCATCAAATTCTGAATCTTTGAAACAATTTTTTTGATCCCAGCGAAAAGCCCTTTCCCCCCAACGGTTTTCCTGAGTTGGATATGCGAAACTATTTGTTTCAGCTTTTCAAGATTTTCTTGAGGCATGCATTCGATCTGAGATCTTTGATTTGTCAAGTCTTGCAGAATCTGCAAGGCGGATATTTTTTTAAACCCTTTGGATTGTTCTCCCTTATTTTTACTTTGTATTTGAACTCCCTGAGAATACAAATATTTATGCGGAAGATTCGCAGGACTAGAATAGGCTTCAAGTAGGTGATTTATTTGAATCTTCATGCAAACCTTATTGACTATTAGAATTAGAATTTTGTCTTTAAATTTTTGGGTATTGGAAGCCCTTCAAAAGGAACCTTTAGACCCATCTGTTTTAAGGTTTCGCCCTTTGGAATCAAATTCACTAAGTTAGGGTTCTTGACAAGCAGGTTTGATGCGTAATTTTTGTCCAACTCAGGATATTTGTCCTTAAGCTGCTCTATTTGTTGATCTAACCCTGGATTTTTCTTGGCTATCTCTTCTAAATTTTCTAACAAGTCTTTTTTGTTATCGGGTTGGAATAAGGGCAGCTCAGTAACAAGCTTAGGATGATCTTTTGTCATCGCCACAACGTCTTTCACGATACTGGGCAAATGTTTTTTAGCTTCTTCAGGTATTGCATCTTTAATAGCAGGGATCTCTGCAAGAGCTTCTACAATCTCCGGTTTATCTTGAATTGTTTGAGCGATGTCTTTTACCAGTCCAGGATGTTCCTGACAAAGTTTAGGGAGTTGTTGAGCTATAGCGGAAAAGTCTTTAGTAGCTGCAAGATTAGCAATTTCCTGCGTTAGTCCAGGGTGCTTTTGTTCTAGAGTTGCAATTTCTGCAAGTAATGGAGCTGCAATTTTAGTCATATTTTTTGGCAATTCGATGTCAAGAATTTCTGCAAGTTCAGCTATGCGCTCAAAGCAATCCGGGTGTTCTTTCGAGATGTTTGCAAGCTTTGGTAAAAGGGTATTGATGAGAGTGCGTTTATCCTCTGTAAAGAATTTCTGCACCTCTGAGATATCCTGCATGGTCATTTTGCTAATCGGATCAGACAAGTCTTTTGCGAGAATTTGCCATTTTTCAGGGAGCACAGATAATGACTTTTCTATCAAAATCTTTTCAGCTTTCTCTGGATTGATCATACCTTTAAGTCCAATCAAAAAACAAGCAAGGCTTAATTTAGCTTTAAAAATCTGGGAGAGGCAAAAAGCTTTTGATTTTTTTGAAAAAGGAGCAAATGGTGCAGAAACTGCAATCATAAATAATTGAGTGATGACATGAAAAGGAGTCGTTAGAGCGACCATGCCATAAGCACTAGCACTGTCTATTTTTGCGAATTTTTTTCCGTGATCTTTGGAGTGATTCTTTGCGGATGCAAGTATTAACCCAACAAAAGAAGGGTGATTCATCTTTTCAGCGGTAGTGATAATTTCAACAATTTTTTCATTGTTGCTTAAGCTAAATACTTCATCTAAGGCTTTTTTTGCATGCGGGATAAGAGGCACTATCGGCTTAAGCGCAGGGATCTCTTGAACAATTTTCTGTGAAAGAACCGAATTTTTTTCTAGCCATTCTGCTGTTTTAAGCACTTTTTCTTTTCCACCAAACGATTTAGATATTTTGTTCGTCTGCTTTTGGATGAATTGCGCCATCGCAGCGGTAGAAGAAAGCGGTTGAGGCAATTGCTTCTTCAGATAACTTGGAAGCGGCGTAAAAGGATAGGCTAAACCAAAAATTCCCCCGAACACAGCAGCGGCGTCCAAGCCAGCGCTTGTTAATCGGTGGGTTGCAAACTTTTTCGCTGAGGGAGAAGAAGGTGCCAAAGGAACAGCACTAGCAGCTAAAATAAGGTCTTTTATCACATGGAAAGGCGCAGTTACAGCAGAGGTAAGACATGACAAGGCACTCTCTATCTTACAGAAGACCCTTGGAAAATTCGAGGAATCTTCTTTAAGGATAGCTGTTGCAATTTCTCCTGCAGGGGCGGTGTTAAATCGATCTGCCAGAGGCAAAATTTTCTCAAAAGAAGGAAGATTATTCATCTATAATATCCTTGATGTATAAGTTAAATTAAATATTTAATATAGATTATACAATAATTTTATTAAGAAACTATAAAGAAAGGTTAGTTTTTATTGATATAAAATTCAATGGCAGCAGAAACTTTTGTGACGAGATAATTTTCTTCTTCATTGCGTAAGGAAGGTTCCTTATCAAGAGCCTCTTCAAGCTCTTTTGCTATGCTTTCTTGACAAAAAGATAACCCTAACTGGGCTTTTTTAGAGAGAACTTGCTTTTTAAAAAGGTCGAGAATTTCAATGCAGAGGTGGCTATTTTGCTTGCCCTCGGCTTTTCGGCTTTTAATAAGCTCATCTAAGGTAGAAGACCCAATGACTTTCTTGACCGTCTGCATGGCTACATAGTTTTTCGGCAGGCCTATGACATCTCCAAGTTGTGTTTTTAGCTCGATATTCCGCGCGATTAATGTAGGTTCTATGGGTTTCATCCCAAAAAAACGTCCAATATAACGGCAAAAAATATTGCGAATGCGTGCCCAGCGGCTGATTTTGATGATGCGGTAGTTGGCTGCTTGGGTGAAATCCTGCAGTTTATCAAGGGGGATAAAATCTTTATTGAAATATATAGAAACAATTGTGGATCCGGATTTGTCAAAAACACCCATCTCTTCGCCTGCTCTATAGAAGGAGCCTGCTTTGGCAAAGATTTTCATGCTATCTGCTCGCGTTGCCAATCCTTGCAACCACGATTCCTGGCTCTTTTTCACCACTTCGCTACCTACTCCCATACTACCAATATCTTCGCCTAAGATTCTTTGGTCATTAGCCCTTGTGCCAATATGAAGAAAATCGACAGCTGTGGCTCCAACAAAAATATGCAAAGCTAAGCTCCCATCTTCATGACGCACCATCATGATCTTGCGAGTGTTTTGTGCAGGAATCCCAGAGAATTCATAGAGAGCTTTCCTATTGACAGACCTTTGTGTTCCTTTAATGTTAATAGTAGCTTGGGATTTTTCTGATGAGGATTGATTTGCAAACAATTGGCATAACTCTGTGAGTTGAAGAGATTCATTTTTTAGTTTCATCAAAGCTTCGGCTGTCATGTGATCTTTGGAGTTGTTGTCGATTTTTTGTTGGAGAATATTGCCCAGCATTTTTGATGTTTCTTCTTTACTTAAAATAGTGCCTGGCGCCGACATGACGAAGCGATGAATATCGGGAGGGGCCAGTCTTTTGATAAACAACGTTACATCTTCGCTGTCGATCATATTTGTGATGCTGTTGAGTAAAAGTCGCTGTGCGTCAATTGACGTCAAATGTTCTTTTTTTACAACTTGCAAAAATGAGGTGTCAACTCCATCCTCGTTCCCCAAGATATTTTGAATGGAGAATAAATTTTTTTTCTGGCTCAAGGATAATCTTGATCGATTATTTAATTTTTTTCCGGTGATATTAAATTTCTTGCCAGCTCCATTTCGACCAACATGATGCATTGTTAGTCGATTAAAGCAGTTGGCAATGACAATATTGCCCGAACCGCATTCTCGAGTTATTTTTTCTTGAAGCTGGTGGGCGTTGCAAAGGAGCATTTGCAAAATATGTGGCGTAAGTTTGCGTTGAAAGGCACTATCTAAGCTTTTTTCATGGCGAAGATCGGTTTGAAAGACCTCGCTGTATGCATAGAGTTCTTTATCAAATTCAGTTTCCAATGTGATGCGTAAGCCCTTAAAAAATTTGGCTATCGATTCTATGCTAATGTTTTGATTGGATTTTTGTCTTTGGCCTGCATACCATGTCGCCGCACGGTTGAGCTTTTCGGATCTCAAAAAGTTATAACGATACATGATATCGATCACATAGCCTAGAGGAACATCTTCCTGATGGAGGAGGCCTTTTAGGTTTTTTTGCATCTCTTGCAGCGACATTGAGCTATGTGTTTTTAGAATCCTTGTCGCAGTTTCAATGTTAGGATAATCAATCAAAGGAATGCTGGTATTTTCAAAGACTTCCTTGTTTTCCTTAGCTAGTGCAGCCTTTACTCTAGAGATCTTTAAATCTAAAAGTGTATTTAAACTTTTTTCTTTTCTTGTGGCGGTACTGACCGCTTCAAGGATGTCGTTGCGTTTAATAACATCTTGAATGTGCTTTGAATGACGATAACGCTCGTAGAGGTGCTTTAAGCCATTAAATGCATTTTCAACCAATGCTTGATATTGCTGTTTTTTTTCTGGTTCCAAAACATTTTTACTCAAGTCATCGGCAATTTCTTCAAATAAACTTTTGAGCAATTTATAGTCATCGGAGGGCTTGGGGCCAGAAGCTTGAAAGAATTTGCTAAATAAATGCTTAAACAACCTCTTTAAAAAACTCATCTTTGGCGTAGGCTGCGCCAGTGAATAAGAATGTCCATGATTTCTAATGATTTTGAAATCTTTAGAATTATTGGAGTTTAAAGTTCCTAGATGCTGGAGCAAACCCGCATTTTTTGAAATCGTTAATGACATCGTTCTATATTAATATAAATTACAATGTTGAAAAACCTTTGGAATAAAAACATTCTTATCAAATATAATGTTCAGTTGATTGAACAACATTAAGGAATACCATGAAAACGCTATTATTTTCATTATGCATTTTTATCTCCTCTCTTGGAATTATTGTTTACGCCAACGGATCAGAGCCAAAAGAGGGATCTCGCATCGTCATCTTATTGGGACCTCCCGGTTCCGGAAAAGGAACCCAGGCAATACGCCTCACTAAGTCTCTTGGAATCCCTCAGATCTCTACCGGAGATCTTTTTAGGGAAAATTTAGGTCAAGGCACCGACCTTGGAAAAAAAGCAAAGGCGTATATGGAAGCTGGAAAATTAGTTCCGGATGAACTCGTACTCGATATGTTATTTGACCGCGTTGCCCGTCCTGACTGTGCCAAGGGATATCTCTTGGATGGTTTTCCTCGCACAATTCCTCAAGCCGAAGCTCTCGACAAAAAATTGGCTGCCGGTACAAACCTCGTTGTTTTAAATCTCCAAGTTGCTGACGAGGTCATTGTAAAACGAGCGGAAGGAAGGCTTACATGCAAAAAATGCGGCAATATTCACCATCGAGAATTCTCTCCTCCTGTTGTCGAAGGCACTTGTGATAAATGCGGCGGCGAACTTTTCCAAAGATCTGATGACACAGCTTCTGTTGTTAAAGAGCGGCTTAAGGTCTATCATGAACAAACCGAACCGCTTGTCGATTATTATCAGAAAAAAGGGGTTCTAGTAAACATCAACGGAGAAAAAGCTCCTGATGCCGTCTATAATGACCTGATGAAAGCTTTAGAAAAAAAAGCAGAATAGGAAAGCTGGAAGTCAGAAGTCAGAATCCAGAATACAGAAGTCAGAATACAGAATCCAGAATTCAGAATTCAGAATCAGCAACAGAAGACAAAATGGAAAAGTAATTCAGTCCTCATTCTGAATTCTGGATTCTCTCGCTACTGATTACTTTTTTGCTTTTGAATTTTGAATGAATTCTTCCAATAATTTCTTGGAAAAAATGCCGGATTTTTTTAAATCCGCTACACTAACCAGCCCTAGATGCTGAAGGTTATTTTTCACCTCCAACATGAGATTTTCACGCCATTGTTCTTGATTTTTTTCAGCGTAGGACAAAGAGACGTGTTCGATCTCTTCAAGATGAGAAATCTTTGGCAATAGTCCAACGGCCCAATAGTCTTGAAGATACCATAGGGATAACTTAGACAAGCCTTCGATAGCGGGCTCGTCATCTTTTAAGGCTTCAAAGTCGTGGGGATTGTTTGGATCGCCAAATACGCTATTGAGGCGTCTTTCTAATTTTGCAAAAAGGCCCTTTGCCTCTTCATCATCTTTATCAGAGGGGTAGCCGACAATTGAGATCCTAAACTTAAGGCAAATTTCCTTTAATGCGCTGAGTTTTTCTATGAGATCCATGCGGCCGCTTTTCCAAGCAATTTCTAAAGCTTTGTTGATTTCGTTGAGTTTATCTTGAAAGAAAGACCAAATTTTTTCGATTTCTTTTTTTAAGGCAATTAACTCATGACTGCCGATCTCTTTGACATTAAAAAAATCAATTTCATATTCAATTTTGCGTGTGATAGCTTCATAATCCACAAACTGAGTCGCAACTTCGTGGCATAGGACTGTAAGATGATGTTGAAGGGGTTCAGTTGCACTCTCTTGTTTGAATACTTCCATCTGACTTGTAGTTGCATTTGACAGAATTTGAATAAAAAGAGAATGAGGCATTCCTACTAACAGAGGCGATAGCTTGTCCCGGAAGTTTTCGACTGTATGCATATCCTCAAGCACAGCTAAAGCTTGTGCCAATGAGAGTGTTTTGCCGGCAGCTTCAAGACTCTCTGTTTTGACGAGTTCAAAGATAGCTTTTTTTGTCTTCTTTTTCCATTCCGAGTCATGAGTTTCGTTCCAAGCAGCTATAGCGATAGAGATCTGTTTCGGATCCATTTGGTTGAGAATGGATGGTATTTGATCGAATGGAATCGTTGATGCTAATGCAGCGATTTCATCATTCGTCAGTAATTTAATTTCGACTTGATCCATAAGAAGACCTCCTAAATGTTATTATAAATTAATCAAATTCTTTGGTAAATGAAATTTTGAATAGACTCTTGACTTCTTCACCCTTTTAGGGCAATAACAATAAGTTACTTAAGAGGATCAAGAGGGGTAGATTAGGATGGTTTTGCGTTCTTTGCGTAATAAAAATTCCGAAATTTTTGGCTATGTGGAGGCACCAGGCAATACTTCTTTGATTTGGGTGCGGAATTTGACTGTTCAAGAGCATTTAGAGGGGATTTTCAACCTCATCGCTCAATCTATGGACAACAAAAGAGTAAGCATCAACCAACTCGACTTGCCTGAAATAGAATGGGATCTGATTGCAAAAGAGCATTTTTATCTTTTGCAGCAAACTAAGCAGGAGATTGCGCATTTGGCGACGCCAATGCAACCCCCTTTTTTTCGGGATTTGCCGGATTTGCCAAAAAAGACTCTGCAAAATCTTCGTTATTTGCAAAAGATGCAAAATTGTGAAGCGTTAGCTTTATATTCTTGTTGGCTTAACTCTGAAATGGAAATCGCAATTCATGATTTTTTGCCGGATGCTATCGATGAGTATCAACTAGAAGCGCGTTTAAAGGACTTCGGTCATGAGGTGTTTTCATTTTTATTGCGGTCACTTTGCCAAAAAATCAGAAATCTTGTCACAGATATTGGAACTTTGGAGGAAAAAAAAGCGAACACAACTGATCGTTTTGAGTTAGAAAAACAACTATTTCAAGCACGTAATCAACTGCAGATTAATGTGTCAGCGCAATATGAGCTTATTAAAGAGATCGATGTAGGCCTGCAAAAAATTGACGCTTTCCACCCGGAGCTTTTAAGGTTGAAAGCAATTGTTCCTTTGGCAAAGAAACTATTTTCAACACAGCTTGAAAATGAAAGCGAGCTTGATTTTGGACAGCAGAATATGCTGATTCAACTTCTCAATGATCTTTTAGGAATTACTTCAATCGTAAGCTCTAATTCAGGAACAGGAATTTTAAACATCATGTTTTCGTTAAGGCTTGCACTAAAACAAATGAAGGAGCAGGCCTCATTTGATGTTTTGGTAGATTTAGTTGTTCATTGGAAGGAAACTCTTTGTCTTTATTATGCTACTATTAAGGAAAGTGGAAAAAAAGATTTGCGTGATTTGCTGCAAGCTGCCAATGCTTCAGAAAACGAAAAAAAACGTCTTGGCTATGCCGTAAATTTGCTGAATTGTTTAGTCGATAATTTGTTAGCTCTAGCTCAATTCAACCCTTCCAAACCTTCAAGACAAGAGATGGAGAAGAATTCAAAAATGAATCTGGAATTTTTGGAGTTTATACCAATCTTCTATCAAGGAAAAGATAGAGCAAAGCCTATAAAGCTCGTAGAAACAGATCCTTTATCAGGAAAGCCTACAGGACTTACAGTAACAGGTTATCGTCTTTTAATTTCTGTTTTAGAGTGAGGTCTCAATCAAGCTTACAACGTCATTTCCCCAATTTCTTTTTTGAAAATATCGTAGTTCTTTTTCTTTCCTTGAATGATAGCAAAGACGATCTCTTTAAAATGATTTCGAAATTCGTCTTCTTGCAATACTTCTTTCCAGGCTTTAGCTTCAGCTTGAGGGTCGTGCTCGAAAGCTCCGCATCCTGTTGCACTTAACACAAGGGCTTCTTGCTTTTCTTCCTTAGCGGTTCGCAAAACTCCGCGCATGTCCAACTTAATCCTTTCTTGATAGGTTTGGGCCGATGGATTTTTGAAGTCCGCATATTCTGATTCAGGATATTTGTTAAGATCTTTTCTAAGATCTGCAAAAGCATGGGCAATGGTATTACAAGTGACTTGGCCTCCCGTAACAAAGCGCATCTTGTGAAAATAATTGCCTCCAGGAGGAATATGCCAATGCTTCTTATAGGTTGCTCGACCATTTTTTGGATCAATTTCCGCAAGATTGCCTAAAGTGACAACGGCGTCTGAGTTTGTGACTATGACTTCCTCTTGCGCTGTGTCTACTTTTTGGTACCCTCCTCCAGTCCTATGAGCATTAGCCATATTAATAAATGCTAGCTTATCGGCTGAATAATTTTTGGCTAATTTTTCTATAGCAGTTTGAGTATCGTCATTGGTCACAGAAATTTTTTCAGGGATTTTTCCAGGCTCTTTTGAAAGCTTATCTTCGGAGATACCACCCCAATCGCGCAAAACAATCGAATGCCAATTAGCTTCCATTTCTTTTTGTTTTTTCTGCCTAGCTACTGGGTCGTTGGCAATCGAATGACCATTCCAATCCAGATCATTGCGTGAGGCAATGGCGTAAGTTCTGGCGCGCATGAGATGCATCCTACCCTCATTTCCTTTTTTAGGAACAAGCTCTTTTTTAATTGCCTCAGGAGCAAAATCTTTTGTAAGTTTAAGAGCAAGGTTTTGAAAGCGGGTGTCATGAATGTCCCAACGGCCTTTTTTTAGATCCGGCTTGCACATTTTGGCAACGTCATCAAAAACGCGTTTGCTAAGTTTTTCATACTCCCATGGATCTTCTTGGTTTAGGTCCTTAAGTAACGCCGGTCGAATTGATCCATCTGAATTTTTTTGCCATTGAGCAATTTTTATTTCAAATTCTTGAGGGTAAAGAGTTTGTGTTTTATTTAGATTGCGCTTAAGGATTGGTGGAAAATCTCTAGCAGCAGGGGACTTGTAATTCAATCGATAAAAATGACGGTTTTTTTGAGGCATGAGTGAAAAGACGTAGGGTGTGACCACAGCATGTTTAGGAGCGATTGAATTAAAATTCAAGATGGCCTTGTCAAAGAGCGTCTGCAATTGGGCGTTTTGTAATTTCCTAATCTGCGGTTCTAGATTTTCTAATATTTTCTTTGAATTGTCTAAGTCTACGTGATAGAAAAGACGTCTCGTCCAATTAAAGGATTTGGCGATACTCCAAAATATGCGACCAATAAGAGTCGACTTGCTGGTGGACAAATCTTCTCGGATCCAAGCTCTTTTTTTGGATGCCTTCTGCAAAGCATCAAGCTTTTTTTCAAGGAAGTCTTGTGACCATTTTTGTCCATTGTTAACGATAAAATCCACAAAAACCTCTTCGTTATGAATCTCTAGATTAATTATATCCAAGATATTCGAAATATTAAAGGAAATTGCAAAATTGACAGAAAGGCAATTTTGCAGAAAAGTTATTGTTTCTAAAAAAGAGCATTTGTTAATCTTGCTTTTTCAAGACACTTTGTAAGAAACCCAGATGAATAATGTTTCTTTTACTAGCTCGTCATGTATTTATCCACTGAGTAATACTCTGTCAGAAAGTGTTCCTTCCGATCCATTGCCGGAATTGTTAAAAAAGGCTGAAGCTAGACAAATCGTTACCGATTTTTATCAACGAAAATCGGAGGAGTTTGGCCAGCAGCAGATCGAAATGCTTGTCCGTGCAGAGAAAATATTAGACTCGATTAATTCCAATTGCGCCATCATTAACCCCGCTCAAGCTTATGATAATATTCGCTGCTTAATGTGGCATGCCGATGTTGCTGGAATTTTACAGGTATGGGCAAGCGGTGGAGTACAAGCTGTGCAAGAGTATTCTAAAGGCGAATCGATGCATAGTTGCCCAGACCGAGAAGAGAAATTCTTTGCATATTTATTCGAAAATGCAAAAGCTACAGGATTCATCTACAGACGTCTTTCTTCGCATTATCGAGAGTCTGTAACAGGACCACAGTATGGAGTTGATTTGGAAGGGTTGCCACGAGGATTGCGAACAATTCTTTTTGGAAAAAGAAAAGACAAATCAACATATTGCAAACTAGAGCATCATGGATGCCCACCATTTTGGTTGCCAAAATTCTGTAGCTTAAAAAATTTTACAGCTTTTATTCTTCACACATTAGGATTTTTCCGCGCTTTAGGTAGAGAGATTGGTATTTTCAAAGTAGGAAAGCATGATAGGGAAGAGAAGCTTGATCCAAGAATAAAAAAGCTTTTTTTTAAACAAATAAAGCACATTAAGCGTTATCATAAACAGGACAATATAACAGATATTCATTTGCACAAATTGCACTTTGATGCTCAAAAGTCCGTCAGATCAGGGGTCAAAGCAATGTGCATTTTTCTTAGCCAAAATGGGCGCTACAATTACTTGAGCGACGAAGGAAAAGAGATTGTTCGTCGTTTTGCAAAGCGGTTAAAAGAGGATGCAGAACGAGGTACAGCCCATGTGACCCGGCAATATGAAGAAATCATACACCCTTTTATTCAAAGCGAACTTAACAAAACCTATTCTTCGCGCTTATTGAGCCAATTAACAACTCTAGGTGTCGCCTAATTTTTATGCACATATAACAATTTAGTTTTTACTTTTAAGATGCGAGCTGGTAAAACCTGAATTTAAAATGGCTTTTTGCATAAATAATGTTAAAAACCCATGTCGTCCTTACAGGACTCAACGATTTGCTTTGAGTAACCCAGGCCTCCCGCTTCGCTTCGGCCTGGGCTATGTTATTAAGGTCTTTCAGATCAAAAAAAGCTCTCTTTGGCCTGAAGGGCCTTAATAACATAGCCCAGGCCGAAGCGAAGCGGGAGGCCTGGGTTACTCAAAGCAAATCGTTGAGTCCTGTAAGGACGACATGGGTATTGCAGATTATATATTTATTTATGCAATAAGATTGTTTAAAGTACGGTTTGACTTTTTGTATAACGTAAATAACTATGGCTATTATCGATCACATTAAAAAGCAAATAGGCCAGTTTGTAAAATCTTCATCGGATCAACCATCTCCGCTTTTTTTTTCATCAGTCTCCCCATCAAAGGAGATGCCTACAGCATCCGGACATTCTTTTGAACAAACTTATCAGATCGCATACTCCCATGGCTTAGAGAATATTTACGCCCTGGAAAATGTAGATCCAAAAAAAATCCGCCGCATTCAAGAATCTGCTATATCATGCGATGTTCCTTCTGTAAAAACTGAGAACGATTTTATTGTTGAGGATCAGCTAGAACTTGACCTTGGCGATGCGTTTAGAGAGTGGATTGAACCTTTTATACTAGATGAACCAATTCATGTTCTGGGGCTTTCTCGCCATGCAGAAAAATGTTTAACAGATCACGGAAAGAATGTTTTGCGTGATTTAGCGTCTTCTAATCTTCAAGAGTTCGTTTTTTTTAAAGGTATGGGCCAAGGTCATATTGATGAAATTCGACAGAAGCTCAAAGAGTATCTAGAGAATTATCCAATTAATCACTGCAGAGTCATCGATTTTGCATCATGGATACGCACACTTGTCGCATCATTGGAACGAAAAAAAACACGAGTTTCTTTGGATTTCTACGGTTTGGCAGATCTTATTTCGTTGTCGCCTGCAGAAAGCGTAGAAGTTAGAAGGCTTACTCTGGACAAGAAACAAGAGTGGCTTCAGGAGATGCGTGAATATTTTATGCAATCAAAGAAAGGGGATTCAGTCAAAATAAATATGCAAAAAATTGTCGATGTTTTTGTAAAACCATGGCTACGAATGCGACAAGGATTTGCCACGAAAGAAGAGCTAACGGAGCGATTTCTCCGCATTAGCTATAATCCGGCTTTGACGGAACAAGCGTTGCATTTTTTAAGCGTTTTTTATTTTGACGAAGGATATCCTTTAAAAGGCTATTTATTGCAAACAGATCAAGATCTTTTTTTTGCCGATCAACACCATGTCGAATCTTTTCATGCTGTCATTAGTAAGGCATGCTCCTATTTTTACAAGCCCAAAATTTTTTATCCTTTCGCGGAGCTCATCCGGTTATTGCAAAGAGAGTTTGCTTGTGCCTGGATAGATTTAGATCAGAATTTTATCGAAAAAACCCTCAAATTATCCTCGTTGTTTCAAGTTTATAAAGGAAAACAGGGGTCTTTAATCATTTCTTTAGCCTAATACCACATGCGCGTGGTATAAATCGCACCCCTCTTTTTCTTTTTTTTTGCCTAATATCAGAAGAAGGATATAGAATGCAGTCTTTACCTTTGTTCACAATTTATGGCGATTAAGTCGCATTTTAATCTGAAAATACGGGTTTGGCATTATCCTGGAGAATCTTATGAAACCGCTCAAGCGCATCGCCGTCACCGGCGGTGCTGGCCAAATTGCCTATAGCTTACTTTTCCGCATCGCCAACGGCGAAATGCTAGGCAAGGACCAGCCCATAGCATTGCATATTCTAGAAATACCTGAGGCCATGAAAGCTCTTGAAGGGGTGCAGATGGAGCTGGAGGATTGCGCTTTTCCTCTTCTAAAAGAGGTTGTCATTGGAAGCGATCCAAAAAAAATCTTTAAAGACGTGGATATTGCTTTGCTAGTAGGGGCAAAACCCCGAGGCCCCGGCATGGAGCGCGCCGAACTTCTCAGCGAAAACGGAAAAATATTTGTTGAACAGGGACGCGCCCTTAATGAAGTTGCTAAACCCGATGTAAAAGTCCTTGTCGTCGGAAACCCCTGCAATACAAATTGTTTGATTGCTATGTCAAATGCCCCACGCATACCCAGAGAAAACTTTCATGCGATGATGCGTCTAGATCATAACAGAGCAGCTAGCCAGATTGCTCGAAAATCCGGGGCTGATGTCTCCGATGTATCGCATATGATCATTTGGGGGAATCATTCATCGACGCAAGTGCCCGATTTTGTGAATGCCAAGGTTAGAGGAAAGCCCGTTAAGGATGTTATTCACGATAAAGACTGGCTTGAAGGTGAATTCATTAATACTGTCCAGAAGCGGGGAGCTGCAATCATTGCCGCAAGAGGCAAATCCTCGGCAGCATCGGCTGCAAGTGCGATCATCGACTCAATTCAAGCCCTCATGAATCCAACGCCAAACGGACATTGGTTTTCTTCTGGAATATATAGTAAGGGAAACCCTTATGGCATCGCCGAAGATCTGATTTTCTCATTTCCCTGTAGATCCTTAGGGGACGGCAAAGTAGAGATTGTAAAAAATCTTGCTTGGGATGAATTCTTGAAAAATAAAATCAAGCTCACAGAAAAAGAGCTTATGGAAGAGCGCGATTTGGTTTCTGACAAATTGAAAAAAAGAGCACAAGAATAAATACTTGATAGTAGAATTTTAGGTGGTGATATGGCAGAGAAACTTTTTGAAATTACTCAGGAACATCTCGAAACCGGTTTGAGAGGCTTCCCTGTGGGATATTGCACGACATCTTCTGTAGATCCTCAAAAAGGATTATTTTACATCGGACACTCTGTGGCTGAATTGGCTAACTGGGAACCGGAACAAGTGATTTATCTTCTTTATCACGGTAAAGTCGGCACCGCTGAAGAAGTCGCCAAATTTTCGCAGGACTTGCGCAAACGAGCCAAATGCTCCCCGGAAGTTGTAAAACACATCCGCATGCTGCCAAGGCAAGGACATCCGATGAAGTTATTCTGCTCCGCATTGCTTATCAGCGGTATGATCGAAGGCAAGGATGATTACCGGGAAGATTGCTTGAATTTGATCGCCAAGATTCCTGAAATTGCGGCGACGGTGATCAATTACCATGCTGGCTGGGGGGAGGGCAAACCCTCTAATCCCGAACTGGGATACATTGAAAATTTTACAAACATGCTAAATGTGCCAAATGCTAATAAAGATGAGCTTACGCAAGTTTTTAAGGTATTTAATGTGTTGCATTATGACCATGGCGGAGGGAATCTTTCCACCTTTGTGGGCAAAGCTGTAGCATCAGGCCTTGAAGATATGTATGGTTCTATTTCAGCGGCGATGTGTGCCCTCGCAGGACCCCTCCATGGGCGTGCAAATCAAGAATGTTTGGAATTTGTGAACTTAGTTTTGGAAGAACTTGGAGAAAATGCAACCCCAAAGCAAGTTGAGGTATTAATTAGAAAGCGATTAGAGAATAAGGAAGTTGTGTATGGATTTGGCCACGCAGTTCTTCGCGTCGAAGACCCAAGAGCTACCGTGTTCTATGAAATTGCGGATAAGCAGTATGCGAATCATCCTCTTGTAAAAATAGCGCGGCTGCTCAGAAGTGAAGGGCCTAAAGTTCTTAAGGAAAATCCAAAGATATCCAATCCTTACCCCAATGTCGACGCCATTTCAGGAACACTTTTAACCGCTGCCGGTTTTCCTTATCCTGAGTACTATACAGTGTTATTCGGCTTATCACGCGTAGTCGGCATCGCCATGCAAATTGTTTATGAACGCTGCGAAGCACGTGAGGGCAAGGGAACGCCGATTGTCAGACCTAAATATTTATATAAAGCACGCTAGTTTTTGAGAAATACCTATGAATCTAAGTGAAGTTCAATTTATTTTTAACCGCGCGATCTCGTTGACCTTTTCGAAAAAGAAGATCCTTCTAGTTTTTGCGGTGTTGGCGCTCTGCGGCATCATGGTCGTTTTCTTTCGCGGACTCTCTATGAATGCTGGCCAGTGGATTTTGATGAGCTTGAGTTTTTTGCCCGTCTTTCTTTGTTCAGGCGTTCTCCTCTCGATTGGCATTTTGCTTATTCGCGTCTATCATGACGAGATCAAAGGCAAGCCAATTAGTTATCGCGACATTCTCTCCAAATCATGGGAGATCATCATCGGTGCATCTTATTTCTCTATTCCGATTATTTTAAGCTACCTTTTACTTTGGATGATGTTGGGCATCTTTGTTTTGCTGAAACAAATTCCCGCTATCGGCGAATTTTTCGGGGTAATTCTTGCTTTTGGTCCTTTTTTGCTCAATTTGGGTTCATTAATTCTCTGCGTATTAAATGCCTCGATGTTGTTTTTTTTAGCTCCTGTTATCGCTTTAAATGGCTTAAATCGCATCCGCGTTTCTCAAATTATTGTTGAGCGCTTTCAACACGATATCTTTTCAAATCTGTTTCTTGCTCTCATTGCCATTTTGCCTTTGATTATTTTTACGGGGTTACTCACCTTAGCTGCCTTCTTAACCGGCGCTGTCTGCTATGCTTGCCAAGATCCTTTACATACTGTCATTCAATGGTTCTTCATCATGATCCCTTTTACCGCAATTTTATCCCCTGCGGTGGTATTTTTCTTCAATTTTGCCGCTGAAGCCCACGTTCTTTTAAGGCGTAAAGCTGTCAGACAATAAACTTTTGAATTAACGTCACAATATCTTGCATATACCGCACAAGCACAAAACTTAACATTCTGTCCGCGTGCGGTATACCTACGGTTTGGATTTGCGTAGGATCGCAAGCGGCAGGATATGCAGACATAAGCATCAGGATGAGAGCGAATCGAGC
>JABDEI010000039.1 GCA_013287145.1 Chlamydiota bacterium
TATTCCAGCCTTAATCCTCAATTCAATCAAAATTTCATCAGACATCTGCTCGATAATGAACTCCTCAATATTAAGGCAATGAAGCAAGAAGATAGTCTCGAGGGCGTGGTTGGGTATTTTTGCAGGGATGGCAAGATGATCTCTCCACTTTTCGGCTATGATCCTATCAAGTCGGAAAAAAATGGTGTATATAGGTATTTATCCACAGCTTTAATGCTGGAAGCTCAAAAACATAAAGCCATTTTTAATCAGAGCGCCGGCGGCACTTTTTATAAAAAAATTAGACGAGCACTTGGCGATATGGAATATACAGCCGCTTACTACAAACACCTTCCTTTACGCAGAAAGCTGCCTTGGATTGTCTTAGAGGTTGCTTTAAACACGATCGGAAAAAGGTTCATGAAAAATTATTAGGAAAAACGATGATTATTTTTCTTAGCATCTATGCAATCAGCATCCTTGCATTTTTTATCCACTTTTTCTTGCTAGATTGCAATGCCCGTACTCAAGCAAAAATTGTAGAAATTTTTTTACTCTATCAAATCGTCTTCAGCCTCGGTGTAACGAGTTTAATGGCTTTTTTTGCTTTCACAATTATGCCTAAGTACATTGCTGACTACACCGGCTGGCCGGCATGTCCTTTTGAACAGCAGCTTGCTAATGTAAACTTAGCTTTCGGCGTCCTAGGCATCTTAGCCATCTGGCAAAGAGGTGGATTTTGGACTGCTACTATTTTAGGTTTTTCGATCTGGATTTTGGCCGATGGCATTCATCACATCTTCAATATCATTAAAGATCACAACTATACCCTTGGAAATGTCGGAGTTCCTCTTTGGACCGATATCATCATTCCGATCATTCTGCTTATTCTTCTTAAAATCCATTTAACCTTAAAAAAAAATGAATCTTAAAGCTTTTTCTTTGTGCCTTGCGGCTATTCTTATCTCATGGCCAGCTTTGACTAAAGGTGACGTTGCAAAGATCAAGGCTGAACCTTTCGCTGTCCCTCTTGGCCTGCCTCCTATCCCATGGCCTATTAATAATCAGTACACCAAGAAAAAAGCAGACCTTGGCAAACTTCTCTATTTCGATAAACGCTTATCTTCCAATGGCACCGTCTCATGTGCAAGCTGTCATAGCATCCCCGACGCTTTTGCAGATCGCAATCCTGTTTCAGAAGGGATTTTAGATCGCAAAGGCTCCCGGCATGCCCCTACCATTTTCAATAGCGCTTATCTTACTCATCTTTTTTGGGATGGACGCGCTTCTTCCTTAGAGGAACAATGCAAAGGGCCTCTTGCAAACCCTGACGAAATGACCCTGTCAAACAATCCCCACGCCGCCCACATTGAATGCCATAAAAGAGTCCAAAACATTCCAGAATACCGCAGCCTCTTTACTGAGGTATTTGGCAGTGCTGAATGCTCTATCGACGATGTTGCCCAAGCTATTGCCACCTACGAACGCACAATCCTTTCCGGAAACTCCCCTTATGACCGCTATAAATCCGGCGATACTAAAGCGATGACTCAGGAACAAATCAAAGGCTATCAAGTCTTTACAAATGCAGGTTGTTCCAATTGTCATTTTGGCTTCAATTTCACGGATGGACGCTTTCTCAACATTGGAATTGGAATGGAAGATCCTAGTCCCGACCTTGGCCGTTATAATATTACCAAAGACCCTAAAGATTGGGGTGCTTTCAAGATTCCCACCTTGCGAGAAGTCGCCAATACCTTTCCTTATATGCACGATGGAAGTCTTAAAACCTTAGAAGAAGTCATAGACTATTATGACAAAGGCGGCATACCCAATCGCAATCTACATCCCCTCATCAAACCGCTACATCTTTCTTTAGAAGATAAAAAATCCCTAATAGCTTTTTTAAATGCCCTCACCGGAGAAAGGGGAAAATAAAGGATGAAGGCGGAAGGAGGAAGGCGGAAGGATGAAGGATGAGCGATGAACTTTGGCAAAGGTTTTTTGATGAAACGAGACAAAAGGTGGATCGAATCATTTCCCCACATCCTTCATCCCTCATCCTTCCGCCTTCCGCCTTCATCCTTTATCCTTCATCCTTGTTTTAAGGTCTTTCCTTTTTTTGTTTTTTTAAGTATGCTACGTCTCAACATTTTTAACTTTTAAAAACTCGGGAGATAATCATTACTATGGCTAAAGAAAGAACACTTTCCATTATTAAACCTGATGCTGTTGGTGCAAATAACATCGGCGACATTATAGAGCGCTTTGAAAAAGCAGGTCTTCAGGTTGTGGGTGCTAAAATGATTCATATGAGTCAAAGTCAAGCAGAAGCTTTTTACGCTGTGCATAAGGCTCGTCCATTTTATAAAGACTTAGTTTCTTTTATGATCACCGGCCCTGTATTGGTGATGACTTTGGAAGGCGAAAACGCCATTGCAAAAAACCGCGAGATCATGGGAGCAACAGATCCAAAAAAAGCAGCTCCTGGAACTATCAGAGCAGATTTGGCTAACTCGATCGATGAAAATGCTGTCCACGGCTCTGATGCTGCAGATACAGCAAGCACAGAGATTGCTTTCTTCTTTAAACCGGAAGAGATCTGCGCTCGCACAAGATAAACCGTTGAACTTTAGAACATGCTGCTTTTAATCGATAACTACGATTCTTTCACCTATAATCTGGTTCAATATTTTCAGATACTCAAAGCTGATGTACGGGTTATCCGCAATGATGCTGCTCAAGGAGATCTCCTAGAGCTCTCTCCGCAGCATCTTGTTGTCAGTCCAGGTCCAGGCAATCCAAGCCAAGCAGGAATTTCTAAAGCGATGATTGCAAAATTCTCTCATCAAATTCCCATTTTAGGCGTTTGCTTGGGTCATCAAGCGCTGGCTGAAGTTTACGGTGGTATAGTGGTCAGGGCTAATTATCCTATGCATGGCAAAACATCTCCTATCTATCACGATGGTGAAGGTGTTTTTGCTGGCTTGTCACAAGGATTTTTAGCTACGCGCTATCATTCGCTTATCGTCGATCGCAAAAGTTTGCCCTCTTGTTTAAAAATCAGCGCAGAAACAAGCGATGGGGAAATCATGGGAATTCGCCATCGTGAATATCCCTTGGAAGGGGTTCAATTTCATCCAGAATCAATTTTGACAGAGGCAGGCATGACTATATTGCAAAATTTTTTAACACAAAGGATATAACTATGACTAAGAAATCGCTTCTTTTTATTTGGGTCTTTCTGGCCTGCCTAGGCTTTGCAAATTTGGCCCATGCCGAAGAACAAACTGTAGCCATCATCAAACCCGACGCAGTAAGAGCGCATCACATCGGCGAAATCATTACGGTCTATGAAAAAAATGGTTTTCAGATCAAAGCCATAAAAACAGTCCAGTTGACAACAGATAAAGCCAAGGCTTTTTATGTTGAGCATAAAGACAAACCTTTTTATCCATCTCTTGTAGAGTTTATGACTTCAGGACCTGTCATCGTCATGGTTTTAGAAGGCGATAATGCTGTTGCAAAAAACCGTGAGCTTATGGAGAAAACAATTCGAAAAGAATTTGGCACATCCAAACAAGAAAATGCCATTCATGGTTCTGACAGCGCTAATTCAGCTCAAAGAGAGATTCCCTTCTTTTTCACCTCTGAAGAAATCGTTAAATAAGCAATTTAGTCTCTAATCCCGCGTAAAGCGGGATTAAAATCTCATTTTCTTTGCGATCATTACGCATTCCCCCAAAGTTGCGCTTGACATAAAATTGTATATTTTGTACAATTTAATCAAAAGGAGAGGCTTATGGCATCAATTCCCGTATCAAAAGCTAGGCAGGAAATGAAAGATCTTGTCAATCGGGTTGCCTATGGAAAAGAGCGCATTTACCTGACTTCTCATGACAAAAAGATGGCTGTTTTAGTTCCTATTGAAGACATTCAAGCATTAGAAGCAATAGAAGATGCTCAAGATGTTGTTATTGCTGAAGAGCGCATTGCAAAAGCTGAAAAAGAAGGAACATATACAACTGAAGAACTGAGAAAGCGCTTAGGATTAGATGTACACAATTGAGTATTCTAAGGATATTAAGAAATTGTCGAAGCTAAAATCTCTTATTTTCATACTCTTTCTAAGAAGATGAGAAAAATCTATGAAAATGGATGGGCAGAGTACCAAGTCGAGGCCACCCAAACCCTTTGTCAGCAATTGCAGCTTTGGGAAGGCGTGGGCTGGTTTGGAAAAAATGGACATTCATTAGGTTTAAATAATAAAACCAGAATTCAGCAATAGGGGTGCTATCATGTTCATCGCATACAATAAAGTTAGAATGCACGACACCGATATGGCAGGGATACTCTATTTTCCACGCCAATTTCGGTTTGCTCACGATGCGCTGGAAGACTTTGTTGAAAGCCAAGGCTATAGCTTCGATAAGATCTTTCATCATGGCAATTTTGTCTTTGTCATCGTACATGCAGAAGCAGACTATCTGTCTCCTTTGCGCGTAGGCGATAAATTGCAAATTCATGTGACGGTTGATCATGTGGGCCAGTCCTCTTTTACTATGGCTTACGGCATCTACAAAGAAGATGGTACTCTGACAGGCAAAGCCAAAACTGTCCATGTCACTTTAGAAAGGAAGGCTCGGACAAAAGTGCACATCCCGCAGGAGTTCCGCGCCATCTTGGAAAAAAATCGCACATAAGAAGCTCTTCCCAAAATACTTTATATCCACCTAGGCTCCCGATGCTCTAAGAAAGCGCGAATGCCTTCTTTAGCTTCTTCAGAATGCCTGGCTGCATGATGGTAAAGTATAGCTTTCCTTAGATCCTCTTCAAAAGAGGTCGGTTGAAACTCTTCCAGAAGAAGCTTTGTTTTGATAGTCGCTTCAGGAGCGCCTTTGAGTACTTTTTCTGCGATCTGCAAGCCGCACTCTTGCAATTGTTGTTGAGGAACCCCTCTATTAATTAATCCGATCGCGCGAGCGCGTTCTGCATCGATAAGCTCACCTAAAAATAGCAGCTCGCGAACATCTCTATCACGCAATTGTCTTCGCAATAGTGTCATTACTAAGGCAGCAATCAGGCCCCGATGCGTTTCAGGAAACCCCAAAGAAGTACCATCGGCAGCAACTGCAAAATCACATGCTGCCATTAGCCCAGCACCTCCGGCGATAGCAGCTCCTTGGACTAGCGCGATAGTGACTAAAGGCAATGTACAAAGCGTTTTAAGAATTTCTGCTATTAACTTAGCGGAATTTTCAGCATGATCTAAGTTGGCAGCTTCGCTTAAATCTAAACCTGCGCAAAAAATAGAGCCATTTCCTTGGAGGATCAACACGCGCCGGGATTTATCAAGCTTAGTTTCTTGCAGGGCTTTCAGCAACTCATTCAAAAGTTCCAGATTTAAAGCATTGCGCTTTTCCGGTCGATTTAAGGTTAAAATAGTTATTTGGGGATGATCGCGATTGATCAGGATAGGATGTTGGCTCATTGTATTTCTCCTTCATAGCAGCAACGATAGAGAATCTGAGTGGGTATCTCAATGGGCATTTCAAGAAGGGCTTGTCCAAGAGCTTTGCCTTGGGAGTCATATCGAAGAGATTGGCTTCCTCCTCCCGCTAACACTCCTTCTAAAACAAAATTTAAAGCCCATAAATTTGAAAGCTCATAGCGCGTAGTCTTTCTTGGCGCCAAAGGAAGAAAATATTCATGAACTTTTTCTGCCGTCAAATAGTCTAGCAAAAACTCATAAGCTTGGCTATTGTAGGCAATCACGCCGACATTGGCGCTTGAGCCTTTGTCTCCGCTTCTAGCATAGGCAATTTTCCCTAAATGGACGATTTCGATAGTCATATTGAAAGAACCTCCACACAGGGCTTAACATGAGAATTATCTATTAGACATGGCCAATAGCCAAAGATAGGCCTGCATTTTGGCCTCCCGATAGTATATCCGACAACGCCTTGCGGGCCGCAAGTCACTAACGAAGCAATTTCTTTGGAAAAACATTCTAGAGCTTCTTTGCGATGATCAGAAACACAGATCCTTAAAATGCACTCTTTAAGTGCCGGTGGTGAGGGAATATGCAAAACACCCGGAACAATATCGCCCTGTCCTAGGCATTCGAGATGAAAACGCTCTATCTCATAGCCTGCCTTTCTTACTTTACTCAAAATAATTTCTCCGCAGAGACGAGCTTTTTTTGCACTCTCCTGACCATATATTCCCAACATTGCTTCTGCTTTAAATCCATCCCGGTATGTGGCGCTGACTTTATAAGTTGATGGCGGCGCCCTCCCTTTTGCTCCCGATATTTTGATGCGATCTTTGCCTTCTTTTTGCAGCGTCAAGGATAAAAATGAAACAATGGCGTCCGGACTGATATATTGATCAGGGTCTCCAATTTCATATAGCAATTGCTCTTTAACGGTCTCTTCGGTCACTCTGCCTCCTGTTTGTTGAGGCTTTGTAATCACAAAGGATCCATCGCTGGACATCTCCACCACGGGGAAGCCTATGGTGGCGGGATCAGGTAACTCCATCCAACGCGTTGAAATGCCGCCTGTGACTTGCGTGCCGCATTCAATCAGATGGCCGGCTATTGTCGCTGCTGCGATGCGATCATAATCGTCCCATTCCCACTTAAAATGAGCTACACATGGTCCTACGGTAAGGCTTGGATCGGCAACGCGTCCTGTAATGACGATATCGGCACTTCTTTGTAATGCCTCTGCGATCGGTTTTGCTCCCAAATAAGCATTAGCAGAAACTAAATTTTTGCGATTTTTTTTCAGAGGTTCATTTGTCTCAAGATTATTAAAAGATGGCTGATCTTGATTTCTTAAAATCAGCAATACATCGTCGCCGGCAACAACACCGATTTTTAAATGATTGCAGCCTGCTTGAGAAAGGATTTGAGCACATGCCTTGGCACAAGCATGAGGGTTTAATCCACCGGCGTTGGTGATAACTTTTAGTAAAGAGCCCTTCTGCCAAAAAGGGATGAGCGAAGAGACGACATTGACAAAATCTTCAGCATAACCTTTTGAAGGATCTTTTTCACGCTGTATCGCCATGATGGACATGGATACTTCCGCGAGGTAATCCAAAGTCAAGTAATCGAGATCGGGCTGTTGTCCGACGAGATTTGCTGGAGCATGAGGGCTGTCCCCCCAAAAGGCCGAGGCATTGCCTATCCGCAGAATATCTTTTTTCAATTTTACAATTCCTTGTTTAAAATCCCCTTCTCACATCATGGTAAAGTCAAACTTGCAGCACGCCGGTATGAAATGTGCGCTCCGTCATTGGGGCTTTTTTTAAAATCGCCAATAATTGGGCCAAAACGTCACGCGTGGCATGAGGTGCAATGATAGCATCCAACCAGCCGTGAGCGGCTCCAAAACGGATGTCGGTTTGTTTTTCATATCTCTGTTTAATCTTTTCACGCATCTGCAAAACTTCCTTGGCATCAAGGATTTTGCCATTGCGTTGCGCTGACTTTTCTTGAACAGCAAGAAGAGTATCCGCAGCCTGATCGGCACCCATAACGGCATATTTAGCATTTGGCCAAGCTAACATAAAATTCGGATCATAGGCTTTACCACATAAAGCATAATTGCCTGCTCCGAACGAATTGCCGACGATGACAGTGATTTTGGGAACGATAGAATTACTCACGACATTAACTAGCTTTGCCCCATTGCGGATGATGCCGGATTGTTCTGCTTCTTTACCTACCATGAAGCCAACAACATCTTGCAAAAAGATCAGAGGAACCTTGATTTGATTGCAATCCATGATGAATCTAGCAGCTTTATCAGCGCTATCAGAATAGAGCACGCCTCCAATTTCAATTTCACCCTTGCCTGTCTTAGTCTGCATTCTTTGATTAGCCACAATGCCCACCGGCATTCCTTGAATCTTGCCATAACCTGTCACTAAGGTCTGACCATAGTCAGCTTTATATTCTTGAAAGCTTCCTTCGTCTACAATGCAAGCAATGAGATCTCTGGCCTCATAACCTTTGCGCGATTCAGAAACAATTCCATAAATATCTTGAGGATCGCGCGCCGAAGTAAATTTTTTTTTGGGTTCTTGCTGTGCATCTTCCGGAAGCATATCTATTAAAGCACGCAGTTTCTCTAAACAAGATTTATCATCGGGTTCATAAAAATCCACTGTGCCGCTGATTTCAGCATGCATTTTAGCACCTCCTAGCTCTTCGGGGTCTGCTATTTGTCCAATAGCTGCCTTCACCAAGGCAGGTCCTGCCAGATAGAGTCCGCTGCCTTCCGTCATTAACAATTTATCACATAGCACAGGCAGATAGCCGCCCCCTGCAATGCAATTGCCCATAATCGCAGCAAATTGCGGAATTCCTGCTGCTGAAAAGACAGCATTATTGCGAAAAATCCTGCCAAAATCATCTTCGTCGGGAAAGATCTCTTCTTGCAAAGGAAGAAAAACGCCCGATGAATCGACCAAGAAAATAACAGGCAACCGCGACTCATAAGCAATCCTTTGAGCGCGCAGCACTTTTTTGACAGACTGAGGAAACATGGCTCCCGCTTTGACGGTGGCGTCATTAGCAACGAGCATGCAGCGCCGCCCTTTAATGACTCCGATACCGGTTATAACTCCGGCAGCTGGGAGTTCGCCCCATTCAGCATACATCTGATAACCGGCCCATAGTCCGATTTCAAAAAATGAATCCAATGAATCCAAAAGATAAAATAGGCGTTCGCGTGCAGTTAATCGGCCTAAGCGCTTTTGCCTTTCTTGTCCTGAAGCTCCTCCACCCTCTTTGAGGGTGCTTTCTTGCGCTTTAATTTCTTCTGTTAATGTCTTGAGATTCATCGGGTCTTCATTCCTGTAATCTGATCTGAGAGTTTTTCGATTAGATTGTCTTGCTGCCAAAAAAGAGTGTCAAGATTTTGTTTAACCTGCTCCATCGCGTAGTTGCAATAGAGTTTTCCAATGGCTAGATCATTGCCCAAAAGATCGACGTTTCCTTTAACTTTCGCTAAGTCTGTATCTAACCTGCTAAGCACCGCTGTTGTAGTGTAAAGAGCAATAGCGCTTGTAGCAATTCGATCCAAAACAAGCTGCCTTTCGATGATATCTTCGCGATGCCTAACAAGCAAACGAATGATTGCAATGCCAAAACGGCGCACAGACTTGCTTAAAAGCTTGGCTTCTTCTTTAAGTTGCGGCGATTGCACCGGAACATCCGGCGCTGCAAGACGATCCCACACTCGGCGTCCTAAGCCTAAAATTATGCTGAACCGGGAAAAAGGCTGAAATAAAGCTTCTTGAATTGCCTTAAGTTCATTTCCGACATCACGCATGCCGACAAGTCCAATAAAAGCGCGCATGACTTCGTTCGATCCTTCGCCTATCATATTCAACCTTGCATCTCGCATCATCCTTTCATAGGGAGCATCGGTAAAAAAAGAGCGGCCGCCTAAGATCTGCATGGTTTCGTATAAGATCGTCCATAAAGAATCACTTGTGAAAACTTTCAATATCGCCGACTCGAGCATAAAATCGCCTTTTTTGGCGTCGACTAACCCTGCAGTGAAATATGTGGCGGCATCCATCGCAAAAACTAAAGCCGACATCATGGCAATTTTCTTTTTAACTAAAGCAAACGAAGCTAAAGGACGTTTGAACTGGTAACGCGTTTTCGCATGCTCAATTGCTCTTTCAACTAAAACTTTAGCAGCTCCCGTGCATGTGGCTCCAAAGGTTGTTCTGCCATAGTCCAAAACCGTAAGACATACTTTGAGGCCACCACCCAAAGGTCCTAGAATATTTTCTCTGGGAACCTCGAGATCATCAAACTGCAGATTAGCTGTTTTACTTCCTCGCATGCCGACTTTTTCTAGGGCTTCGGCCGTGACTTTGAAACCTGGCATATCAGGTGTCACAAGAAATGCTGTCACCTTGTCTTGGCGCCCTTGAGGAGTATCAACTTCTGTTTGGGCCATGACAGTTAAGACTTTAGCGATGCTGCCATTGGTTATCCATTGTTTTTTTCCCGTAATACGATAGACTTTTTTTTGCGGATCATAAACAGCACGCGTCTCTATTCCACTGGCATCTGAGCCTGCATTTGGCTCAGTAAGGGAAAACGCGGCAAGGTCTTCTCCCTTAGCAAGAGATGGCAGCCAGCGCTTCTTCTGTTCTTCTGTGCCGAAAAGCAAAAGGGCTTTTAAGCCTATACTTTGATGAGCATTGATAAAAAGGGCTGTGGAGCCGCAGCGCCTGGCTATCGCCTCCGTTGCGCGGCAATAGGCATATTGAGACATCCCTAGTCCTCCATACTCCTTAGGGATGGTCAAACCCAAAATCCCCAATTTGCCAAGTCCCTGGATCAATTCATCAGGAATCAGGGCTTGGCGATCGATTTTAACAGGATCGAGATGCTGATCGGCAAAGGCGTTCAATTGATTCAAGAGGGTTTCCGTCTTAGAGTATTCCTCTTGATTGACTTTGGGATAGGGAAAGGCTTGGAAAGCATCGAATTTGCCAAAATAGAGGGCTTTGGCAAAACTCGGCTGTTTGGCTTCAGAAAATAGCAGCTCTTCTGCCATGCGCTTTTGCTGCTCATCCATATTCATATCCTCGTTGAAGCTTTATCTGATCCTTATTTATCAAAATCGGATTTTAAAAAGAAATACTTTGAAAGGGTGGAATAAAAAAAAGACTATCTAAAAACAATAATTGAAAAAAAGACACATTTTTATTTACATATATAAAATAATTTGTTATCATGTTGATTTAATTATTATTATGAATAATAAGGAGTCATATGCCTAGCATGGATTTATTTAAAACAATCGAGAATGTCTATAATCCGGATGTATTAAAAAATACCCTTTACAAATTCGAAGATGATAAGAAAAAAGAAAATACCAAGAAACGAGAAGATATTGAAAAATTAAACACTACTATTCAAGAAAAAACCAACAAGGTCAAAAGCAGCCTGAAATCCGCTCCTCCTAACGAAGCAAAACCAACCGTCGACGCTGAGAAGCTTCACAAAAGAGCAAAAACGATCAGAAAAGCAAGTAAAGTGCTTCAAAAAGTAGCCGCGGCCCTTTCAGCACTTGCTATGTTTGCTTTGATAGGCGGCGTAGGCTACGTTGCCGGCGCCGGCTTGCTTTTCGCTCTAGGTACCGCTGCCACAATGCAATTAATCGTTGGCGGATGGTTCGTAGGCGCAGGTGTTGGCCTTATTATTACTTCGACCGTAACTTCAAAAACTGCTAAAATCTTAAACTCTTTAAAAACGATTCGTCAAGATAGAGCCATCCACAGCAAAAACTACCAACAATTTATAGACAAATTTGTCAACCGGGATGGATTTACACTCAGTGAAAAAGACAAAACGAGCAGACAGCTTCAGGCAGTTTATTTAGATTATAAATCTGCAATCAAAACAATGGCTAACTCAGACGAAACTGCAGTAAGAGTGTAATTTCTTTTAGGGGGAAACAAGATCTGGCAAAGAACGCCCTAACTCGTAGTAGGAGGGACCTGCAGCGATGATCATTCCCCCGCCAAAGCAGATCTCTCCATCGTAAAAGACAATGGATTGACGCGGCGTCACCGCACGTTGCGGCACAGCAAATTCAACAACAACTTTATCGCCCTCTATTGAAGTGATAAGGCACTCTTGATCTGGTTGGCGATAGCGCACTTTTGATTTACATCGAAATGGCATCTTAGGAGGGCCTAATGGCGATACCCAGCTCAACTCAGTTGCGGTTAAGTTATCACTGTAAAGAGCGGGATGGCGTGTGCCTTGCTCAACAAAGATCACGTTTCGGCTGATATCTTTGCCTACGACAAACCAAGCTTCGCCAGGACCTCCTAGCCCCATCCCTTTGCGCTGTCCAATCGTATAATGTCCGATGCCTAAGTGGCGCCCGACGACTTTGCCGTTGAGAGTTTCAAAATTTCCCGGTTGGAAGTGGAGATGCTGGCTTAAAAATTGCCTAAAATTGCGTTCGCCAATAAAGCAAATTCCTGTGCTGTCTTTCTTTTCTGCGGTTGAAAGATCGTATTTATGCGCAATCTTACGTACTTCAGCCTTGGGAATTCCTCCTACGGGAAATAGGACTTTTGAAAGAACAGAGGCTTTAAGAGTATAAAGAAAGTAGCTTTGATCTTTGTTGATATCAACACCTTTCAGTAAGCAAAGCTCATTTTCCTTTCGTCCGACTTGGCAATAGTGTCCGGTAGCTAAATAGTCGGCTCCCAAAGCAAGTGCCTTCTCCAATAGGGTTTTGAACTTAATTTCGCGATTGCAAAGGATATCCGGATTGGGAGTGTAGCCGGATTGATAATCATGTAAAAAATGAGCAAAAACTTGCTCTTGGTATTCTTTAACAAAGTTAACAGAGTAGTAGGGAATGGCAAGTTTTTCGCAGACGCGTACGACATCTTCATATTCTTTGGAGGCTTGACAGACGCCTTGTTCATCTTGTTCTTCCCAATTTTTCATGAATAGGCCAATGACGCGATACCCTTGCTCTTTAAGTACAGCAGCAGAAACAGAGGAATCTACGCCTCCTGACATTCCTACTACAACAGTTTGATTTTCAATAACATTCATGATTATTCCTAAACAACTAAGCATTATATCTTAAAACGAATTTTATTCAAATGCTCTTGCTCAAAAAAAAGTTACAAAATAATGTGGGTTATACCGAACGTAACTCAAAAATTGGCATTTGGGCTAGTGCGGAAGCTCCCGCGGTATAAACCTTTAAAGAAAAAAAACCTTTGGCAAAGCCTTTATGACTGACAAGACCCATCCTATTTATCAAATGTCAAAAGAAGAAGTTCTTTGCCAGCTGCTAAAAAAAGAACATGGGTATTATAACGCCATCTTAGAAATCACACGCATAGAGCATGAGAAACTTAGCTCCAATCAGCCTTTGCAGGAAATTAGATCCTTATTAAAGAAAAAGAAAATCTTCTTGGATTGCATCAACGAAATCGAATCTGCTCTCGCCCCTTTAAAAAAATATTGGCAGACAAAAACAGAACGCACAGATTCTGCTTCGGAACAAATTAAAGAAGTCCTTGTATCTCTTGATACAGTACTCAAAGAAATTCTACAGCTCGATTTAATCAGTCAAAAAAGTGTGGAAAATCATCTTAACTCGCTCCGGGATAAATTCAAAAGCTCAACATTGTCAATGGAAGAATAACTTCTATGGCAAAAGCCCCCCTTAAGCATTTACAAACAGTTGCCGAACAAACTTCATCGAGCCCATCAGCTAAAGCTTTGAGCAAAGCCTTTGAGCTATTTACCAAAGAAACCGTTCGCCTCGAAGAAGCCTATGCTGAATTGAAAAAACAATTCAATACAGTCAATTTGAAATTAGAAATATCTAACCAAAAACTGCAACAAAAAGTCTCAGAGCTTGATTTTAACTCTTATTACCTTAACAGCATCTTAAGCAACATTTCTCAAGGCATTCTCTTCATAGATTTAAAAGGCGATATCACTACTTACAATGATGCTGCTGAAATGATTTTAGAAAAAGAAAGCGATACGGTTTTATTCCAAAATTTCTGGTTGAACTTTCCCGACGAACTCTTTGGCTTCTCCATACGTCAGGCTCTATCAAATAAAAAAGCCCCTCTCACCACTTTTACCCATTTTACTTCAAAAAATGGTTCGCAGCGCGATCTAGAAATTGATACAACCTTCGCACTCAATAAATCTCTTTTGACTCAGCACTCTTCCCAAAGGCTTGAATCGATGCAAGGAATTATTATCCTCATCAGAGATATTACTGAAATTCGCAGACTTCAAATGGCTGCAAACCGCAATGACCGTCTAAAAGAACTTGGTGAAATGGCCGCGATGGTTGCCCATGAAATCAGAAATCCGCTAGGCGGCATCAAAGGCTTTGCTTCTCTTTTGGAACGCGATCTTCAAAATCAACCTGAGCTCCAGAAAATGGCTTCATACATTGTCGAAGGAACCCACAGCTTGAATAATCTGGTGACACGCGTATTAAACTATTCAAGACCTTTGCAATTGGAGATAGAACTAACTGATATCGTTGCTTTAGGAAAAGAGCTTTTACAACAAACTGCCGCCGACGCTGCTTTAGGACATGGCATCGAGATGAAAATAGACGCGCTCGTTAGCCCCTTGATGATTTCTATAGATTCTCAATTGATCCGATCTGCTCTTCTAAACCTCATTGTAAATGCTATCCAAGCTATGCCTCTAGGGGGAAATTTGGTACTAAAAGTTATTCCTATCAACGATTTTGTCCAGATCCAAGTCATCGACACCGGCATTGGCATCCCAAAAGAAAACTTAGAAAAATTATTTTCGCCTTTCTTCACGACAAAAGAAGAGGGCAACGGTTTTGGCCTTGCCGAGGTTTATAAGGTCGTTCAACTTCATGGCGGAACAATCGAGGTCTCTTCAACATTAGGCAAGGGAACAACCTTTACCGTAAAACTTCCTTTGAAGATGGGTTAGCCGTTGGCGGTTGGCGGCCAGTAGCCAGTAGTCGGTAGTCGGTAGTAATTCGGAAGCAAACGGCGTAGTTGCATAAATATATACGACGTTGTAAGTTTAGCCTTTATATCGTCCTTACGAGGCTGACAGGAAACATAAATTGCCGCGACAGCGGCTACAGAAGTTAGCCGGGGGTGACGCAAGGAACCCCCGGTAAATTTCTGATAGAATATAGAGCCAGGAACTGGCGAAACTTTTAGCACACTGTCGCCAGTTCCTGGCTCTTCAATATGCTTTGGATGAACCGGGGGTTCCTTGCGTCACCCCCGGCTAACCTCTGTAGCCGCTGTCGCGGCAATTTATGTTTCCTGTCAGCCTCGTAAGGACGGGACAGAACTAGACGGCATTTTCGCAACAACGCTCTAGGAGACGCATATGGCGATTGAAAAAATTTTGATTGTGGATGATGAAATGATCGTCCGCAATTTCTTAGCCGAAACTCTGCGCAGGAAAAACTTAGAGGTCTTCACTGCAGAAAACGGTCAAAAAGCATTGTCGCTTTTAAAAGAGCTCGTCTTCGATATGGTGATCACAGACATGAAAATGCCCGATATGAGCGGCATGGATGTCCTGCGTAAGGTTAAAGAAGTATCCCCAAATACCATCGTCGTCGTCATAACGGCCTTTGGCAGCATTGAAAATGCCGTTGAAGCCATGCGTCTTGGTGCATTCCATTATCTGATTAAGCCCTTTTCACCCGATACAATCGAGGCTATCATCGAAAAAGCCCGTGAACACCTTTCTTTAGTCGAAGAAAATCAATATCTACGCCATCAGGTTTCCACAGGAGGTAGTCGTTCCATTCCCAAAATCATCTGCGAAAGTCCTGCTATGAAAAAAATTCTCGGCGATGTGCAACGCATTGCTAAAAGCAATGCTAGCGTCTTCATCAACGGAGAATCGGGCACGGGAAAAGAGGTCGTTGCCCAGGCAATCCATTATCACTCCTTAAGAACTAATCGCCCCTTTATTAAAGTCAACTGCGCCGCAGTGCCGGAAACATTGATCGAGTCGGAGTTCTTCGGCCATGAAAAAGGAGCCTTTACAGGCGCGAATTTTAAACGCTTAGGTCGCTTTGAACTGGCGCATGGTGGCACTCTTTTGCTCGACGAAATCACTGAAATTCCTCTTCCTCTTCAGGCAAAGCTTCTGCGTGTCATCCAAGAGCATGAATTTGAAAGAGTTGGCGGCAACAAACCTGTGAAAGTTGATGTCCGCCTGATATCTACATCTAATCGCAATATTAAAGATGCCATAGCAAAAAAAATCCTTAGGGAAGATCTATACTACCGCTTAAACGTCGTCCCCATCTATTTGCCTCCTTTACGCGAAAGACGCGAAGATATCATTCCGCTTGTAGAGTACTTTGTAGAAAAAATGTGCGTGGATAATCACAAAGAAATAAAAAAATTAACACCGGCGGCGAAAAAAAAGCTGCTCGCCTATCATTGGCCTGGCAACGTCAGAGAACTTGCCAACATCATCGAAAGAGCTGTTGTGATGGATCTATCTTCTTCCATTGCTCCGGAACATCTTTATCTAGAAGGGACAATACCCATTTTACAAGATGAGAGCCCCTCAAATGAAGAAGATCTCCATTCATCCACCGATTCCGGATTATCAGTGGGTACGACTTTGCAGGAGCTGGAGAAAAGATTGATTATCGAAACCCTCGAAACCCAACATCACAACCGCACTAAAACGGCAGAAATGTTAGGCATTAGCGTCCGCACCTTGCGCAATAAACTCCACGAATACAAGCTTAAGGAATGAGTTAGCGAAAATGGCAAATGGGCCTTGCCAGAAAATTGATGGTTAGACATTGCCTTTTGCAATTAAAGGAAGATTTTTATCAAGCCAAGACTGCCATTCTGGCTTAGTTTGGAAATAAAGAAAAACATCTTCTAAAAATTGTTTTTCTTTAGTGCTAAGTGGTATCTCAACAGTGACAATCACCCTATTTTCATCAAACGTTAGGCTCCCATTTTCATCCAATATTGGGTTAGAATTCATCCAACTATTTACTACTCGACTAAAGCTATTTTTTACTAAATCTTTAAAACGCGTTTCAATCGTTTTCTTTTCTATCGAGTTAGCTTCGTGTTTAAGTTGATCTGAAGCAGAGTTTACAGCTTCCCTAAAGGCTAACGTGATTCAGGCTCTTCAATACTTGCGGTATCATTGCTGAGATTTTGAGTAATTTCCTCTTGATCAGTCTTAGGATGCTTGATCCTGATTTGATCCTCTTTCTTCCAAAAATGAGTTTTATCTAACCAACTTGTCCACTCATGCCTCGCAGTAAATTCTTGAATAAGTAATTCAAAACGAGATTTTTGCTGCGGAGTAATGGGGATTTCCTTTTCTGATGTCGTATAACTAGAAACTTGACTCAAAAAAGTTTTGAATTTCTCTTCTAGAAGATGGTTAAATTCATTTGTAGTTAAAGACTTTTTAGACTTTCTTCTGTCAATATGATCAAGAGTAGAATTTAAAGCGGCTGGGAAAATTGAAAGAACAACAGGAAAACTTGGGGGCAAACCGTTTATAACAAGAGCATTTTTAGCTTTGGCTTCCATTTCTATTTCAATTTTTATTTGGATAAAAGCAACAAATTTCCGCAGAGCCTTGCCTCTATATATTTCAAGTAATTTCTTTGCTCTGAGCTCATTTTTGCTGCTCACATCCTTCTTAACATCTTCGCTCTTACTCGCTTCCTTTTGACCAGCCTCAAGTTTTGTAGATCTGGGTTTAGCATTTTTTATTTCCTTTTGAGGGGAAGATTTTTTAGCTTTTTGTGTGGATTGATCGATTATTTCATTGTCCCGCGATCCTGCCTCTTTTTCTTTCGTCCCCTTTTCTGCAGGTATAGAAGTTTTGTCATTGGCTTTCCAAAGCTCAATCGTTACTTTGCCTCGTGCAGGAGTTTCTGCTGTCTTATGTGACTCGCTTTTATCATTTAAATTTATCGGCAGCTTAACCTTACCTTCTTTTGCAAAACCGACTTTATTAGTAGGGGTCGCAAGCTTTTCTAAAGTCTTTAAAGCTTTAGCGCGATTAAAGAAAATTTTTCCCACAAGCTGCCTTAAACTCGTCAAAAGTCTTATAGGAAGATTTTTTTTTGAAAGCTCTTCGTTTCCTTTCAGATCGAGATAAAAGATCTTGTCTATGCATTTTCTAAGTACGCGCTTTTGCTTTTTATCTAATTGAGTATTTAAACCCTTGTTGCATATGACTTTAATAATATTGTTTAGCGAAACTGTTCCTTCATAATTCGCATCATAAAATTTGCGACCACCCAATTTTCCTATTGGGTTCGCATTAAGGTGATCTAAAAATTCAGGAAGTTTTTCGAGATTAGTACTTTTAAGCGCTTGTTCCAATTTCATAAAAATAAATCACTAGTTTTGTTGATGCATCACAATATTAATTATACAACATTACCATCTTTACACTTACAAAAATAAACATTAAAAAATATACCGTCACGTTAGGTATAAATGAGTGTTTATTTTCATATTTCACTGAATTCCAACATCCTAAGCTGGCGTGATATAAGCTTCAGGATTGAGCGTCAAGAGAACGATAATTTCATTTTTGGAGAAAGTCCCAAAAAAATAGACTATACCGCATATTAGCGAGCTAAGTTATCCTTTTCAATCAAAGACCTAATAATCAATGAAAGGTTATCATCGAGCCACGACTGCCATTTGGTATTTGCTGTAACTTTGGGAGCAAGTAATCGAAAATCAGATTTATTTTCTTCAGTGAAAGCAGTTTTCTCACCACCTGTTTTGATATAGCTAGACAGCTGATTTATCGCGACTCCGAATTCATCTTGCAATAAGCGGTTAAAAGCATTGTGACTAAGAATCTTACCTTCTTGAAACTT
>JABDEI010000040.1 GCA_013287145.1 Chlamydiota bacterium
GATCAGAGCACAGGCGACTGCTGGTGCAAATATTGCCACTATGAGCCTTGCTACTACAATGATTGGAAGTGCTGCGATGTGCCGCAATATTACGAAAAGAAGTGCTGCAGATATGTTCCTAAGTATTATGAGTGCCAACGTTGCAGATATGTTCCACAGTATTATACTGAAACATGCTGCCGTCAAGAACCAGAATACTACTGTGTTCAAGAATGCAGACCTTGCAAGAAGTGGTATTGTGAAAAGAAATGCCGTTATGTTCCAAAATACTATTGGAAACATGTGTGCCAAAATCCAGAATGCACAGCAGCCTGTCCTAAGTAGTTTGCTGTGGCAAATATAAAGACGGAGGGGCCTAAAAGCTCATCCGTCTTTTTTTGCATTATAACAGAGGGGAAATGAAAAAAAAAATACTAGAGTTTAAATTATTTGGGGCATTAGCGCTCATTTGCATGGGCTCCATATCATTATTAGCTGATGAGTTTCCCTTTACTCCTCCTAGCAACTTCACCCTAAAGCCAAAATATATCGTTGTTCATCATCCTGTAACGACTAAGCATGTTGCAGCGCAGCTTTATTTCGATCAGGGACTGACTCTCATCTATGCTTTTAACCATGATGCTGCCTATTGGTCTTTTTTAAAGGCTTCTGAACAGGATCCTCAAATGGCGATGGCTTATTGGGGCATGGCTTTGGCAGTTGGTGCTAATATTAACATGGAAATAACACCCAATCGAGCTAAAACTGCTCATGAATATATCCAGAAAGCTATTGAACTTTCTTCTAATGCCTCGGAAAGCGAACGCGATTATATTCAAGCGTTAGCACACCGTTATCCAAAGGATACCGTCACAACTCAGTCTGCCCAAGATTATATGAATGCAATGAGCGCACTTATGATGAAATATCCCGACGACCTTGACTGCGCCGATCTATTTGCAGAAAGCGTTTTGGATGTCAACCCCTGGAATCAATGGACTAATGATGGTAAACCGCTTCCAGGAACGATGAAGGCAGTTAGAGCATTAAGATCGGTTCTTAAGCGAGACCCCCAAAATCTTGGAGCAAATCACTACTATATTCATGCCATCGAGGCGTCACAGCATCCTGAACGGGCTTTAATATGTGCAGATCGATTAAAGACTCTTATGCCAGCCTCGGGGCATCTTCTTCACATGTCTTCTCATATTTACTTTTTAGTCGGAGACTATCATCAGGCGGCTCTTAGCAATGAAGCCGCTGTCGCGCAAGATCGCGAATACATTAACGAATATGGTTCGGAAGGAATCTATCCCATCCACTATCTTTCACATAATTTGCATCTTCTATCGCGTGCATATAGCATGGAAGGAAATTTTTCAAACGCCCTGCGGGCAGCAGGGGATGCAAGCGCTTTATATACACCGCATTTTCATCGAATGCCTGAATTAGAATATTATGCAGCTTCTTCTTTGCTGGTCTTAATGCGGTTTCAAAAATGGGATGAGGTTCTTAAATTTCCTCAACCAAATTCAAAAATGCTTGCAACTCAAGTGTTGTGGCATTTTGGTAGAGCTTTGGCTTTTGTTGAACTTAATGAAATGCAAAAAGCTCTTAAAGAGCGGCAACTATTTTTAGAGGGTAAAGAGAAATTGCCTGCCGATTTGGCCTATGGATATAATAAAGCTAAGGATATTATGTCCGTTGCCGAGCTGGTGCTTGATGGTAAAATCGCTGAAAAGCAAGGCCAAATGGATAAAGCAATTAATCTTCTGCAAAAAGCTGTGGCTGCACAAGATGCTCTTCACTATAACGAACCTCCTGACTGGTTCTTTCCAATAAGAGAAAGCCTGGGAGGAATTTTGCTCAGGGCAAATCGTGTTTCTGATGCTGAACTTGTCTTCCGCGAGGATTTAAAGCGCCATCCTCGCAGCGGACGTTCTTTATTTGGCCTTAGAGAATGCTTATCTTTACAATCGCGCTGGCATGATTACTATTGGATAAATAAAGAATACCAATTGGCGTGGTTATATAGCGACACCCAGCTAAGCGTGGAAGACCTTTAGAAAACCTGTCGCATGCTATTATTTTTTACCACAGAGGACACAGAGAATACAGGGAGAGGGACATCATTGGACCCGAGTGGACCGAAATGGACATCTGTGGACCTGAGTGGACTAAAGACTAATGCTACGTCCATCATCGATTCAGATCCATTTCTGTCCCTTCTGGTCCAATGATGTCCCCCTCCCTGTATTCTCTGTGTTCTCTGTGGTAAAAAATAATAGCATGCGCACACGGCACGAAAGTAGAATTACTGCTGGATTCTGAATTCTGGATGTTTTATTCTTAAGGATAATTTAGGAGTTTACATCTATGAAAATGGATCTTCAGACCGAATCTTTCCTTAATGACTTCAATTCATTTGATTTGCCTCCTATGGAAGTTCTTCCCATTGACTTTGTCAGGCAGAATGTGGAAGCTCAGATTCCAACATCCGATGTCGAAGTCAAAGAGATCCATTCGATTACCATTCCAGGTCAACAAAGAGAAATTCCTTTGCGCATCTACATCCCAAATGGAGATGGACCTTTTCCGGTGCTTGTGACTTTTCATGGGGGCGGATGGATCTTTGGAAGCCTTGATGTCCATGATCCCTTTTGCCGAGACATCTCTTCGCAAGCTAGCATGATTGTTGTTTCAGTGGATTATTGTTTAGCGCCAGAGCATAAATTTCCTGCTCCTTTGGAAGATTGCTACTTGGCTTTGACGTGGACAGCAGCAAACATTCACAAATATCGGGGAGACACAAGCAAGTTGGTTCTCTGCGGAGATAGTGCAGGTGGGAACTTAGCTGCTGCATTGACTTTAATGACAAGGGATCGCCATGGGCCAAACATCAGCTTTCAAGTGCTTATCTATCCTGTAGTGCAGCATCGCTTTAACACGCCTTCCTATGAAAAATTTGCTCAGAAATATTTTCTTACAAAAAGTTCGATGGAGTGGTTTTGGAGTCTCTATTTGCCCTCTGATTCTGATGGAAACAATCCTTATGCTTCCCCTTTATTTGCCAAGGATTTTGCCAAGCTTCCTCCAGCCTTGATTATTCTTGCCGAATTTGATCCTTTGCATGACGAAGGAAAATTGTATGCGCAGAAATTAGAACAAGCTGGCGTTCCTATTATGATAAAATCGTATCCTTCCATCCATCCATTTGTAGCCTTTGCTCATCAATTGTCGATAGGAAAGACCGCCATTGGCGATATTGCTAAAACATTACATGAGTTTTTTCATGAACAAAAGCCAGCAAAAAAATAAGGAAAATCCTTTTCTTGAAAAGGTGATGAAATTCCTAATGCCGCACGGACCTATTTCTTCACGGGCAATGTTTGGAGGGTATGGCATTTACTACGGCGATGTCATTATTGGCTCCATCTTTCAAAATACATTATATCTGCGCGCCGATGACAACAATCGGCAAGACTATGCTGAATATGCATGCAAGCCGTTTGTCTACGAGGGCTTAAGCAAAGCGATTACACTTCCCTATATGTCCCTGCCGGATGCGATTTTACATGATCCTGCCTTGCTGAAAGAGTGGATCCTCAAAGCCTATGAGGCATCGCTTCGCTACAAAGCAAGAAAATCAAAGAAAAAACCTTCCACTAAGAAAAGGGCATAATGCGCGTTTCGCTTAATGGATTATCTACATCGCTAGTGTTGCACTCTATTTCAAATTTATTTCCCTATGAGAATCTTCAAAAGCAAGTCTATTTTCTTTAAAGACAGCCAATTGTGGTAAATATGGCCATCAAAGAGGGGCTTCCGGCTATCGCCTTTATGATAGCCAGAAGCTCAATTTTTGGCCGGCTAAAGCTAAGCTGTAAAATCTCATAGATAAAAGCGAAAGAGGCCCTTGCATTTTAAAGGGGAAATGCACTAACAACACTGCTTTATTTTGTCAAGTCGGAGTTATCTTCGGGCTTGACATACAAATCAAAAGTATTGCTCCAGTTTACTCTTTGATAATCATAGATCGAGCCCCGTGCTTTTAAAAAATCTACGACTTTTGGGAATCCGCTATACCATGTATGCTTTCCAGGGCCTCTGCGTTTATTTAGTTCTTTAACAAGGTCTTGAAGAGCTTGTTCTTCACCAGATGATAATGAAGATTTGAGTAAATCTGCTTGAGGTACTTCAATGTGATTGTTTTTTTTAAATTCTTTTTCAGCCTTAATCACAGTAATATCCCTCCATTTTTCCCATCGAAGCATTGTGGAGTTATCTTTTACATCATCAGCATTTTTAATTTTGATGCAGGCTTGATAGGTCCTTTGACTAGCATTCCAAGAATCAATCGTTCCTTTTTCCACGAGATAATCTAAAACTTTCTCCCCTGAAGAATTAATATTAATTCTATCTAGTTCATACATTGTAAAAGCATCATGAGAGTTGTTCACAACTCTACAATAATGTTGGCTTGTAAGGGATTTTATGGCTTTGTCGAAAATTTCTCTTTCAGTTTGGGCGAATTCAGAAGAAGCAGAAGGCCATTGCAGCTTAGACATATAGTCATCGATTTCCATCAGCTTTTCTTTAGTAAAAACAGGATGATCGGGATTTGTTGGAATAGATTCTTTGGTTAGATAGAGACAATATCCAACTCTTGCCTGTTTATAACCCGCAATTTTCTCATTGAGAACCATGTAACGAGATAAAATTTGTAGATCATTGCCATATAAGTTATTGCTTTTTCCAAAATCATTAAAATCTATGTAAATATGATTGGGGTCATTGTTTCCATATTCTTTTTCTTGAATTGTTCGATCTTGTGAGAAAACTTCAAGTTTTGATGCAAGATTGCTAAACTCGTCGATTGTGTGACTTTGTGTATTAAATCCATGATACATCGTTTGAATCAGTTTCTTTTCATCGATTTTGAGGGCTGCTGTAGATGTTCCACTAGCAGGCTGCCCTGAGACAGATGAAGACGAAGATGGCGATGCGGGTTGATTGGTAGTTGAAGATGCACCAGGTGTTGGAAGAGGGGATGCCTGAGGAGTACTAGGTGTAGGTGTACCATTAGAAGGCTGCGGATTAGAAGTTGAAGAAGATCCTGTGGCTGATGAGGCACTTGAAGAGGAAGATGGCGATGCGGGTTGATTGGTAGTTGAAGATGAACCAGGTGTTGGAAGAGGGGATGCCTGAGGAGTACTAGGTGTAGGTGTACCATTAGAAGGCTGCGGATTAGAAGTTGAAGAAGATCCTGTGGCTGATGAGGCACTTGAAGAGGAAGATGGCGATGCGGGTTGATTGGTTTTTTTGGATGAACCTGGTGCAGGAAGAGGGGGCGCTTGAGAAGTTGCGGAGGCCATTGTGCTGCTTGGCTGCGGATTAGAATTTGAAGAGGATCCTGTGGCTGACGACGTATTTGAAGATGTAGAGGAAGATGTAGAGGTAGGTTGATTAGTAATTAAAGCAATCGCAGGTAGTGTTGAGGAGTTCGTTGAACTAGCAGTGTTTTGTATTGCAGATGTTTGAGGTAACGATGATGTTTGATTAATCTGCAGTGTTTGCTGGGAAACCTTATCTGTTTTTTCGTTCGATCCTTTGAGCAGGGATGGAAGAATTACTTCTACATTCTTATTTCTAAAGGCTATCTTAAAATAATCTTTTCTAAGAATTTGATATAGAGCTTTTTGCATTCTTTGGAACACGTTTAGGGAGACCACTGTGAATTTGTCATTGTCTTTGAGGATATAAATGCGCTTGTAATGATGCCATTTACCAGTAAGACTTTCTTGTTTACGCGTTGGGCTAAGTGCAGCAAAATCTCGCCAATCTTCTACTATAGTAATTTTCATGAACATCCTTATCACTGATTAAAGAGATTTGGTTTTTTTAAAAAGGAAATTATAACTTTATTGGTGATTAATTGTCAAGGCTTTAATATACCGAATATACCGAACGTTGTTCATAAATAACCATGAGTTCAGCTGCCCTTCGGCACTCAACGTCATCCACTTAAAAAAACTTTTTGTAACTTGATCTTAAAAAGCCTAGTCGCATGAAACTAAAAAAAGAGGAACTGCTACTGCAGTTCCTCTCTTTTTTAGAGTTGTCTGGAAATCAAAGGTTTGCTATTTACAGAATGCATTATTAAATTTAAAATTATCATGAAAAATGATGCGAATTAAGTAAAGATTAAAGAGGGGTATATGGAAAAAGTTATCACCAAGTTTTTCAATTCGGATAAATTGCCTATGGTCGTCGAACCGGCTGATGCAGACATTAAATTTCCCGAGTTTTTAGATCTTCTCTCTCAAAATAAAGAATCCTTCAAAAGAGCATTGTTGAATCACGGCGGATTGCTTTTTCGCAACTTTCCAATCCACAACGAAGACCACTTTGCCGCGCTAATCCATGGCTTAGATCATGGTAAATTTATCGATTATATTGGCGGAGACAGTCCGCGCAATAAAATTAAAGATGGCATCTACACCTCAACAGAGGCGCCACCATCGGTAAAAATTCCTTTGCATAATGAACTCTCTTTTGTGAAGCATTTTCCAAAACACATTTATTTCTATTGCGCAATCCCTGCGCCGAAAGGGGGCGCCACCATCATTGCGGATGCAAGAAAGGTGTATCAGGGGATCGATCAGGGTGTTAAAAAGCGCTTCATCGAAAATGGCTTGAAATATGTTTCTGCGTATTATTACAAAAGCCGAGTCATGGATTTTGTCAATAGCTTGCAAAGGTCGCATAAATCATGGCTTCAAGTTTTTGAAACGGATTCCAAAAAAGATGTCGAAAAAATGTGCCGTGAAAATGAATTTGCGTTTAAATGGAACAAAAATGATTGGATTCAGCTGAGCCAAACGCGTCCTGCTGTTATCGAACACCCGATCACCAAAGAAAAGGTGTGGTTCAACCAAGCACACTTATACGATTTTAATCCAAAGTTGTTAGGGTGGTGGCGCTATCTAGGTGCTAAAGTCTTATATTGCCAAAAACACACGCGCCTACATGAAATTTTCTTTGCCAATGGCAGCAAGATTCCGCGCGATGATCTTTATCATGTCTTAGATGTCTTAGATGCCAATACAATCTCTTTTCCATGGCAAAAAGGAGACGTGCTGGTTTTGGATAACGTTTTAGCAATGCATGGAAGGGCTGTCTTTGAAGGTAAGCGTCGTATCTTGGCGGCAATGACAGGATGATGGTTGCCCGTCATGCAAACGATAGCCTATGACGCTACAGTAGGTATTATAGGAGCAGGCCCTCTGGGAGTAGAGTTTGCTATCGCTTTAAAACAGGCGAAAATTTCCTATCTTCAGTTTGACCAAGGGCAAGCTGGACAAATGATTTCTAATTTTCCGCCTGAGACTATCTTTTTTAGCTCTTCGGAGAAAATAGCCATAGCAGGCATTCCTATTCAAAATAGCGATCAGCAGAAATGTTCTCGAGAAGAGTACCTTGCATATCTTCGCTCTGTGATCATGCAAAATCAATTAAAAATTAATTCCTATGAAGAAGTCAATCATGTGGAAAAAACTCAACATGAGGGATTTCTTTTAAAAACGCTTTCTTCACGCGGCGTTGCTAAATATCGTATTCAATATTTAGTTTTGGCAACGGGAGGTACTTCAAAGCCTAGGATGCTGCATGTTCCCGGAGAAGCTCGGCTGCATGTATCAACGAAGCTTGAAGACCCGCATAAGTATTTTCAAAAACGTGTTTTAGTAGTCGGTGGAAAAAACTCTGCAGCGGAAGCTGCTTTACGTTGCTATCATGCGGGTGCTGAAGTTGCCATGGCTATTCGCAAAGAGCACTTTGACCCTAACGATGTAAAGTATTGGATTTTGCCCGAGCTGCTTAGTTGTATTGCTCGCGAGGAAATTCGCTGCTATTACCAAAGTGAAGTCGTTGAAATACTTTCCGATAGCGTCCTTTTAAGAAAGAAAGATATTAGCTCATCTATTGATGTGCCGGCAGATTTTGTAATTAAGGCCATCGGTTTTGAAGCTGAGATGAAGCTCTTTCATCAATTGGGAATTCCCCTGATAGAACCGCAGGATAGCCCAAGTTACAATGAAGATTCCATGGAAACAACCGTAGAAAATGCCTTTGTATTAGGAACTGTAGCGGGAGGAACCCAAAAAAAATACCGGATATTCATTGAAAATACCCACACCCATGTTTTTAAAATATTGCAAACTCTTTGTGCTAAACTCGACATCAAAGAACCTTCTTTAGGATGGCAGCAGCAGTGCATCCAAGAGTCATCAAAACGGCTTGAAGAGTAAAGAAAAGGATGAAGGCGGAAGGATGAAGGATAAAAAAGATGAAAGAGAGAAGAGGAAGAAAGTTTTCTTCCTCTTCATAAACGCTTTTTAAATATTCCTTGAGGCGGCAACAAGCTTGTCTGTTGCAATCTTTAGATTTGCACTGCTTGCAAGAACTAACAAGTTATTAAGAGCTGTTGTGACGTTAGCGCCAGCGGCTTTTAATTGGAGTGCCGGAGATGCAGAAGTGGCAGCATGCATGGGGCTAGGTTGCGTATTTTGCATGATCATTTGTGGATTGGCCTCTGATGGCGAATGTTGCAAATGAATAACGGAAGCAAGATTTACAACTTGTGCTGCTTGAAATTTGGCAGGCTCTCTTGAACTTAAATCTAATTTTGAAATGCAATCATCGATGATTTCATGATAGTTTAGGAGGTGGTTGAGCAGATCTTGAGCTGTGCCGCGCGCTTCTGCGAGCTGATGATCTAATGTTACATCGTTGTTATTCAAATTAGTAGCTGAATTGCCATTTTTTTGACTTCTTTGAAATTCATTTTCGAGGGAAGTCATTTTCTTTTTTGTTTCGTCTAAGATGTCAATGTTCCTAAGATTTTGGGCGATGATTTCCATGTCATCGAGGTCAGATGTCTCGTGACGCAATTCACCTAACCATAGATCGACTGCATAGGTAAATGTTTCGATTGTCTCGAACACTTGTGTTTCTTCAAAGAAACAATTGACTTCGTCAAGTTTTTGCTTAAGCGCTGGGGCATCTGGTAGTCTTAGCGGGTTTTCTCTTGTGATCAGGTGGATATCTCTTTGAATTTCTCCTGCAGGAGGAGCTAAGTGCAATATTCTCGGTGGGTTGACTGCATTTGAAGGTAGATAAACAGTAACAGTAGGCGGCTTTGGAGCTGCAATAGTGAGAATTGGCTTAGATATGAGAGGAAGTTCTCCTGCCGGCATATAAGTGACTTTATTGGAAACCGGGGTGCCGGAAATACGCGATGCTGCCGGTTGATATTGTTGATATACATGTGTTGACTTAATAGCATGGTGTTGTTTGGAGCGAAGAATTCGAACCTTTCTAACACCAAATAAGCGGCTAAAGCCCGTATGAATTATAGAGAAAAAGCTATGAAAAATACCATTGATGCGCATAATAAAACCTATTTTGAAAAAAAATTAATTTGTTTGCTTTCTGATGAAGAATAATGAAACGACATTAAGATAATATAAAGAACTCCAGTTTTTGTTTTTAAATTTTATATTAATAGGCTTTCGAAACTCGCTTTGAAAGGAATTATGAATACGAGCAAGACCAAATGGAATCCTGAGCAATATAGGCTCTTTGAAAAAGAGAGAAATCTGCCTTTTTACGATCTCATACACTTAATTCAGCCTCAAGAAAACATGCACATTGTTGATTTAGGCTGCGGCACAGGGGCACTCACCGCCATCCTGCATCAAACTTTTAAAAATGCCACTACTTTGGGTATTGATAATTCTCCTGAAATGTTATTGGAGAGCTCCAACTATCAAATTGATCGTCTTCATTTTAATGAAATGAGTATTGATAATTTCCAGCCTCATCATAAATATGATCTTATTTTCTCTAACGCATGCTTGCAATGGCTTCCAGATCACCCTCAACTACTCTCTCGATTAGCTAGCTATTTATCGCCGCACGGCCAATTTGCTTTTCAACTGCCGGCTATCTTTGACTATGCTAGCCATACCATCGCTCAAGAATTGGCTGAAGATCCCCTTTTTAAAGAAGCAGGAGCTGTTGGGCTTAAACCCAATATCTTAACGGTAGAAGAATATGCCCAACTGCTCTATAGGCTTGGTTTTGAAAAACAAATTGTGCGCTTACAAGTCTATGGTCATCTTCTTCCATCAACAGAAAGCGTTGTGGAGTGGGTGAAGGGATCCCTTCTAACTTATTATCAAGGACAACTTTCACCAGAAATGTTTCAAGAGTTTCTTAAAATCTATCGACAACGCATCCTTGAAAAATTCGGCAATCTTTCCCCATTCTTTATTCCTTTTAAACGCATCCTCATCTGGGCGCAAAAGAAAGCAGAATGAGAAAAGAAATTTATTTTTCGGCATGCTTCAATGACAATGTTGGAGAATAGGCTCCCAAAAGTTCACGCTTCCACCAGGCGCCGGTTTTTTTCTTTGTATCTGCATCGCTGTATTCATAGGCATACAGGAGCGCTCGCACATATTTGGGTGGTTTGTCTGGGAATGGATTATGACGAAGAAGTTTTAGTACTGCTGACGATCCTTGCAGAAGCCGAAGTAAAAAATTGTGAAACCAGGATTCCGATTCAAAGTCGCTGAAAGGCAAAAACCAAGCTTGCCAATCAATGCGCGGCTGATAGGGTGAAATGCGGCGAGGGCGGCGAGTTATCTCAGAAGGCTTATAGCGGAAGAGGTATTCCTGCCAATGGATGCCATCATCGCTGCCTTCGATGATGATTTCATCGCGACGCGTGGTCATGACTGCAAAGATGCCATAGCGGTTTACGATATGAAAAGGCTGAAACCAAGCTAGAATTTTTTTGCAGCGAGCCTGCGGTAAGAAGTAGTTCCAAAGGCTGATTAGCTGCAACGCAATTAAGACGATGCCGACGACAGATACAAATCCGTCAAGGAGGGGAGGAGAGGGCGAGGATTCTTTGACCCAAGAGCCGAATATTGCTTGAAGATAGGTGTCGCTCAGCAGCAAAGTTGACAGAACCAGCGTGAGATAATTCAAATAGGAGAAATTGCCAGTGAACCAAATCATTCCTTGCAGACCTGCAAAGCAGATAAATACCCAAAAGCGCATTTCTTCATTGCCAAACATGCCTAAGGGAACGATGAGTTCGATTAAAAACATGATGGCAGTAGAAAGCTTGTGAAACCATAAGGGAAGCTTATAGATATACCAGGCTTGTGCATTTGGCAGAGGCTGAGTTTGATAATGATATTTTAAAGCCGTTAAGTTGCGCCATGTTTTATCTTCACTTAGCAATTTAGAGGCGCCTCCTTGAAAATGAAAGCGCAGTAGCAGCAAATTGATGCTAACCCAGACAAAAAGGTTCGGAGGCGAAGTCATGCTGAGGAAAAAAGTGTTGCAGGTGATCTCTAAAGTGAACATCTCCCAGCCAAAGCTTAAAAAATCTTGCCCTGCTGAGACTACCGACAAGTGCAAGATATAGAGAAGGGGAAAAATCAAGAGGGGAGTAAAGCCTAAAAAGAGCAGAAGCGAAAGAATTGTGCCGGCGGCAACGACGAGATAAAGAGTTTTATCGCTAGCATCCAGCCAAAATAGCGTCGGAATATAATAAAAGCGCTTTTTTCCCAGGTGGGAATAATAGCGCAAATATTGCTCTATGGGAAGAATGCCTTCGCGGCCAAGTAACCCCTTAACTTGAAAAATAAAAGCGCCGAAGGCAAAGAAATAGACGGCTCCAAGAAGGCGTGGAAATAAGGCGATGATGATGTGGTATGAGCTTGGATCAAACATAATCCGCATCTTACTTAAACGGAAGCCTGGAAGTCAATCGAATGCTTAGTTTTAACGCGGGCAGGGGATACAGATGACAAAATGGACACAATGGACAAAAACGGACATGGTGGACAAACTATCTAAGAATCTTTCCACTCTAAGTCCATATCGTCCATCATGTCCATTTTTGTCCATTTGTCTAGATTTTTTTCAGAACCTGCATTTTTTTTACTTCATAGACACTAATGGTTTTGATTTGTTATAATTTTTTCTAATTATTTTATTTTTGTGTGGTTTATGAATATTAATGAAGTAAAAGCAAATCTGACTTATTCACATCAAAGTCGAATGTTGTCTTCTGAGGGGACTCGAAAGGTTCAATCTAAAGGCTATCACTGGTCTTTTGTTAAAATGTTCTCCGATTTTTTCAAAAAAATCGGAGCTTTCTTTAAAAATGTTTTTACAAAGAGTTCTCAAAAATCGCAAACGACAGCAAAGCAATCTATTAAAGATACTCACAAAGTTACTAAAATCGAAAATGCTGCAACCCCAACGGTTGAAGTTGCAAAATCAGATATAAGCCCAAAAAAAATTGACCATGCCTTCTCACAAGAAGAAGATATATCTAAAGAAAAAACTACAGATCAGCCTTCTCTATCGATAGAAAATGAAGCTGAGAAGCCAGAACTTGCATTGCCACAGCCGCAAAGCGATCTTGATACACATTTGGATGCAAAGCCTGCATCGCCACTAAACAATGAAGCTACCGAAAAAACACAAGAAAATGATGATGCAAAACCCGAGGAACCAAAGCCGCATCCAGAGCCTGATCCAGATCCTATAAAACCAGAACCTGTTCTTCCAAAGCCGCAAGAGCCACCCTCACTCCTACTTGTACCACCGCCAGCCAATCCGCAATCTAAGCCTCAGTCTGAACTTGTTTTAGAACAACCAAAAGAAAATCTGCTTTCATCAGAAATTATAGAAGAAGAGCAGGGGACTGTTGTTGAAATCAAACAAGAGTCTGTCGACCAGAAGCCCGATCTTTCACATTCGGAAGTTAATTCTTCTGTTGAATCAAAACTCGAAGCTGAAATTTTTACGACAGAAGATTCTAAGAAAAAGACAAAAAAATCCAGATTAGAAAAAGAAGAAAGCTCTCTTACGGTAGCAGGAAACGAAGGTAAAAAAGAAAAAAAGAGCAAAAGAAGAAAAAAGAGAGAAGGTGACGCAGCCAGGATTGAGACATCTTCATCAAATCAAGTGCAAACGAATGAAATTAAGATTGAAACTGTCGATGTTGATTTAATTGAATTAAAAAAGAAAGCACAGGCTGTTATTGATGAGTTAATATCGACTGAGGTAAAATTCGTTGAAAAATTAGAAGCGATGAAAAAGTTTTACAATCAATTGCCTACATATCCGAAGGCTATTGATATCAATAAATCGAGAAATGAATCTGTTGCGCGATTCACAAATTGTCATAAGCAAGCTAATTCTTTTTATCAAAAATTAAAGGCTTTTGAAAGTGTAGATAAAGATCCGGAACTTAAAAAAATAATGGAAGTTTACTGTTTGGTTGATGAATTACAGCCTTCTGTTCAGTTGAAGCCGCCATCTGTTGAATTTAAAGAATATATAACAATGTTAAATGAATTCAGTAAACTCGTTGCTGTAGAAACTACCAAACTTTATGATTTCTATTTGGAGATATTTGTTGGCAATGAATTTAAAATGAAATGTCAAAAAAATGGATTTTCAAACGAAATGATGAAAAAATTTGAACTAGAAGTAGAAGATTATCCAATTCAAATTCCACAACGCATTGCTCGACATCCTCTTTTGCTTGAACAGCTAAAGAAAACCTTGGTGCCCGATTCTGTAGCTTATAAAAACATCTCAAGCGCGCTTGATACTGTTAGGAATGCTATAGCCAGTTGGGATAGTCGAAATGATAATAAGTCAGAGTAGGATAGATTAGTTTTTTTTCTTTGAGTCTTTGTTTAATTTTGATTTCTTGTCATGAGGCCATACTCACAGAGGTTCCATGTATAAATTTGTTTGTTTTATTCAGTGCTTCATCAGTTTATCTTTCTTTTGCTATGCCGAGGCAATCAACCCTAATGTTGTTGAACCGCAGAGCTTTGTCCTTTTTGGGGCGACGGGGGATTTAACGCAACGCAAACTCATTCCGGCGCTATTTAATCTAGAAAAGGAGGGGCGTCTGCCTGAAAATTTTGCTTTCGTTGGTGTTGCAAGAAGAGATAAATCTCAGGAAGAGTTTCGGCAAGATATATTTATCGCTTTATTAAACTCCTCTTTGCTTAATTCTGAAGAATGCGAAATTTGGAAATGTTTTTTAACGAAATGTTTTTATTGCCAGCTGGATTTTACTCAAGATTGTGATTATCTTAAGCTACAGAAATTTATGGAACAAATTGATGACCAATGCGGCACATCCGGCAATCGCCTTTACTATTTGGCAACACAGCCTAGTTTTTTTTCCACAATCATCGAATCTTTAAGCCGTCATCAGTTGATCGAAAAGTCTTGCCTGGAAAAAAGTCCTTGGAAAAAAGTGCTGATTGAAAAACCTTTTGGACATGACTTATCCAGTTCTATAGAGTTAAGAGACAAAATTTCACATCATCTGAGTGATAACGAGATTTATTGCATCGACCATTATCTCGGAAAAGAAGTTGTGCAAAATATTCTGCCGCTGCGCTTTGCCAACTCTTTATTCGAGTCGATATGGAATGCCCAATTTATTGATCATGTCGAAATTGTTATCAGCGAAGACATCGGCATCGAATCGCGGGGACATTGTTGGGAAGAGACCGGCATGCTGCGCGATATTGTTCAAAATCATCTCTTGCAGCTTCTTGCTCTAGTTGCGATGGAGCCCCCGCAATCTTTTGATTCTAAAGTTATTAGCGATCAGAAAACTCGATTACTCAATTCGATCCGTCCTTTGCTTGAAGATGCAATCGATAGTCGTGTTGTACGAGGGCAATATGGCCCCGGAATAATCGATGGAAAAAAAATCATGGGCTATCGAGAAGAAAATGATGTTTCCCCTAATTCCAATGTAGAAACTTATGTTGCTGCAAAGCTGTATATTGACAATGCCAGGTGGCAAGATGTTCCTTTCTATTTATCTGCAGGCAAACGATTAACAAAGCGCTTTGCCCATATCATCGTCACATTCAAAGAAAATACCGATCTTGCCTTAGACCTTGGTGGCCAGCATTGGCCAAATCGCTTAGTAATTCGCATTCAGGCCGATCCAGAAATCTATTTGGAATTTTGTGCAAAAGAACAAGGCTTCGATGGGGAGATCAAGACGTTTAAATTGCAGTTTCATTATGAAACGGTCTTTGGACACCAACCTATGGAAGCGTATGAAAGACTGCTCTATCATGCGATGAGAGGGGACGGTAAGCATTTCGTTGGATTTAATGAGATCTTAGCTTCATGGCTGTTTGTGAATCCTATCTTGAAGTATTGGAAGATGCATCCGCCTCTTGATTTCCCAAACTATATACCTGGATCGTCTGGGCCCGAAGCTGCAAAGGGACTATAACACTAGAATCCGTAGAAATAGTCGGTAATTAGCTAGCTTTTCGTGCCCGTGCCCGTGTGCGTGCCCGTGCCCGATTTAGATTCTTAGGTAATATAAAAGAAGAAGACATAAAGTCAGAATGGTTGTGTAGAATATCTAATCACATTGATTGTGATCTCGACTTCCTTCGTTTCGTTCCGGACTTATGACAACAATGATCGTATTTTTCTACTAAGACTTTTGGGTATCATCTAACTTGGAATTAAATCGGGCACGGGCACGGGCACGGGCACGGGCACGGGCACGAAAAAAATCTAGAACTTGAAGTGTAATTTGGCGCTTCAAAACAAAAAGGGCAGATCTTGCTTTACGCAAAACCTGCCCTTATTTTTTAGGCTAAGAGTGTAACTCTTTTGCCTTAGTTCACTATCGTGCTTTCTTGTTGCGTGATAGGTGTCTTAATAGAGTCGGAGGTGACTTCGACAGTAATGCGAGCATCTCCAGATTCTTTTGCTTTACCCTCTACGCGATACTTGAGCGTTTGTCTAGCACGCAGGTTGTTATAAGGAGCAAATGTGACTGTTTGTCCTGAGATTTGACCATCGCTATCGCCAGATACAGCAATAGGTACGATTTGATTTGGGAATCTCACAACAACTTTAACATTGTTATCCTCTTCAGAGCCTTGGTTAGCAACAGTAATGATATAGCTTGTTGTTTCACCAACGCAGATTGTACCTTCGGTTTCTGTCATGCAAACGTTAAGAGCTGGACGGCCTTTCCAACGAGTTGTGAACTCGCAAGAACCGCAGCAGCCTTGGCAGTTGCTGACATAAACTTTGTTTGTGAAGCATCCTGGTGTGCAGGTGTACAAGGTGATGTTGAATGTCATCTTTTCACCTGGCTTCAACTCGCGGAGCTTCCAAACAGCTTGGTTGCCATTGATTGTTGCACCGTTAGCAGCAACAATCGATGTCGCGCTTGGAGCATTGTCTGTTACAACAACATCAGTCAATGGTTTATCGCCTGTGTTGACCACTGTGATTTGATAATCAGCATTTTTGCCGATCATCTGTTCTTTTGGTCCAACCTTGTTGCACTCCATTGCGCAGCAGCAAACACATGTGCATGCTTCGCAAGAAGTGGAGTCTGCATTGCATGCTGTCACAACTGCTGTGTTGCATACTTTGCCGCGCTTAACAGCTGTTAGGCAGAAGTTGACTTTCTTGGTTTGGCATGGTTCTAGGCAGCCAAGTTTGAAAGTCAATGTCTTCACGCAGCTGCTGTGCTCAAGTCCTTCCGGTACGTTATCTGTAACAACAACTTCTTCTGCTGTGCAGCTTCCGCGGTTAGTCACAGTAATAGTATAGTGGACTGGGTCGCCTGGGCAAACTTCGGCTGGAGCGCACTTTTCGCAAACCAGTATTGGCTTAGCGCAAAGCAGGGCGCAGAATCTGACCGGTACTGCAGTAGCGCAGAAGCAAGCGCATTGCTCGCCTTCACATTCGCAGCGGACAAATACTTTTGCCAATCGGCATTCGCCTTTATTCATTGGACCAAAGTTCCAAATGAGTTTTTTGCCTTCAACTTTTGCTTCAGGAGTGCTTCTGATGAAGGAAACGCCTTCTGGCAAATGTGTTGTTACGACTACGTCGCAAACATCATCGCAAGCTCTGACTTCAAATTCCAAAGGATATTGTTCGCCGAGCATGCACATGCTTGGGTTTCTTGCTGTGACTGTAATTCCATCACGGCAGCAAAGTTCGGCGCTGCTTGGATGATTGCAGCGTGGGAGTACTTTGCAAAGAGGTTCGCATGGCACAGGAGGACAAGGTTTGCATGTGTCACATACAGGTCTGCATGGCTCAGGGCAAACAGGTTTGCAAACTGGCTTGCATGGTTCAGGGCAAACAGGTTTGCAAGGTCTTGGTGGGCAAACAGGTTTGCAAGGTTGTGGGGGGCAAGGGTTGCATGGTTGAGCCATGCAGGGTTGTTCGCAAACGGGTGGAGCATCGTCGCAGCACCTGTTGTCATAACAACCAGCCCACAATAGTGCCGTAGCACATAAAAAAAGCAACGAGGTTAACATTCCCAGTTGTTTTCTCATTCTAAGACTCCTTTATTTTATGGTCTTGGTATAGATCTAAAATCTGTAGTTAGGTTCTTTATTCAATATTCGCCGCTGTCGTCCAGAACGGGAATTTGAAAACCTGCCTTTTTTATCCAGGTCGATTGACACCTTCTTACGTCCAGTCATTCAATCGCTACTCTTTTGTAAAGGGGTATACTCCGCTGTTGTACTACTTAGTGTAATATCCCAGAGGGTTATGCCCCCTACAAAAGACCTGTTTATCATTTTTTCTACTTGACGAATTCGGTGAATTACAAACCTTATTCCGTCTTAAGCGACACTAGGCCTGGTAAATGACCCTTTTTGGGGTGTCTACAGTAGTTTTGTTGACATCCGAAAAAGGGGCATTTAAATCCATAGCTTTGCATCTCGATATTCACAGTTTGCCTGTGGTATTAATATTCATAGTTGCTGGGATCACAGCACTCTCTGTCCCAAATATGTGGTTTTGGGCAGCAATGTGGTCTTTGCTCGGGACAAGGCGGTGCGCAGCCTGGCTCGCAATCGTTATTCCAGCAGCAGCAACCTGTAAGAGACACCATGGCTGTAATAGCCAATGCGATTGTAGAAGTTATGAATTTCATTACAATCACTCCTTGTAATCTTATTTGCTGTTTTATCAACTTTGATTTCATTATCTTCTTTTCGTTTTGTAGTTTTACAAGACCGGTTCTTTTGAACCGGTCTTGCGAGAGTTTATGCAGCTAGCAAATTGCTAAGCTGACAAAGCTCTTAGTAGCCGCAAGGAGCATCACAAGGAGCTGGGCATGGTTTTGGGCAGCAAGGCTGTGGGCAGCATGGCTTTGGACAGCATGGTCTAGCGCATGGTCTTGGGCATGGATCACAGCAAGAATCACGATCCCAGCAGCTGCAGCTTGTTAATGCAATAGCTGTTGCACAAAGAGCAATCAAACTGAATGCTTTTTTCATAATAACACTCCTATAGTTTAGGTTTTT
>JABDEI010000041.1 GCA_013287145.1 Chlamydiota bacterium
CGCTACACATGACATTTAATGCCATAAGCATCTATTTTATCACCCGATAGACCCAGGAGTAAGTTTATGCGTTTAGTCGATCAGTTAGAATCTATTTCAACAAGTGATGTAGGAGCAGAGATTGGAAAAATGCTCGACCATGCTCATGTGAGCGTATCTTCGTATGGACAAAGGCTTGTGTCAATAGATGGATACGATGGTTCAGTAGAAATTAATGAATTAGCTTTAGCTTATTTTAAGGCCGAAGCTTTTGAGCGATATGAAGACGCCTGCTTCAATAAACAATTTAGATGTTATCAGCTTTATGAAAGAATTCGGTGTTATGAGCTTTGGGGAAGGATACAAGAACTTTATGAAGATAGCGATGATGAATTAAACAAGACATGGTTATTGAAGTATTTGACACCTGCGAAAGAAACTTTGAAAGGAACCATAAACATGCATCTTTGTCGTCTATGCGCTGGAGATCCAATGGCTATCATTGGTGAATGGGCTCATCAAGGAGGAGATCATAGATTTAGTGAAATTAGAAGATCTCTTATTGAATTTACTCCGGATGAATTCAAAGAAATATGGCCTAAAGGAAGTCCTAAATATATTGTCAATTCTGGCGAAAATTCTGAAAGATGGATACCTTCACCAACAAAGATATCACGAATTGTTAACAAAATCGGATATGTTTCTTGGGAAAATCTGTGTAATGGTCAGAAACTAGAGTAACCAAAAATTATGTTTTTGAGATAAAAAGAACGAATCCTCAATAAAGTTTTGAATGTAAACAAATTATTGAGGAGTATGCTCATCAAGAAAAATCTTATTTCACGGATTTATCTGAATAGAGATTATTTTTTTATGAATATATCTTCATGATTTGCTCCATCCCATGTAAGATAAATACGATCTTTGTTTCCATGACAAAGACAATATCCCTCATCAACGTTTACTTGAGCCTTCGGGCCAAAGATCTGTTGCATTTCTGTGGTAATTTTTTCTTTTGTCATCATGTACAAAACATGGTTGCCTGGCTTTAAATGGTACAACGTGACATTTTGTTGTTTTGCTTGCCCCTCTTTCACATGGTCGGTAAGAGAGGTAGCTTTGGCTACAATTTTATTAAAAAATTGATCTGCTTCTTTCTTTGAAGCTTCTGAGTTACAGCCGAACATGGCCATTCTCACTTCATGAAAAAATTGAGCAGCAGCGGCAATTTCTTCGAATTCTTTTTGACTTTGTTGAGTTGGCGCAAATTGTGAGACATTAATTTGTCCTAAATCAATTATTCTCATTGTCATACCTCTTTAAGTGATTTCGTTTAGTTTTTCGTGACTTCGTTCTCTTTTGATAGATCGTCCTCTTAATTCAAGAACTTGTTTTTTCATGTATTCTTCCAGCATTGGTTGGAAAACATTCTCGTTTTTATGATTTTTTGCGAAATTCTTGACACAGTCAACATTATCGGTTTTAAGCATTCTAGCAATCTGCTTAAGCACCATTTCTGCAAGATCGTTCTGGTGATAGTCCATACTAATGCGAAATAACTGCAAATAGTCATTCATATCTTCGGAAAAAATTATTAATTCTTTGTTTTTTTTGAAGGACTTGTGAAATTCAGAGTTGATGAGGAAAAAATGCTCAATCCGTTCTTTGAGACTCACCTCTTTTATCTCCTTATGAGAACTTTGCTGCTCCAACTTTGCGTGATCGATCTCCTCTGAAAGCAGAGCCAAGTTAAACACATCCCTTAATTGCAAGTTCTGCCATAGTTCTAAACATTCATGGAGGGTCTTTATGCAGATTTCTATGACAGAAGGGACTTCAAAATAGGCAGCATATTTTGCAAGTTGGATCAGACTATCCGGTTTCATTTTTGCAAGATGTGAAACCAGCTCTTCATCAAGATACTTTCCCATGATAATTCCAAGTATCACTCCAATTTCTTGAGTGAGGTCTTGCTCCGGAAGTGTCACAATGCCGCTTGCTTGCTCCCTGACTCCGATTTGTCCGCTCAGTATCTTACGGAAAAAGCCTGATGCTAGGATTAGATCGGATTTAAGGCCGTTCATTTCACCATTTTTGAATACAATCTTGCAATCGGAGAGTTGACCTTTTTCGATAAGTTCAAAACGTCGTTTTTTATCGGCAGAAAAAATTTCAGAAACTTTTCTTGCCTTGGATTGGGGCACACCGCTAAGGAAAGGGTTGTTCTCTTTCCAAAAAAGCTTGTGCAAATGCCAACTTCCTCCTCTGCATTCGGAATCAATTTCCCATTTTTTTAGCTGTAGAATAATCGCCTTGCAACCATCTTCGCGCTCTGTATCTAATTTACTACTGATATATACATCAGTCTGGGTCTTGTGTTCATGAGCTGCCTCAAAGGCATATTCTAGGCTATGATTTACATATTCGTGAATTTTTTCAGAATTTAGCTCAGCATATCCCAACTTCTTTATCTCACAATATTCTACACGAGGGGCCTCCTCAATAACCCAGGGTCTTAATCCAACTTGCCCGGTCATGATCAACTCCTTTGATTAAGTGGTAACAGAAAACAAATTTGTGAAATTTAGAAAAGAAAAAACTTTAAGTCCAGAGAATTCAAAATGACGCTAAAAAGATGATCTAGGCAAAGTACTTTATTTAATCTAGAAATCGATACACTTCGTATCTACGGCGCCCTATAAAAAAGCGGTACGACAAAATATCTTTGCACAAGTATGTGGTTTGCCGTACCGCTTTATCATAGATAGTGAATTCAAGCAGAAATGGTCGACCAGACAAACTTGAACAAACGAAAAATCGATTGGCAAGAACTCAAATACTTCTGCAATATTAGCAGCGGTACAAAGAGGGGACTCGGAGATTGTAAAATTTTTGCTCGAAAATGGAGCTGAACCAATCGTCAAGCGCCAACACTAAAACTATCAGAGAGCTATCAGTGCTCATCAACTAGGAGAGTGGAAATTTGATTACAAAATAATTAAATTTTTGAAGGGAAGGGTTAAGATTTCGACATATAGCGCTCGTGGAGGACGATTCTAATAACGCCCTGCTTATTCCCAAACTTGTCGCTTCCCTTTTGGTTCAATAGGGAGTTCATCTTCCGGCGGAGGGGGAATCAAGGGGCGTCTTTTTGCGATAAAGATGGCATGGGTGATGCCGGCATCATTCCAAAGGAAACGACTGATCTTTTCCATACCATTTAAGAGGGGAGGCCATTGCTTCAATGCGTAAGCAATTGGTGTGGCAATGTATTGGATTAAAAACCAGAAATAGCCAAGAATTTTACTGCTATTGCATCTAAACCATAGAAGCGAAAAAGCATGGCGTTTTTTAAGCTGTTGTTCGCGATATTCCGGATCCTGGCTAGCTCGGAAAAAACGACGCGGGGCATCAAAGAAATCCCACAAACGCAAAGAAAGGCGATGATAGCTTAATATCCACTTTTTCACTGTGAACTCCGTTTCAGCTAAGGCTGCGAATCTTTGCAAAGCATCTTCTGAATCGATGTCTACGGCGGTGGAACACACTACCCACCCCTCTCCTTTGACAAGACGGGCAAGTTCTGCCATATAAAGTCGGTAATCGTCAGAGGGCAGCCAAGCAATTAGCTCTGTAGAAATGACCAGATCATAAGACTCATCTGTAAGAGTTGTGCGTGGAACATAATCTTGAGTTGCTTGAATGCTCGTCATATCGCTTTGCGCTAAGATCTTTAGAGCATTGTTCGAGATGTCAACAGCATGAATGGAAGCTCCCGCATCTCTTATGCGTCGCGACATCACACCGGATCCGCATCCAAGATCTGCGACGAGTTTATACACGGGATCGAAATGCTCTTTGATTGCAGCAAAGGTGCGATCAAGCCGCTCTCTTTCCATGGCATTGCGCAGAGGATTAAATTGTTCGGGATCGACTAACCACATCCGATCGAATTTAGCTTGAGTTTCAAGCCTGCGCGCATGTCTTGTACTTTGCGGTATGGGGCGTCGTTTTCCATTGGGGTCGACAGCGACGATGTTCAACCGTTTTTGCGGCATCGGTTTCTCCTTCTATAGATATAGATTTCTAACCTAAGACTTAGGTTTATAGGAATATTTTGTTTTTTTCTAGCCAATTGCAATGGAGCTTGTGCGATTAGGACGATTATGAGAAAATCCCAATGGCAACAAAAATACAAAAAAGCGACGTATGATCGAAATCTTCACTGTTCTTTTCGGAATGTTTTGCGCGGCGATGGAAGCCTTGATAACAGCAACTCTTTTGCCTTCAATGATTTCAAGCCTAGGCGAAATGCATCTTTATCCCTGGGTGATCAATAGCTTTGGATTGACATTCATCCTTGCGGTGCCTTTTTTTGGAAAATTATGCGATGCCTATAGCTATAAAAAAGTCTATTTTGCGGCCGTATCGATATTCATTGTGGGCTCACTACTGTGCGGTTTTGCAACCTCTATGCCGCAGCTTATTTTCTTTCGTGCTATCCAAGGCATAGGCTCCGGAGGCCTCATTACCTTAGGCGTGGCCTACTTTGGTTTCTTCCCTATTGAAAAACGGGCAAAAATGCAAGCCATGGTCAGCTTTGTTTGGGCTTTTGCAAGCATCATTGGACCTGTCATAGGAGCAACTTTAGCCGAAGCTTTTTCTTGGCGCTGGGCTTTTTTCATGAATGTTCCTGCGGGGCTTCTTGTGATGTCGTTGATGGCTCTTTTTGTCAAACCGATTCAAAAAGAAAAGCAGCGGGCCCTCCTAGATATAAAGGGCGGCATCGTCTTTGCTTTGGGGATGATGGCTCTTTTTTATGCCTTAATAAGCATTGGCAAACTTCAATTTAGCTTTGTTCAAATCGCATCCGCCGTTGTAGGCACCGCTTTTCTTTCCTATTTCATCAAGTATTCTCTGGAAACACCAAATCCTTTTATCCCCATCAGCATGCTGAAAAATCGCTTCATTCTCATTGCTGTCATGCTAGGCTTTATGGCGGGTTTTTTCATCTTCTGCGTCGCTAATTTTTTACCTCTCTTTGTCCAAGGCGTCCTAGGTCAGTCTGCCATGACCTCGGGCAAAGTCATTGTCGCTATGGCTTTTGGCAGCGTTGTGGGTGCATCCATTTCCGGCGGTTTTTTGAATCGCTTGGGATTTCAATCGATAGCTTTAATCGGCGCAGTATTGCTTGTCATCGGTTTCGCTCTTTTCAGTAGGATCAATAGTTATGCTTCTTTGTCTGACTTGGCTATCGCCTGTTTTCTAGTCGGCGCCGGTGTTAGCGCCATGGCCAATTGCGGAATCATCGCTGTGCAAGCGAGCACTCCGAAAGCGTTAACAGGATCGGCGACATCGTTGTTTCAATTTTCAAGAAGTCTTGGATCCAATATCGGCATCGCGGTTATGGGCGGCCTTCAACTCGGGCAGTTTAGGAGGGGGATTGAACTTGCGATCGATGATCCAACCATAGCGCAGCTTGCAGAGACGCCTCAAAGAATATTCAATGCTGCCACGCACGCCGTTCTTCCGGCGCAGCAAGTGCAAGCTTTCAAAGACGTCCTTGCTCATTCCATTCAAGATGTCTTTTTAGGATGTCTTTTGATTGCCCTTCTCGCCGTAGGTGTGGCAATAAGGATGAGTTCCAAAAAGCCAAAGGAATTTGCAGAAATTGCCAATCCTATTCTCTCAGAAATTCCCAATCCTATTCTTCCAATGAAATAAATCATGGAAATATTAAAACGACGGTGCTTGACAGTTATCTATGAATTAGCGCTCTGGCTGCTTGCCTTTGTAGCCCTACCTAAAATGTTTTTTGAACGACTTTTCTATAAAAAATATCAGCAAAATTTCAGCCAACGCTTCGGGAAAAAATTTCCTGTTATCAAAAAAAATGGCAAATTTCTCATCTGGATTCATGCTGTCTCTGTCGGTGAAACCAAAGCAATTGCCGCTCTAGCAAAAAAATTGAAAGAAGAAATCGATGACTGCATGCTGGTGATCTCTTCAATCACAGAAACAGGCCATGCCGAAGCAAAAAGAGGTCTTCCCTTTGCAGATCATCACGTCTACCTGCCTGTCGATTTAAGCTTTATCATCAGACCTATCGTCAGAAGGGTTCAACCTGACCTTGTCATCCTGGCAGAAACTGACTTTTGGTATAATTTTTTAGATGAAGCAAAAAAACAGGGAGCCCATCTTGCCCTTGTCAATGGCAAAGTTTCCCTGCGCTCATTGGCTCGCTTTAAAAAGTTTTCTTTTTTTGCTAGAATGCTTTTTTCCCTCTTCGATCTGCTATGCCTGCAAAGTAAGCTTTATCTGAACCGCTTTAGTCAACTAGGCATCCCGAAAGAAAAAATGATCCCTACAGGCAATCTTAAGTTCGATGACCATGTCGCCCTGCTTTCGCCTGATGATCTTGCACAATGGAAACAGGATTTAGGCATCAGCCCCAAAGATCAAGTCATCGTCATCGGATCAACTCACGATCCGGAAGAGAAGCTTTTAATGAAGACTCTCGAATCCGTCTGGGCAAGAAATCACCGTCTTCACGTCATTTTAGTGCCTAGGCATCCGGAGCGCTTTCAGGAAGTGGCTTCGCTACTTGAGAAGATGCAAGTTTCTTTTATTCGCTTTAGCAACATCAAGTCTCGTCAAGGCAATGAAAAGGTCATCTTAGTTGATGCCATGGGCATGCTGCGCAAAATGTATCAGCTTGCCGACCTTGCCATCGTTGCCGGCAGCTTCACTCCAAAAGTCGGCGGCCATAATATCATCGAACCGCTTTGGTATCATGTGCCGGTAATCTTTGGTCCCTATATGCATGCACAGCCTGACCTTCTTGACCTAGTCAATGAGTATAGTGCCGGTAAACAAACTGCTATCGAAGATATCGGCAATCTTGTCATTGAACTTCTAAATGACCCCGACAAGTGCACAGAATGGGGAAAAAATGGCAATCTTCTCATCGCCGAAATCCAAGGAGCTACTGATAAAACCTTTCAGGCTCTAAAAAAAATGTTGTCTTTGAAGTGATCAGGAATGGTCTTTTGGCTTTTTCCGCATTATCTGGAATTAAATCATTGTGATAAATGAACTCGTTTGTTATTCTAGCCTTTCTTTCAATGACGCGGGGTGGAGCAGGGGTTAGCTCGTTGGGCTCATAACCCAAAGGTCGGAGGTTCGAATCCTTCCCCCGCTATTTTTCCGTTGGCGGTATAGCTCAGTTGGTAGAGCAACGGAATCATAATCCGTCTGTCGTCGGTTCAAATCCGGCTGCCGCTAAACATTCACCGTCTCTTCCATGGGTCTTCAGAGGCCCTTTTTTATTTTACCTATCAATCAATTTCTAACAGCACATCTGGTTTGGTGCTTTTGTTGTGCAGTAAGCTACAACAAATTATCACAAATTTCTTTTTTTTCTATCATCGAATTTCAACTGATATTTCTTTGATTTTGCGTGCCATTTTCCATAGCCTTTACAAAAGAGAAAAACCTTTAAAATATCAAAAGATAATTCTCTCATTAAATTAGTCTTTAGAATAAAAGTATAAAAATTACTTTATTTTTAATACAATAGCATATATAATCGAGATTTTTAATAAACTAATTATAATGGAGTGGATGTGTTATTATTAACTAATGATTCTTGGGAAACTCCATTTTCCTTTAAAAATCAATTTGAGTTTTTGGTGACGATGGCTGGAAATCCAACATATTTAAAGGGAAACGATGGGAAATCAACTTATGCACGTGTGTATGAACCTTTCGGACCTTATGATAGGAGAAAAAGTATCTCGGAGATAGGTTACATAGTGTCATCCAGGTGTAAAGATATTGGTGAGAAATATGGATCACCACAAGGATGGAAAACCGATTTTAGAGGTACAACTATGCAAGCAAGCGGTTTTTTTCGTACAGTAAAGACATTTGATGATGAAGATCCAGAGCAATTTTTAAACTGCTTTGCTTATGCTCTTGGAACCTTTGGTACCGCATTAGAGGAATTAGCTGAAAAGAAAATGGAAAAAATACAGGATTCTGTAAGTGAGCGAATCAATCATATCGTGAATACATATTTCACAAATGTCACCAACCCAAAAGATGGAGATCTTGCTATTTATAGTGTTGAACCGGGAAAAGTAGTTTATACTCCCAATTCTGTTGAGATCTCTGGTACGACGCATGCAGGTATTTATCGCAAGAAGGTAAGTAATGGCGGAACAATCGAATCAAAATGGGGGTGGTGCGCACAACCTCATGTATTTGAGCATGAAGTCTTTTTCACACCGGATTTTTATGGCGATATAGTAAAATTCTACCGTATAAAGAAATTAAACTAATTATATTTTTCTCTATGGTGCCCGCTTGATCCGATCAGAGTTCATTGAAATTTTTAAATCTTCTTTACGAAGATCGATTCTGGTTATGAGTGTCTTGGTATAATAAGAGGAGCTTCTCTAACTCGGGAATGATTTGGGGAATTTCATGGCTAATTGCTTCCCACACTACATCGTAGTCGATATCAAAATAGACGTGAATTAATCGGTTACGCATACCGACGATCGCGCGCCAAGGAATATGTGATTGTGCCTGTTGAAACTCGTTAGACACTCTTGATGCAGCTTCTCCGAAAACTTCCAGTGCGCGGATGATGGCAAAGACGAGCATTTGATCTGTTTCAAAGTCGATTCGCTCCCTGCCAGCACCAAATTGTAGACAAGTATGAGCAGCTTCCAACATGTGCTTAAGACGGACGGAATCGCTCTTTTCCATAGAGATGATAGGCTCCGGCTATGACTTCATTGCGAAAAAAACGACTTAAATCTTTCGGAGTGCGGAGATCGACATGTCTCCCAAAGATCTCTCCCAATTCTAATTCGAGCTCTGAGAGGCGAATCAGTCCAGGAATGTGCTGCGCATCAAACTGTACCAGGACATCCACATCGCTTGACTTGCGAAAGCGTTCTGTCAAAACAGAGCCAAAAAGAGCAAGCGCTTGGATATGATTTTTCAAGCAGAAACCTTTGATCTTCTGCAATGGGATGTCAATTTGAGGCTTGGCTGCTTCTTGTTTTTTCATAAGCACTTTGATCCTGGTTACTCCGATTGCATTGTAGTCGAGTGGCGAAAATAAACGATACAAAAAACAGATTTTTGGTGCAAAAGAACACAGAACCACAGACCGACTTTGGATTTCTATATATCGCCAAGCAATCTATTGCCGCGAAGCGGCTACAGAAGTTAGCCGGGGGGTTCCTTGCGTCACCCCGGCTAACTTCCAATGTCGTCAAATTAAAAAAGTCTTTACACCTCTTGGCTAGCATTCAGTCGCCCTACCGGGCTCTATTTTTTTGTGGCATTCCCCCACCGTTCCATCGCGCTAAGGCGCTCAGTCACAGTGGGCTGTAATCAATCGCCCTAGACGGGCTCTAGGGCATAGTTTAACGTTTTTTTGTCCTAAGTCCGGAGCGAATGCGCAGGACAACCCGATTACAGCCCAGTGTGACTGAGCGCCTTAGCGCGATGGAACGGTGGGGACAGAACGTCAAAGGGTAGAGCCCGGTAGGGCGACTGAATGCTAGCAAAGTTGTATAAATGTTTTTTTAATTTGACGACATTGGGCTAACTTCTGTAGCCGCTTCGCGGCAATTTACCGTTTTGCGGTAAAAAAATAAAAGAGCAATGTCAGTAAAACGCGTTGTTATGGTTTTCATGGTTTGATGCCTCTCTCAAAATAAATCAGACTTTCGTTATAATGATGTTTGGAGTCTTATATTTAAAAATAACCGCAAGGATTACGTATGAAACTTTATATTGAGCATAGTCTTGTGGAAATAACCCCGTCTGAGGTTAAAAATTTAAAACCGACATTTACTCTATTACATGGAAGGCGCTTCCAATGTCAAACTAGTGATGGAAAAGGCAAAGAAGTTGCTTTAAATAGCTTAATTTCAGCCATTAAAAAAGCAACAATTGATGCTGACCGTCCTGAAAAAGATGTAAAAGAAATAAGCGAATTTTGCAAAGAATTCAGTGCTCTTAATGATAAAGGATATGAAGCTGCTGATGCCCAAATCAATAACGCCAATTTTTTGACTCGCATCGTAACAAAAATTAAGCACTTTTTTTCTAAAAAACAGAGAGATTATTTGCTTAAAGAGTTCGATCAATCCATTAAGATGGAAGAAAAACGAGCACCCTTGAGACAATATATTGAAAATGAAGATGTGAAAGGAGCTGAAAATTTCTTAAAAGATATCTCCAATACGAAAGAATTACTTAATGGAAAGAAATTAAATGATGGCTCTCGCCTTGTTTTTGCCCATTTTCTCTTGCAAGCTATTAAAAAGAATAACTTTGAAATGGTCGATCTTCTTCTGAAATATAAAGCAGATCCAAACGCACAGGGTGGTTTATTGCAATTGCCAATCGTGTACGCAGTCAAAGAGGGCAATCCCCAAATAGTCAAACTCCTTCTGGAAAAAGGTGCTAATATTTCTAAATGCCCTAATAAAATTCTTGTTTCAGCACATGCTAATAAAAAAGGATATGAAAACTACTTGGATATTATGCAATGTTTGGTTCAGCAAAATGTGAATCTCAATCCTAATGATGCATTATGGTCTCCTTTGATTAATGTCGCCGAGGGATGGGACAAAAATCCTGATAAAGCAAAGGCAACATTAGAAATGATGATTGCAAAAGGAGCACACTTTTCCCCCATGGATAGGGCTCGAGGCTTAGATAAAATTCCGCAAGCATGCGTTGATTTTCTCAAAAGCCGTGGAGTTAATTTCTAGTAGGCATCACGCCGACATTAATAGAGGAAGGGGCTGATTGAGGTTTTTTTTTGAATGCAAACTTTTGACTAAAGCGCAGGCAGGGAGATTCCACAAACTTATAAAAAAGGTGGGCAAATACTAAGACACACAAAAGCGTAAAAAAATATAAAGTGACAGCTTCTGAAAAATCTAAATCTTTTTTCACTCTCCAAACAGCGCTTATGATCCGATTGCTAACCAGGACATGAACTAAATAAAGTCTAAAAGAAATTATATATAAGTGGCCTGAAAAACAGGGAGGTGAGCTATTCGGTGTTAAAGGAGAACCCAATCACTTGATAGATATTTTCAAATTAAGGGGTAATTTTCAGAGTTCATTGAAATTTTTAAATCTTCTTTATGAAGATTGATTCTGGTCATGAGTACCTTGGTATAGTAAGAGCAGCTTCCAACATGTGCTTAAGACGGACGGAATCGCTCTTTTCCATAGAGATGATAGGCTCCGGCTATGACTTCATTGCGAAAAAAACGACTTAAATCTTTCGGGGTGCGGAGATCGACAGGTCTCCCAAAGATCTCTCCCAATTCTAATTCGACCTCTGAGAGGCGAATCAGTCCAGGAATGTGCTGCGCATCAAACTGTACCAGGACATCCACATCGCTTGACTTGCGAAAGCGCTCTGTCAGAACAGAGCCAAAAAGAGCAAGCGCTTGGATATGATTTTTCAAGCAGAAACCCTTGATCTTCTGCAATGGGATGTCAATTTGAGGCTTGGCTGCATCTTGTTTTTTCATAAGCACTTTGATCCTGGTTACTCCGATTGCATTGTAGTCGAGAGGAAATAATAAACGATACAAAAAAGATTTTTGGTACAAAAGAACACAGAGCCACAGACCGACTTTGGATTTCTATATATTGCCAAGCAATCTAATGGCCGCGAAGTGGCTACAGAAGTTAGCCGGGGGTGACGTAAGGAACCCCCGGTAAATTTCAAATGGAATATGGAGCCAGGAACTGGCGAAGCTTTTAACGAAATGTCGCCAGTTCCTGGCTCTTCAATATGCTTTGGAAGAACCGGGGGTTCCTTACGTCACCCCCGGCTAGCTTCTGTAGCCGCTGTCGCGGCAATTTACCGTTTTGCGGTAAAAAAATAAAAGAGCAATGTCTGTAAAACGCGTTTGTTATGGTTGTTATGGGGGTGATACCTCTCTCAAAATACTGCAAATCTGGGATCGCTAATATTTTGTCAAAATCAATTAGAATTTCGTTATAATGATGGTGTGGTTTTTTATTGAAAAATAGGGGGCTTATGAAGGTTGTCATTAATAAGAATTTAGTTGATGTCACTCCATCCGATATTAAAACTTTAAACCCAACCTTTAGTCTATTACATGGGCGCCGCTTCAGCGGCAAGACTAGTGATGGTAGCGAACTCAAAAATGTTTCTCTAAATAACTTGATTTTAGCTGTCAAAAATGCAGCAATTAATTCGGAGCGACCAAAACAAAATGCAAATGAAGTAAAAGATTTCATTAAAGTTTTTGAAGATCTCAAAAATAAAGGCTATGAAACTCCAGATTGTCAAATTAATAAAGAGGGGCTTTTAACGCGAATTGCGACGAAAATTAAGCACTTCTTTTCTAAAGCACAAAGAAATAGCCTCCTGAAAGAGCTCGGGCAACTAGAAAAACCAAGAACACCACACGAAGCCGTTGTCGATGAAAAACAGCAAAAGAAACTTACACCAAATGCACAATTGCAAAAATATATCGAAAATGGAGAGGTAAACAGTATTGAAAATTTCTTAAAGAATATGTCTAATTCGAAAGAATTTCTTAATGGAAAACAATACTCTGATGGTAGTTATGATCAGCTGGCATTTTTTCTTCCACTAGCTATCAATAAGAATAATTTTGAAATGGTCAGTGTTCTTCTAAAATATAAAGCGGATCCAAATGCGCGGGGCAGAATAACTGTACCAATTGGACATGCAGTCAAAGTAGGCAATCTCGAAATAATAAAACTTCTTCTTACGAATGGAGCTAATTTGACTGAATGCAATGACATACTCTTTAAAGGAAAAAAAGAAAATTACCTTGACATTGTGGAATGTTTAATTCAACACGGGGTCGACATAAATCAAGGTAATGATGAAAGGTCTCCACTAGCTTTCGTCGCTGCAAAATGGGATAAAGATCCTGATAAAGTAAAATCTCTATTAGAAATAATGATTAAAAAGGGTGCGCATTTTATACCTGAAGACAAAGTCTTTTATGAAGGGAAAATTCCGCAAGCCTGCCTTGATTTTCTCAAAAGTCGTGGTGTTAATTTCTAGTAGCACGCCGGCTTCATTAATAGAGGAGGAGGCTGCTTGAGGTGGAAGCGAGAGGGCATTTTAGAAATGTCTATTTTGTCTTCTTGCATAGGTCGGCATCCTATGCTGACATTGGATTCAAATTCAACAAAAAATCGGTGGTAATTTTTTGAAGATCTTCATTTGGTTTTAAACTTTGAATTTAATGTTTATTTTCTTTATACAAGTTCCCTTCTTAACATTAATTTGGATTTTTTTGATGGAAACAGGATTATATCTTAACACAGTAGCGCCATTGCAGCCTTTTGCCAAAAGAGTTCTTACTATTAACGAAAAAATCTCGCGATGGATTTATGCCCATCCCAAAGTAGTCAAAGTTGTAAAGATTGCAGGCCTGATTTTAGGGGGAGCATCCATTGCATTACCGCCGCTTGGAGGCGCTGGTATCGTGATTTGTGTCGTTTGTGGTGCCATTGGGGGAGCTGGTATAACAATATCGGCCATCGCTCTTAAGGTGCTCGATATCCTGATTCCTCCAAAGCATGATATGAAGCATCACACCTTTAAGCCAGGCCAATGTGAAGGTGGAAAACTCTATTATCAAGGCGATGTTCCCATTTTATCCATCACTACAAAGGATCCCTTTAAAGCAGGAAAAGCCCATGGTTATCTGTTGGGACCAAGCTTGAACACGCTGCGCAGCCGCACCGACTTTGTGAGCAATTTTGTGCCTTTTGTTACTAAATCCAAAGATATTCCTTCAGTCATTGAATCAGTCCGAAAATACATCCCTGAGCGTTATATAAAAGAAATGGAGGGCTTTGTCGATGGTTTTAATCAGTGGGCTAAGGAGCAGCGTTTCAGACGCATCAAAAAAATCACTTTAGAAGATGTCATTGCCTACAATATGGCCCCGGACAGTTGTCATTTTAAATTCCCATTAGCCGAGCATAAACTTAAGAAACAAGCAGCTAATCCAACTGTTAATCAACAAAAGCCTGCTTTAGCCCTTGCCTGCACTGTCGTCATTGACCGCGATGAAGATGGAGGGTTTACTTTCGGCCGCAATATGGATTGGCCATCTCTTGGCCTAGCCGGTGCGCATAGCCTTGTTTTTTGCCGTCATCTTGAAGATGGCAGCCGCGTTGTTGAAGTTTCGGTTCCAGGACTCATTGGAACATTGACTGCCATGAAAATCAAGAAAAATGAAAAGTCGGGACTTTCGTTATGCATGAACGTCGCTGAAGGCGTCACAACGGAAGTTAAAGGCATGCCGGCGGTTTTCTTAAACCGCCTAATGCTAGAAACGTGCTCAACAGCACAAGAAGTCAGCGAGTTAGTAGAAACAGATGGCTACCAGCCCTTGGGACCTTATCATCTTAGTGTCGCCGATAACAAAGATGCTGTCGGCTTGCATTTATGCCAAGAGGGCTTTGATCCAACCAAGCGGCACTGGCGTAGAAGATGGGAACAAAATAAACCATTGGTCGTCACTAACCAGACTTATGGGAAGAAAGAAGATCATTTCTGGTACAGCAAAGAAAGAAAAGAGGTGATCGATGCATTTTTTACTCACGCACAGCAAAACATCAATCCAAATGGCATCGATAGGAGCAAATTAGTGGTGCATAGTTTATCGCTGCCTTATGTCAATAACGAAGAGACCACTCATCGCGTTGTGATGCAGCCAAGTTTAGGGAAGATCTCTGTTGCCTTTGACAACTCCTTTGCGGGCGATGCCAAATTGCATCCTTTGACAGTTGAGCAGCTATTTGCAAATCAATAAATTTTTATTTGAAAAATTTATTGATTAATGCAAAGCTAAAGATTGATTCCAAAAGATGGATTAACCAGGAAGGATCATGAAAAGCAAGTACGTCTTGATATCACTCGCTAGCTCAATGATGCTGCTGATGCCCTACATGGAAGCAATTGTCGTCATAGCCGGTGGAGGTCAAGATGGCGCCAAAGGAACGGGGAGCAATCCTGTTGCGCGCACCCCTTCCATGAGCCGTGCAAATTCATGGTCTTCGTCAAGCGCTAGCCCTGCTAATACAATCTTTTCCTCGCCGGGAGCAGCATCGACAAGTGCTCCTTCGCGCTCGCAAGTGCAGCAATTCTTGTCAAATTATAACGTTTCAAAGCCCGCGATTAACAGCACTAGCGGCAATTTACCCGCAAATTATCAGCAGTCATTGCAAACTAGGCTTCAACAAGAGAGCCAAATAGCTAATAGCTTCCGCAGTCAAGCTTCGCAACAATATCCAAGCAAGTCAAACTGGTTCAATAACGAGTTTTGGACAAGCCATGGCTATCAACCGAGCTATTGGAGTAATTCATACAATCCTTGGAATTATGGCAATTGGGGCGGGGTCAACTCATGGATTTCAGGAGCCTGGGGCAATCCCTACTATTTTGATGATGGCATATCAACCGATATCGACCCTGAAACACAATCGATTTATGAGCAAAATCTGCCATCTAATACGACCAATACGCCTTCTTATACCTATGATTCATCGAGCGGCATCACCCCAGCAACTCAATCGATCTATGAGCAAAATCTACCAGCCAATCCCGCCAATGCCCCTGTAGATAATTCGGTCCGAAATGTTGTACCCCAGAGAAAAACTACATCTGTACAAGCGACCTCTAATGACAGTTCAAACTGGATGTCTCTGGGTGTTTTTGCTCTAACAAATGCCGAAAATCAAAATGCTCAACCCAATATGTTTTTTCAGTTAGCCTTAAACAAATCAGGTGCCATTTCCGGTACGTATTATAATCAAGCCAGCGACAAAACCTATCCTATCGAGGGTATGGTCGACAAATCAACTCAAAGAGCTGCTTGGAAAATCACCCAAGGAACAAATTCCCCGACATTTACTACGGGATTATACAATCTAACGCTGTCTCAATCTTCTGTTGAAGTCTATTTTGGCAATCAAACCCAGAATTGGCTTATGATGCATGTAAAATAATTCCTCGCTTGTCGTTTTTGCTGTTATACACCCATTTTTCGCTGTTGATTCTTTGAAGATTTCTTAAAAATACCAATAAAGTCTTAGCATTACGCATTTTTTAGTTAATATTGAATCATTTTTGTTGTATAGTAATCAGGTTAAAGAAATGTTAAAATTTAATTTACAAAAAAGTCATTTTATTATATAATATTATCTTGATTAAATGGGGGTGACTATGCCGCAAATATTGTTACGAAGTTTAGTTAATTATATCCATCCGCAAGCTGATGTTCCTGAAAAAATTGGAAATTTTTTATTGAAGCCAGTCCGTCTTCTCGCAGGAAGATGTTATCTCGTTAATGGACAAGAATTTGTTAAGCAGCCGAAAGGACCAGTTGCTCATCAAGTGCTGGCTTTTTTATTTGTTGCTATTTTTTCCTCGGCGGCAGCTCCTGCAACTATTGCCGGTTTTATTTTAACCAAAGGCTCCAAGTCTCATAAAAAATGCGCACGAATTCATGAGGCATTTCTTTTAGCAAAGCCAAAAAAAAGCGAAGAACGCGATGTTGATAGCTGAAGGCATTAAATCAGATCATTTATTACTGCCAATTATCAAGAGGCCGGCCCGATGTAAAATCGCTCTGGTGGCTGCTCCTACTCTGAAGAAGTTAAAGGATTTAATTTTATTCTCCCGCTCTTATTTAACCTTAAAAAAAGCCGCCTTTCAACGTAATGTGGTTCGCATTTTGTCTGCTATTTCCTTGAAATGCAATGCTCGTCCCCAAACGACAAAAGAGTTGAGTCCTCATGAAGCCAAGAATTTCTTACCTCATTGCTTCGCAAGCTTAACTTGCTGGATGCAAAATGAAAATGTGGTTAATCGCTTTGGTTTAAAGTTTTTCGAACCGGGTAAAAATGCCCTAGACTTAAGCGGTGTGCCCGGAAAAATTGAAGCTAAAGAGCGCTGTTTTTTTGACGAACAAACCGGCCTCACTGCTGTGATCCTTCAAAGTCAAGATGATAAAGTGTTCCTGTGTTTTGGAGGAGTGCGTAGCGGCGATACAATCCAGGCAATGGATCCTGCGATGCGTTTTAAGGTTTTATGGCGTCAACGCATAAGCGCTGTTAAAAACCTGTTTGGCTTCAAAGTTGGGATTTATCAACAAGCCGATGCACTTTATCAAACTCTTAAGCAGAAAAAAGAGTTCGCTGGTAAAAAGGTGATATTAACGGGACAGTCTTTGGGAGGATCCATTGCCTCATATGTTTCTGCAAAGAATCATGTACCTTCTGTCTGTTTTAACTCCATTGCATTAGGAGTTAGACAACAGCGAGAAATAGGTGAAAAGAATCTTCTTAATGCTCATGAATATGTCACTCACATTTCGGCGAAGGGTGATTTTTTCAATAATTATCCTCTTTTTAATCCAGCAGATTCTGTTCTAAGAGCAATCGGCATTTGTACTCCAAGGAACTTTGGACAAAAGTACCAAATCCCTTCAGCTTTTGAAGGATTAAAAAAAACACATTACTTTATCTTAGGAAGTATGATGCATCATCTTGGCTACGATCCCAGGGCTGGATCTGACGCATTAAAAGAAGATGATCTTATTCTTCCTTAAAAAGTGATTGATAAAGTAAAGCCTCCTGCCAAGGATTAGAGTTACATTATGTCATCAACACAAAAAATATGCAACTTTGCTAGCCTTCAGTCGCTCTCCAGAGCGAATGCGCAATGTCAGTGAATTAAAAAGAAATTTTAATTCGATCTCAAAAAGTCTTGCCGCATGAAGCTAAGAAAGAGGAACTGCTACCGCACATACGCGTTAAGCTAACACAAGTGTTTATTTATAAACGATTTGAAATCACAAAAATTATGTCGTTCTTACAGAACTCCTTTTTTATTTATCATTTTC
>JABDEI010000042.1 GCA_013287145.1 Chlamydiota bacterium
GAAATTGCCTCATCGACGGCTTTCCTTGAATAGATCGACTAAAGCGGCATAGGCCCCATGCTTACCCTTTAGCACATCGGGTTCTCCATCTTCTAAAACAAGGCCCCCTTTCAAATAAATGACCCGATCCATTTGTTCCAACAAAGAAACGCGATGGGTGATTAATAAAACGGTTTTCTCCGAGAAGTTTTTTCGCATCGCAGTAAAAATTCTATTTTCTGTTTTGATATCGACAGCAGCGAAGATATCATCCAACAACAGAATAGAGCGTTTGACTAAAAAGGCTCTGGCCATAGCGACACGCTGTTTCTGGCCCCCGGACAAAGTCACGCCTCTTTCTCCGACTAAGGTGCTGTATTGCTCAGGAAACTCGATCACAGTGTCGTGCAGATCAGCATATTGAGCTGCAAGCTCAATTTCTTGCAAAGAGGCGTTTTCTTTGCCAAAGCTCACATTCTCAGCCAACGTCTTAGAAAATAAAAAAGGAATCTGCTCTACTGTGACGATCTCTTGCCGCAGAGCTTCAAGGGAATAATCGTGGATATCCTTGCCTCCAATAAAAATCATACCCTTTGGAATCTCATACTCACGGTTCAATAAGCGAAAAAGCGTTGTTTTTCCGGCGCCTACTGGCCCTGTGATGCCGACAAAGCTTCCTCCCTCTATGGTGATATTGATGTTTGATAAGGTTTTTCTATCAGAATGAGGATAAGAAAAGGTCAAATTGCATAAAGCAATATCTGCTTGAGGAGTGATCTTTAGTTGCGATGCAGCATCGTCATTGACAGCATTAGGTTCCTCATAAATTTCTACAAGGCGGCTATATGCCGCTTTGCCGCGTTGGTATAGCGGCAAAACCCACCCCAGCATAAGAACCGGAAAAAAGATATATGATTGGATCCACATGAACGAAACAAAATCGGCCGAATTAAGTTCGCTCCACGCTTTTAGGATGATGAATCCGGAAAACAGCACCAGCAAAGCCGTGACAATTCTTGTTAAAAAAGTCAAAAAAGGAAAAATAAGCCCCTGCATGGAAGCTAAGCGTATGTTGAGGCCGATTAACTTTTGACAGATACTGCGAAATTTTTGAAAGAAAACCTCTTCAACTGCATAGCCTTTGATAATTCTAATGCCTGAGTAATATTCTTGAGTTGCGTTGCTCATCTCAGCAAGCCCGCGTTGGACTGCAAGAGAGAGCGTAAAAATATGCCCTCGCAAAACTCTATTTAAAAGAGGAATGGCGATTAAGGGGATCAAAGATAGCAGCGTTAGCTTGAAAGAGATATAAAACAGAGCCGCAAGACCCGGAACAACCAAGGTTAGAAAAAATAAAGGATACATGATCCCAGGACCCAAAACATCGCGATAAGCAGAGATATCGTTAGTAAGACGGCTTAATAATTCTCCAATTCCATGTCGATCAAAAAACTCCATCGACTGTGATTGGATGCGATCAAAGAGTTTGTCGCGCACTTGCATCTCTACATCGCGGCTAACTGAGATAAAAGCTACGCGCATCTGATATTTAAAGTAGGCTGAAATGACGGTGATAGTGAGTAAAAGAAAAACCCATGTTGATAAGAAGGTGCCCCTATTGCCAAAAAAATATGTAAGAAAAGTCGCAAAAGCAGGTTTTTCTAAATGCGGATCTAAAGCCATGACCGCTTGTCTTAAGACGACAGGATTGGCGATAAGCAGAATATTTGAGGTTAAAACCATCAGAAAGGCTTTCAAAAAACGCCAACGATACTCAATTAAGATTGCTTTGAGATTCGAAAATAGGTCTTTTTCCATGAAATGTTTTTAGTCCCAAAGATATTTTTCAGCAATTCATTACATCTTGAAGAAGGGTAGGATAAACATGGCCTGCTTTGATTTCGTCTTCAATTGCTTTTGTTGTAATTGCGCCTGCATCAATTGCTGCTTTTAGCTCTTTAAGGAAAGTATTGGCAAAGGGGTGTCCCGGTGTTTTCCAAGGCTGCCTAGGAACATCGGTGTAATGGACGATTTTGGTTTTTTCATCAACGAAGTCTAGATGATTCCAATATTCGGCCAGATTGCCAAAATCGCGATGGTTTAATCCCGTTGGATCAGCACGCATGGTCCCTTTGTATGAGGCCATGCCTGAGTTGATCAGAGTGACCCAGTCGTGAATTTTCCAGTGTTTTAGCCTTGCACAATCTAACAGCATCACGCTAGTTAACCAAGAGCGTTCATTGACAGGGCGCGCTAAGGCGCCTTTGTCTTGCATGTCAAGCTGAAATAGCTCCAAAAGGTCGCAAAGAACGACAATATCTGCATCAAGGTAGATAGCTCTTCCTTCAAAATGGCAGGCGTCAGGAATGGAAAACCGGTAGAAGGAAAATCCCGTATACATCTTGATTTTCAATTTTAAGGGAATATCTTTGAGTTCGCGAAATTCTACCGGTGATTGAGTGCGCTTCAGGACGCTCCACTTCAAAACTTCGGTAGGCAGCCATTGCGCAGGCTCTGTTCCAATAAAGACTTTGATCATTTGCTTTTGCTCATATCGATAAAACTTAAGTTTATCCTCTAGCATGTATCATCTTGTGTGTTTTTTTACTAGTCCTGAAAGCCACAGAAAATAACCATAGGATCATTTTAATGGGGCTATTTAGTTATATAACATCATTTTTTTAAATCATATATTCAAATTGACTAAAGAAAAGAAATATGTTATAATAGTTTTTTAAAAGATTTATTAATCTTCGACTCTTAAATCGTGCAGGAAGTATGAGTTTAAATTTTAATGTGACCATTAATCATAAGCAAGTCAGTTGGAATGAAACTGCAGTGGAAAAAAAATTGCAGTCCCTAGCGGGGGCTGATCGAAAAAAACAGTGGATTCAACGCGACATTACAGTTACGCCTTCTAGCGGTCCTGGACGTTTTCTTTGGGTATTCGTCAAAAATATCCCCTTTTTACGCGATGTTTTCTTCAAAATTAACTTAAACCAAACCTCAACTGTTCTACAGGAACTAGGCGATCAGATCAAAAAACGGCATCAAACACAAGCTGGAGACCCAAAAGATCTCTCTTTGCTCTTTAACAATGCCATTGAACATTTTAACGCCCTTTTCCCCCATCATCAATTGAAAAAACTTGATGCAAGCAAACAACCATCTTCAATAGCATCAGGCATTACAACCTCCTTGCCTTCTCAGTCATCTTCTGTAATAGATTTAAACGAAGAGCCACCCAGAAAAATGGAAGAACCCGCTCTTTTTTTAGAAGACAACGATATTGAAATTGAAAACGAAGATGATATTCAATTTTTTCAGGTTGATGATAATGACAAAATTGGGGGGGAACCAAATGTAGAACCAAGCTTGCCAAAAGTTGAGACTCCTGAGCCAAAAGCTAAGCAAAAAGAAGTTCGGTCAACCGAAAAAAAATGGAATGAAGATCTATTTAATGTGCCAGAAAACAGCAAGAAAACTGTACCTTGGTTTGAGAAGACATTCTTGCAAAATCGAGCACTACCTTCTCATCCGGGCATCGTCCATTCCATGGAATCCAATTATTTTAGAGATATGAGAAGAACATGGGAAACGAAAGTCACTGAAAATAATAAAGATTATATTTATCTGAAAGGACAGGCATCTTTGATGTATTGTCATCTTATAAATTTATCAAACAGAAAATGGATTAATGATCCAATAGTCAATGCTTTCTTAGAAAAATTTCAATCTAAGAAAGTCGGAATCTATTCAAGCTATTTTTATTCTTCCATTGAACAAGAATTAGCTAAAAAGGGAAAAATCTCTAAAGAAAATACTATACTTAATCTTAAACCAGATCAATTTAAACAAACCATTGCTAAAAAGCAGATTCTTCTACCCGTCTACCATCAAGCCCACTGGACGCTGGCCGTCATCGATTTTGAGAAGCAAAAAATTGAACATTATGACTCTCTGGTTGATGACCCGAAACTATTAGGAAAGATTCCCGGTAATGAAGGAATTTTAAAGAACGTGGAGTCCTGGCTCAAATCTCAATATAAACGTGCAAATAAGCCATACCCGAATTTTACAACTCAAGATATGCCAGCTCCTCAACAAAAGAACGGCTATGATTGCGGAGCTTTTATGTGCCGCTTCGGCGAACGCATCGCCAGAGACAAACGTAAGGAAGATGGCTCATGGGACTTTGCTATCGAAAAAGAAAACATCGGCTACTATCGCGCCTACATGGCTTATAAGCTCTTAAAAGCCCAACTCGACAAAGACCTTGATGAAGGTGATGATATTGAAGAGTAATTTTAATAATCTAAGTTAATATCGCCGTTGTCACATAAATCTATTCCCCATCGGGAAAAACGCACAATGCAACAACGCCGTTAACATCTATCGAATGCTTTGAGATTGTGTCGGCGACACAATCTCAAAGCATTCTCATGCAATAAATCAAAGAACTCAAATAACAGCTAAATTTGCTCAGTCTATCATTTAGCCTTTAGCGTTTATCCTTTCTCTTCTAGTGGAGGAATCCTCCAAAGATGCGCGTAAGATCATTATAGGTCAGGAAAATGAAAAATACGATCAGCAGAACCGCAAAGGGAACGATCAATCTCTCCATCGTTTTTGGTTTGATATGGCGTCCGCTAATCATTTCAAAGAGGGAAAGCATGATTGTTCCGCCATCAAGAACAGGAATCGGCAGCAAATTAATGACACCTAAGTTTAAGCTGATGGCAGCAAGCCAAAATAAGGCTTCTTTCACGCTGATCATCCAAGTATCATAGACCACCTGAACGATGCCAACAGGACCCATAAGCCCTTTTGGACTTAAAGCCCCCGAAAATAAGCCTTTAAGTGTAAACCAAATCTCTGTGGAAACATTTCTAAAAAGCGTAAAAGGTGAAGGGTTATAATTGATTTTGCGGTCTTGCACCATCACGCCAAGGCTGAGCTGCTTTTCTTGATGCTCCAGCATATGCAAGGCCTGAGTTCTTTTTTCAGGATCTTCGATGGCTTCAATAACTTTCTTTTGTTCAGCCATCTCAGCAGCCAATAGAGCTTGCTTATCAGGAGACAGGGTGTATTCACTTCGCATCTTTGGCACAATAGGCTTAAGCAAATGGAAATTTCCAAGGGAAGTGTTATGATTGGCTGTGCCTATTGTTTGTGATAACGTCGCTAAATCGGCAGAATCGCTTGGAGAGAGAAACTCCCATTCCGCATCGCCTTTTAGGGCGCCAGTTGTGTTAGGTGCTCTTTCAACGATGACATTGACTTGATGATGCTGCAGGTTTGAAAGCAGCTGATAAGAGTGTTCGACGGCAATTCCATCCACGGCCAAGATTTTATCATCAGGCAATAATGGCGCTTCCAATGCAGAAAAAGGATGTTGGGCAAAGATTTCTTCTTGATTTTCCTTATCGATGAATTTGACTTCATTTTCAACGACGCAGTCATTTGTAAGATTATAAGGAATCACATACAAATTTGCGGTTTTAACATTATTGAGTTGGGCTTCAAACTGCCAATCGGACAACTCTTCTTTGAAGGTAGCATCGAGCTTAAGTTCCTTGACAGGGACTCTTGGAACGCGAACGAGCAAGGTTTTCCCTCCTCGCTCAATCGTCAGAAGAGAACGTTTGTCATTTAACATTGCATCGAGTTCCATGCGGGAAAAAATTGGTTCGCCGTCTACCGAGACGATGCGATCGCCATATTGAATGCCGCTGCCTTCCAATGGCGATCCCTCTAGCAGGGAGTTGTCTTTTCCATTTGGAAGACGATCATAAACAAGATAATTAGCGGGCTGAAGAATCCCTATCGTTTTTGTGCCTTTATCAAGAGAAACGGGATTGGAGTAAAGACTGACGCGGTATTCGAAAGGCTTTTTTTCACCCGTAGCATAATTGACTTTATATCCTTTGACATCGACTTCCGATGAACTTCTAATCAAAGCATAAAGGTGTGACTGCAACCCTTGGAAAGGGCGGTCATCGTACGCAGTGATCTCATCGCCGGGGCGGATTCCCGCAGCATAGAGCTCAGAGTGGGGATCGAGCCAGCCGATTTTAGGAGTAAACTCGGAAAAATTCTTTTCTCGGCCTCCGGAGGCCCATAACAAGGCAAATAATAAAAAAGCGAAAAGGAGGTTGACGAGAGGGCCCATGATAGCCACTTTAATTCGATCAATAGGTGGTTTGCCAAAAAAGCCATCGTGGATAGCATAAGGATCTTGATCATTGTCGGTTTCTGTGCCGGCAATTTTGACATATCCTCCAAAAGGAAGCCATCCTATCTGCCATTTGACGCCATTTTTTATCCAAGAAAAGATTGGCTTGCCAAAGCCGATGGCAAAGGTTTCGACACGCATACCCACTCTGCGAGCCATAAAATAGTGGCCGAGTTCGTGGATAAAAATGAGGATGCTCAATCCAAATAATGCAAGAGCTATATAGATTAAACTGACAATCATGTTCAATGACCTTATTGATAACTTATCATGAATCGAGATCAGATTATGTCATAAAGGATGGTAAATCGCTACTTTAAAATGCGCATGACTAGTAAATTGCTGCTTCTTGACGCGCTAGGCCATCAACGGCGATGACATCATCTAAGGAATTGATGTTAATAGCCTTATGCTGAAGCATGAGTTTTTCTAATTTTACCCCTATCTCTTTCCAGGAAATTTTTTTCTCCAAGAAGCGATTCACTAAGATTTCATTGGCTGCATTCATATAGCATGATAGGCTTTTGCCCTCTTTTAGAGCAGCAGAAGCTAAAGCAAGACAGCGAAACTTTTCTACATCGGGAGCCAAAAACTGCAATGTCGCATGCTTTGTGAAATCAAAATATTGCCAACAGCCAGAAAGCCGTTTAGGGTAAGTCAAAGCATATTGAATGGGAACAAGCATGTTGGGAATGCTCATCTGAGCAAGCATTGAGTTATCAACAAATTCGACAAGGCTGTGGATGATGCTTTGTGGATGGATAATTATTTCTATTTTGTCTGGAGGGACATTAAATAACCAATGAGCTTCGATCATCTCCAGCCCTTTATTCATCAGGGTAGAACAATCCACTGTAATTTTTGGACCCATGCGCCAGGTGGGATGAGCTAGTGCTTGAGAAGCATCAACATGCTCTAACTGTTCGTCAGTAAAATTGCGGAAAGGTCCTCCTGAAGCCGTGAGAACTATTCGATGAACATTTGAGCTTTTTTCGCCTTTTAAGCATTGAAAAATGGCGCTGTGCTCACTATCGATAGGGATTAAATTGACGCCTTTTTCCCGGACTAAGGACATCACTAATGATCCCCCGGAAATAAGGGCTTCTTTATTAGCAAGGCCGATATCTTTTCCTGCTTTAATAGCAGTAACAGTGGGGATTAACCCCAATGTCCCTGTCATTGCAGAAACGACAAAGTCAGCTTGAGCAAAAGCTGCAACGGCTTCAAGGCCTTGCATGCCTCCTAATACCGTGATGTGGGGCAAACGCTTCTGCAGCTCTATCGCCTTATCTTGATCATAAACGGCGATGATCTCGGGATGAAATTCACGCGCCTGCTTCTCAAGAAGGTCGATGCTTGATCGCGCGGCCAATCCGACGACCTTAATCTCTTCTGGCAGATGACGGGCAACCTGTAAGGTGCTTTCGCCAATCGATCCTGTGCTTCCTAAAATGACGATTCGTTTCATAATGAAAAAGAATACAGAATACAGAATTCAGAATCCAGAATAATTCAACCTCTTAAAAAGACCAAAAGGACTAAAAGGACCCAAGGGACTTTTGTTCAGGCTTTGAGTCCCTTATGTCCTTTATGTCCTTTTGGTCCTTTGAATTCCTAATTCTCTTCCTACGCATTATAGGAGCCAGAGCTCACTTTGCCGCCCGTGCCGGTCCAATTGGTGTGAAAAAACTGACCGCGAGGCTTATCGACACGCTCATAGGTATGGGCGCCAAAATAATCGCGCTGAGCCTGCAGAAGATTTGCCGGCAAGCGCTCGGAGCGATATCCGTCATAAAAAGAAAGGGCCGTACTGAAGCAAGGGATAGGAATACCCAATTCGGCTGAAGCGGCAATGACTTTTCGCCATCCATTTTGGGCTTTATTAATTTCTCCAAAAAAGAAACCATCTAAAAGAAGATTCTTTAAATTGGGATTTTTGCTAAAAGCCTCTTTAATTTTTCCGAGGAAACGGCTGCGAATAATGCATCCGCCGCGCCACATTAAAGCAATAGCACCGAAATTGAGCTGCCAGTGATATTCCAAAGCAGCTTGGCGCATGAGCATGAATCCTTGAGCATAGCTGATGATTTTAGAGGCATAGAGAGCCAGCCTTATTGATTCAATGAATTCTTGCTTATTGCCGGAAAACTTTGCTTGGGGCCCCTTTAGAACGCGGCTAGCTTCTACCCTTTCATCTTTCAGAGCAGATAGGCAGCGGGCAAAGACAGCTTCGCTTATCAAAGTCAAAGGCATGCCAGTGTCTAGGGCGTTAATGACCGTCCATTTCCCTGTCCCTTTCTGCCCGGCTACATCCAAGATTTTATCCACCAAGGGTTTTCCATCTTCATCATTCATTAAAAAGATGTCGGAGGTAATTTCGATAAGATAGCTATCCAATTCTGTTTTGTTCCAGTTGCTGAATACCTCATGAAGTTCTTGCGCATTCAAAGCTAAGCTGGTCTTCATTAAGTTATAGGCTTCCCCTATCAGCTGCATATCGCCATATTCGATGCCGTTGTGCACCATTTTAACATAATGTCCAGCGCCCTCTGCTCCAACCCAGTCGCAGCAAGGCTCTCCATTCTCCGCTTTGGCCGCTATGCTTTGAAAGATATCTTTAACATGCGGCCATGCTTCGATATCGCCGCCTGGCATGATGGAAGGGCCATGCCGTGCACCTTCTTCCCCTCCCGATACGCCAGCGCCTATGAAAAAGATGCCTTTTTTCTTAAGTTCCTGGCAACGCCGGGTGGTATCAGTAAATAAACTGTTGCCGCCATCGATGATGATATCCCCTTTTTCTAAGTAAGGGAGCAAGAGCTCAATAAATTCATCGACAGGAGCGCCGGCTTTTACCATCAACATTATTCTTCGCGGTCTTTTGAGATTGCGACATAGCTCTTCAATAGAATGAGTTCCAATAATTTGGGTTCCTTCAGCAGGACCTGCAAGAAAATCATCCACTTTTGATGTCGTGCGATTGAATACGGCAACTTTAAATCCGTGATCGTTCATATTCAGCGCTAGATTTTGCCCCATCACAGCTAGGCCAATTAATCCAATATCTGCTTCAGCCATAGATACCTTCCTTTGTCTTCATTAACTTTCCTTTGTATACACGATTTGAGAATTGCAAATAAAGGAAGTATACCATTCTCTAGGTAAAATCTCCCATTTTCACAAGATAATGATATCGTCGTCGATGCGATTTTTATTGAGGGAAAACGTCTTCTTGAATACTCTTTTCTGATTCAGCTATTTTTGTTCTCGTAGCTCAGGGGATAGAGCGGTTGCCTCCTAAGCAACAGGTCGCGCGTTCGATTCGCGCCGAGGACGTTTTTAATTTTTCTGATCTTTATCTAGATAGGATTTGATCCCTTCGGCGATGCCCCAAGCCAATTGCTTCAAATATTTGGCATCTTTGATCTTCTGCATTTCATCCTCATTGGTCAAAAATCCCCCTTCAACAAGAACGGCCGGCATCGTGGTTTTGCGGATCACGGCAAAGTTGCCATGTTTAACTCCACGCGACTTGGCCTGGGTGCTATTAAGCACCTTATCTAAAATGGATTGCGCTAAGAGGCGGGATTCTTTGCTGCGCATTTTTTCTTCTTCAGAAAGATAGTAATAAACTTCGATGCCTTCCGCTTGTTTGCTCGGCGCTGAGTTATAATGCACGCTGACAAAGAGCTGGGGGTTTTTATCGTTGGCAATTTCTGCGCGCTCATCGAGGGTAAGAAAAACATCTTTGGCACGGGTCATATAGATCCTATAGCCCATTTGTTCAAGAAAATTTCGCAAAAAACGCGCTGTCATCAGATTGAGATTTTTTTCCTGATACTTAGGCTTGCTTAAAGAGTGTGTGCCAAAGTCTTGGCCGCCGTGGCCAGCATCAATAACGATCAAAGGTGTCGCTTGAAAAGGCGGTGAAAAAGGAATCGGTGCGGCAACGGGCTTGGCCTTTACAGGTACGGAAATTTTAGGCTTTACTTTTGCACTGTAAGGGTATTCCCGAGTATTGATCTGACGTCCGCCGCAAGCGCTCAACATAATAAAGAGCAATACTACTAGCGTAAACTTTTGCCCTTTAAGCCATGTTGTACAAGATAAACTACACATTCTGATCTTTTTCCTTAGATTAAGTCGAACTACAAATTAGACTTTTACTTCGACAAATTTGCCCGGCTACTTTGCGATCGTCAAATTCTATCGTTTTATGAGCAAAAATTTGATAAGGCTCATGACCCTTTCCTGCAATCAAAACAATATCTTTTGGTGTGGCCATATCGATGGCCTTTTCAATAGCTCGTTTGCGATCAAGCTCGATAATATAACTTTCTTTTCTGCTAAACCCTTTGATGATTTCTTTGGCGATGTCCGCAGGGTCCTCTGAGCGGGGGTTATCAGCAGTCACGATGCTGATATCAGCAAACTCTTCGCACGCTTGCGCCATTTTAGCGCGTTTTGAACGGTCGCGATCTCCACCGCATCCAAAGACGACGATGATGCGCCCCTCCTTCAATTCTTTCAGGCATTCAAAGACATTGCTTAGGGCATCATCAGAGTGAGCAAAGTCAACGTAAATTTTCAATCCAAGGCTGTTGGCGATTGGCTCTAATCGGCCAGATACCGGAGGAAATGCTTGAATCAGCTTAGCTAGCTTTTCCAAAGCAACGCCGCGAGTAAGTCCTGTGGCTAGAGCTGCAAGGCAATTGTAGACATTAAAACGTCCAATGAGAGGCCAATGGCATGCGATGGATTTCCCTTGATAGCTGATCAGACACCGAGTTCCCGTGGATGTGAGAGTCATGTTTGTGGCTTGGAGGTCCGCAGCATTTTCGATGCCGTAGGTAAAAATTTTCGCAGGGCACCCCTCGATCATTTTCATATGCCAAGGACTGTCAGCGTTGACAATGGCAGTCTTGGGAAATGTCTTTTTCGCTTTTTTTGAATCTAAGGCGCAAAAAAGCTTATTCTTTGCCAGGCAATAATTTTCCATCGTCTGATGGTAATCGAGATGATCCAAAGTCAAATTAGTAAAAATCGCCACATCATATTCAATGCCCATCACACGACCTTGATCAAGCGCATGTGAGGTGACTTCCATCACTGCCGATTTGCATCCTTGTAAAACCATCTCCCTTAACATCTTGTGATTCGTCGATACATCCGGTGTTGTCCGAGTGGCTTGATAGCGGTTTTGTCCGATGATATATTCGATAGTTCCGATTAATCCACAGGGAAGGTCGATTTTATCTAAAAGGTATTTTATCAAAAAAGAGGTGGTCGTTTTCCCATTTGTCCCCGTCACGCCAACCATATAAAGCTCATGACTAGGAGATTGATAATATTGCGCTGCTATCAATCCTTCGATTAAAGAAACTTGCGGATGGATGACTTGGGTTACGCTCTTTAAGGATGGATCATAGATGTCTGTCAAAATGGCAGCAGCTCCGGCGGCAACGGCTTCTGGAATGAAGCGCGCGCCGTCTTCGATGCGTCCTTTGCGCGCAATAAAAAGATTGCCGGGAGCTATGAGTTTGGAATTGGCGCAAACGCCGGTAATTTCAACTTCTTTAGATCCTTTAATTTCAGTTACAGGAATGTCTTTAATTAATTTTTTTAATTTCATGTGTTCTTATTTCTTGCTCGCTTTTCCTGACATGTTATTCCACTTTTCATACATTTCTTGCAACCGGCGTGTTTCCGGCATCCAATCTGCTTTATTTTTATCGTACCTTGGATCGCCGACAGGATAGCCAAATGGATCATCCGGAGCAATACCTAAATACTCTAAAGAACGCTGGGCGATTTCGCGAAATACAGGCGCTGAACAGGTACCCCCATGATGATTTTTGCCAATCCCCGGAATATAACCATATTCGGGCTCATCCATCGTAACTACTAAAACAAAAGCGGGATCACTCAAAGGCGTAATCCCCACAAAGCTTGAACAGCAATGTGCCGGAGAATAGGTTCCCTTGACAATCTTATCAGCAGTACCCGTTTTGCCAGCTTCTGTATATCCCCATACATCGGCACGCCGCGCTGTCCCTCCCGGCTTTGTCGTATATTTCATCCCTTTGACAACTCTTTCAACCATCTCCTGACTCAATACTCGTGGAAACTTAGCTATTCGTTCAGGTTTTGTATTGTCGAGAAGAATATCCTGGGTTCCATCTGAATTCGTTCTCACAATTTTTTTTACAAGGGTGGGCTGTACCAAAAAACCGCCGTTGGCCAAAATGCAGTAAGCCCTGGCCACTTGCAGGCTACTCACTTGAATGTTATGTCCCATCGCCATGGAATAGGGTGACGAAACAGACCACTCCAAAGTGCCATTTGGATGTTTTTTTCCAGGTGTTGGCAGCAAACCCGGACTTTCTGAGGAAAGTTCGATTCCGGTTTTTCTACCAAAGCCAAATGCCTCAAAGAGCATCTGCCGATACCAATTATTGCCTAGCCGATCTACCACTTTCTCTACCAAGCGTGCCATATAAATATTCGAAGACTTCTGCAACGCCATCTCCAAGTTGCAAAAGTGATGAAGATGTGTATCTTTTAAGGGCTTGGAGCGCCCTCTAAAGTGTGAATTTGAAGTCGCCATCTTTTCGTCAGGATCGAAAATAGGAGCTTCGTTGCGCTGACGCAACACCTCATTGGCTTTAAGAGCAACAGCAATTGTAAATGGCTTCATAATTGAGCCGGGCTCGTTGGCGTCCGTAATTGCCTGCAACCGAGTAACCTCGATGAGCAACGGGTCGTTAAAATAGCGCTGGTAGTCGGCAGGATGAAAAAAGGGGTATTGCGCCAAAGCCAAAATCTCCCCTGTTTTTGGATCCATCATCACAGCCCAACCACTTTTCGCCTTGCATTTCTTCACTCCTTTAGCAATCTCTTCTTCAGCAATAGTTTGCAAACAGTGATTGATCGTCAAATAAATATCGGCGCCGTTTTGAGGAGAGGCAATCACTGAATCCGTTTCAAAAGAGTTGCGTGGAGATCGCATTAAAGATCTTTTGCCTTGTTTGCCTTTCAGATATTTATTGAAATATAACTCCAGCCCTCCCGTCGGCACGCCCTGGTTGGTGACTTCATCTTTATTGTTTTGGATCGTATGCAATACCTGTCCTAAAAGCTTGCCAAAAGGGTAAGATCTTTGATAATCGTTCACAAAAAATAAAGAGTTGCGTGGGATTTTATGCTGGCGCGCATAAGGCAGCCACCATTGCATGATAAGATCGCGTTGTTCGCGGTCTAGCCACATGGCAAGTTTGCGGCTGCGGCTTTTGAGGTCAAATTGTGGACGAAGCTCCAACTGTTCTGTTAGGGAAAAACTCACTAAAGACAAGAGTTTCTTTGCAATAGTGCTGCGGTGCTCGGCTGGGATGGAAAGAGGATCGATATAGAGGTGAAATTTTTGGATATCGATGACAAAACGTTGAGGCGTCTCAGGGTGACCTCGTTTGATCGAGGCATTGGAAAAAAATGTTCCACGTAAAAAAGGCTCTTTAACGATGAAAAAATGCTGCCGCTTAGCTTCTTTTGTCCATTTATCGCCTTCGAGAATTTGAATTCTGTAAAATTGAGCGATCAGAATCGCAAAAAAAGAAAAGATTCCGAGGGAAATAAACACCAAGCGTTTGCGGTCGGAAGCGCCGACAGGATCTTGATTCGAAGGCTGCATTATTTTTCTTCCATGGGTTGAGCCAAAGGAGGTTTTTCAGCAAGAATTAATACATCGCGAATATAGGGATATCTCAAATGACCAAATTCAGGTTTCCTAGAAAGCTCCATTAAATGGATCGGGCTTTCAAATCGATCGACTTCATATTGCAATCGAACATTTTCATCTTGGATTGCCTTGACATCTTTTGACAAGGCAGGAATTGCAAGACGCAACTCCGTCAACTCATTCTGCTTGTCGATAAAGGCATATAAAAACAATCCGGCAGAGGCGATGCAGATGAACAGCCAAAGCGACATAATTTTTGGATTTGAAACTTTCATAGTTTTTCAATTACTCTTAATTTGGCGCTTCTGCTGCGAGGATTGCTTAAAATCTCTTCCTCTGTAGCAGAAAGAGGCTTTCTTGTCACAAGGCGAACAGTAGGTTTTTTATCTAAAAAAAGGCCTCCTATTCCAGAAGTATCCAATTTATCACTGGCTTCAAATCGGAAGAAGTTTTTCACAATGCGGTCTTCCAAGCTATGAAAACTGATGATTGCCAGCCTGCCGCCTATGTTCAATTTCTCCAATGCCTTAGGTAAGAATGCCTCCAATACTTCTAACTCTTTGTTGACACAGATCCTTAACGCCTGAAAAACCAATGTCAGCGGATGAATCCCTTTTTTTCTGGTTCGAAGCACAGGATCCAAGATATTTGAAAGCTCTAAAGTCGTGCGGATTGCTTTTTGCTGCCTTGCGTGAATAATTGCTCTTGCTGCAGCTCTCCACTTCTTTTCCTCACCGTAATCTCGAAATATACGCCCAAGCTGACCTTCAGACCAAGTATTCACAATCTCTTCGGCGGTTAAATCGGCTTTTTCATTCATGCGCATGTCCAAAGGTCCTTCCCTCATAAAACTAAACCCGCGCATGGCTTGGTCAAGCTGCATCGATGACACCCCTAAATCGACCAAAATTCCGTCATAGGAGTCAATTTTTAAAGGGGAAAGAAGCGAATTTAATTCGGCAAAATTACCGGAAAAAATTTCCACCTTATCTTTCCAAGGGCTAAGGCGCCCTTTTGCATACTCTAATGCCTGTAAATCTTGATCGATGCCTGCTAAAAGCTTTATCTCCGGATGAGCCTGCAAGATAGCCTCAGAGTGACCTCCTGCCCCTAGGGTTGCGTCGATGAAATGGCGTAAGGTAAGCCCCTCAAAGGACTCTAAAACTTCACGTAATAATACTGAAATATGTGGTTTTGACATTGTAAATATAAGTTTTGCGTTCTATTTCCTAAATTCAAGCATTATATGAGTTTTTCCGTATCCGCAAAAGAAACTTTTAGAAAAAGAAAGATTTATACCTAGAACTGTACGCGACTCAAAGAAAGGCTTAAAAAAATCAAAAAAAGAGGATTTTCTTCTCTTTATAGCGATAAAGTTTACTAAAAAATAGGAAGCCTTGTTAAAATAGAAGTATAGAGAATATTAATTTATTGATTATTTAAAAATTTACTGTGATCCCGAGGATCCTATGGCTACCATTGATAAGCTCGATTTAAGCGTTTATAATCTCTATGCGATTCGCACCAAAATGATCGAACAGATCAATCAGCAATTGCATTTGGAAGAAGCCTCTAGCATCCCTCCTCAACTGCAAATTGTTGATATCTTTCCCAAAATGACCGAACTCGATATTCTCCTTGGAATTGTCCCCTTACATACCCCTTGGGCCTATTTCTTTCCTCCAAAGGAATTTAAGCGCCGACGCCGCTCTCCCTTCGCTTTTTATCGCGTCGCCCCAACCCTGGGATCTATCGAAGAACAAGCTGAAGATACCGAAAAATTGAACGCAGTCGAATGCCATAGCCCCGAGGAGGAAGAGGAGAAAGCTGCCATCGTCGCATGCTTTGCTACTATTGAAAAGATCAATGGCTGGCTAAGCTTTATCATCGGGCGCGTTGGCCAGTTTTTGCAAGGTTAACATGAGCAGAATCAACTGGCAGGAAACTCTTGGATGGGATGAAGATCAGCTCGATGATTTGCGCTACACTGGATATGCCTACCTGCGTCAGGGCAAATACGACATCGCCCTCCCCTTCTTTGAAGCTCTGGTAGTTGTCAATACCGGCAATGCCTATGACGCCCAAACTCTTGGCGCTCTTTACCTTGAACTAAACCAACCCGCCAAGGCATTAAAATGCTTCGATAAAGCCTTAAAGCTCGAAGCAGAACACGCCCCAACCCTTCTGAATGTTACTAAGGCCTTATTTATGTTAGGAAAAAAAGAAGAGGGTCTTAAACTTGCCCATATCTTGAAAAACGAGCCTGATCCCTCCATTTCCAATATGGCCAAAGCTCTTATTCTTGCTTATAGTTGATTTTATCAAGTATTAGCCGGATTAAAGACAGTGATAAATTTGTCCGATCCAAATTCTAAAATTTTTTTATCACAAGAAACTAAAACAGCATTTTCTTCAAAAGCTGTCGCAATTAATAACCGATCAACTGGATCTCCATGAACATTTCCAGGTAGCCTTGTGCTTTGAATTGCAATGCGCGGTGTAATCGGACAAAGTTGAATTCCCGGCACATCAAGGGCCTGATCAACCCAGTCAGATACATCCATGCTTATTTCAATGCGTTTTTTATCGACTAGCATCCCAATTTCCCAAATAGACATAGGAGAGATCAGTACCTGTTGCGTTTCGAGGATATTCTCAAACGCGTTACTGAAATCTTTGCTTAATGTAGAGCTTCCAACCATCGACCATAGCCAGACATGCGTATCCAAAAGAATTTTGTGTTTTTTTAATTTTTTAAGGTGCGGCATCCCACACCTCGTCCATGGAGCTTATGACATCGCCTTTGAAATGTATTGTTCCTTTAAGCTTGCCAAAGGCTTTTCGCTCCTCTTCTTCGATAGGGACTAGTTTGGCGATGGGCACATTTCTTTTAGTAATGACGATTTTTCGACCTGTTTTCTTTACTAGCTCCATGATTTTAAGACATTCCGCCTTAAATTTTCCCGCTTTCATTTCCTCTTTCATAAAATCCTCGTTACTAATATCTATAGTCATGTTACCATGGTCATTTAAATTTTACAAGACAAATTGACTTTGTTGCATAAATCTAATGCCGTTCTTTCATAGATTTATGCAAAAGCAGCGATACAAATTCAAAAAAATCATTCTATGACCTCAAATCTCTCGGGTGCCTTTTGCCAAGGACATGAGGTCATCAACTTCAATGGGATTGCCTTTGACAAGGCCCTGAGCATAAGGCTTTCCTATCAATAACCCTAATTTTGAAGCCATCCTTAACACCCATTCGCTATATTGAAACGTGCGCATCTGACTTTGATGACACTCTAACATCTTTTTCCACGTAGAAACTTCTTCTGTAACATCGATAATGAAATCGGCATCCTCATAGGTGGGATAGAGATAGTGCAAGACTCCTTCGGGTTGATGAATCGGCATTGAAGGCAGAATCTTTGCAAATCTGCTGTAACGGCAGGCATAGCGCACCATTAAGCCGCATGCCAAATGATCCGGATGGTTCTGCTCCCCCTTCCAAAGAGGGGCTAAGATTAAACGCGGACGATATTTTCGAATGACTGCGACAAGCTTCAGCCTGCCTTCATAAGAATCGATGATTTCACAATCGACAAAATCCAAAAACACCCTCTCAGCGCCAATGATGCGTGATGACTCCTCTCCTTCCCGCCTTCGCTCTTCCGGAGATCCATGCGTTCCTTTTTCGCCAAGAGTAAGATCGACCATGACAATGCTCTTACCCTGCTTTGCCATCTTAACCAAAATGCCGCCGCAGCCAAACTCAATGTCGTCGGGATGTGCCCCAAAAGTTAAAATGTCAATCATTTTTAAGCACCTGAAATTATAAATTGAGAATATAGAATC
>JABDEI010000043.1 GCA_013287145.1 Chlamydiota bacterium
TGATGCCATCCACTACCGCATCGATGCCCTCACAAGTCTATTCGCTACTGTGGCGCTCCTTCTTGCCGCTTATTTCCCGGCTTGGAGCTTGGCTATCGATCATATCGGCGCCATCATCATATCGCTTTTGATGATCGTGATTGGCCTATATGCTACGCGAAGCAATCTTAATCAAATTCTCGACCGCATTCCTGATGAAGAGTATTTTGAGCGCGTGCGCAAAGCCGCCTATCTCGTTCCCGGCGTTCTTGGCACTGAAAAAATCCGCATTCAACAGTATGGTCCTGATGCCCATGTCAATATCGATATTGAAGTCGATCCAACGCTTACTGTAGAATTTGCGCACGAAATTACACAAAAGGTGCGCGTTGAAATACAAAAAGTCTGGCCGGCAGTGCGCGATGTCATCGTGCATGTTGAGCCTTTTTACGTTAACGATCATGAAAATCCGAGATAATTTATGCTAAAATGGATGGGTGGACTTATTGATAGAACTTTTGCAGCAGCCGGCGGCTTGCTCTTCTTACAGGCTCCTGCTTATATGCAGCAATATACGTTGAGGTTATCGGGACATCTGGCAGAACTCAAACTTCAAATCGACACCATGCGGCAAGCAGCACAACTATCTGGCAAAACATTACCGCAGTTTATCCAAAAATTTCTTTCGAGTGGAGACAGCGACTTTGCAAGGCAGGGCGATCTAATGCAGGGGATGCTTGATCGCTATTACGACATGCAAAACGCATCTATTGCGCTGCAAAGCACCACAGTCTATGATAAACCGTTTGTTTTTCTTTCACATCTCAATTGGGATATTGCCAAAGATGCTTTGCACTCCTTCCACTTTGAAATCTCATTAACTTTTGAAGCGCTTGTTTACGCCATCATCGGCATCGGCTTAGGCTGTTTGCTGTTTAGGCTGATCAAACGAGTGCTCAAAGCTTTTTGCTATCCCTTTCAGAAAAAGGTTGTTACCTCGGAACGCAGCTGAAAAATGATATTTTGATAAAAGGCTGCTTTATTCCACTCGCTCATAACCGCAATGCGGTCATTTGCGGCGAAGCCGCTACAGATGATAGCCGTGGTGTGACCTAAGGAACCCACGGAGAGTTGCAAATGATCTTCAAGCCAGGGCAGCGGCGACACTCTCGTTAGGATCCTGTTGCCAGTTCCTGGCTATATCTTATCTTGAAATAATCCGTGGGTTCCTTCGTCACGCCACGGCTAACTTCTGCAGCGGCTTCGCCGCAAATGACCGCATTGCGGTTAATGAGCGTGATCTCTCACTTCAAACAAGTTATACTTGCTAGCCTCTATGAATGTTCGTTAATTAAGGTAATATATTCTTATCTTTAAATAAATTATTTGTTAATTCATTAAAGTCTTTGGGGATGGATGCATCTTTTCCATCAACGATATCCTGAAAGGCTTTTTTTGCTTGATCGCGATCTAAATATCGTTTTACGCCATTTTCAAATGTGTTATAAATTTGTGACATGTTTTCTGTATGCTTAGTCTCAATGGTCTCACGATTTGTTAACCCGAAATAATTGGCTCGATAGCGCTCCATTTCCAAATTAATCTCTTCTTTAGCAAAAAATTTAGCTCCTTTAATCGTCCCAGTTTGTCGCTTTTCATAAAGGTCATCTTTGTGTTGAGTAAGTAGAACATTTACATGATCGAGTTTGTTTTGTATTACTTTGCTATGATGTTTTGATAAAAGGCTGCTTTCTTCTATTTGAGCTCGAGGGGTGTCAAAGAAATGGATTGCCCGGTGTGATGAAGAGAAAAAACGCACGATGCGGATGAACTTAATCCATGTAGCCAAAATACGCGTGGTAAGTTTTTTTGGAGCTTGTCCAAAAAAAGCCGCATCGGAGTTTGTATTTAAATCTAATAGCGTTTTTTTACACTCTAATAAAGAATTAATTCTTTCTTCATTTATTGCACTAGAATATTTTCCCTGCTCTGCAAGCATCCGATTCCATAGAGCTTTATACTGATCTAGAAGTTGAACGAAAGATAGGCAGTCTTTATTTTGGATGGTGAATTTCCGCCCTCTAAACGAGTAGTTAGCCTTTGCGCTTTTTAATTGCTGCTTAAAATTCTGAAGCTCAACAATCGGTTCTGGGGTCTTGCTTTCCACACCTATATTCTCAATCATTTTGCCGCTCCTGATTTAAACCAATTATAAACAAAATACGTCTTTATTTTCATTGTAATCTGAAAATATAAACATATAATAAATTATTTAAAATATATCTAACCAAAATAAGTTTAACTAAAGTCATTTTTGATTCCCTTAGGCGTTGTTGCATAAATCTGTGAAAGAAGATGCCGTTCTTTCAGAACTCAGCTTTTGCTTATCCTTTTTCCCAGGCCTCTCGCTTTCGCTTCGGCCTGGGCTATGTTATTATGGTCCTTCAGACCATTGAAAACACAATCTTTTTAAAAATGTACTGATTTCATGGCCTGAAAGGCCTTCATGTCATAGCCCAGGCCGAAGCGCAGCGAGAGGCCTGGGTATCCAAGAGGGAGGATTGAGTTCTGAAAGAACGGCATTAGATTTATGCAACAACGCCATTTCCTTATCAGTTCTTCATCACTACGCCTCGTGTTCTAGGTCTTCGGTAGGGGTTTAAGGGGCAAGCCCTTTAAACCCCAATGAGAGAACTCTTGCAGCCCTTCGCACAACTTTAAATCTTTTTTATAATGCGTTACTTAAGAGTTCTCTATTTTTACTACTTCGATTAAATGATTGGGTTTGCCTTTAATGCCATAAAGCTTCCCGCCATGGTGTTCAGCATATTTCCAGACTATTTTTTTGATCATTTCAGCATGCGAGGCATTTGCAGGAAAAGGATGAAATAATCCATAGTTGGGATCGACGTAATATCCCATTCCCCCTTCTGTTTTTTTATAAAAAGTGGCATGGCCTCCGCCCTTAACTTGAAAGCTAATTTGGTAAACTCCGGGTTTAAGATCTTTAAAATGCTTTAATCGCGCTTCATCACTGGCAAACATAGCTGGGTGGCCAATAATCTCGTCGGTGAAGGCCGTTTTAAGTCCTTGAACTCGGAGAATTTCATTCTCTTTCGTTCTTGCTATAAATGTATCTACTACTTCCGAAAGAAAATACCTAATCTGAGGATTGGAAATAGCATCCATCGGGTTTTTGCTGACGTCATTTTTTTTAAAGATTTTTAGAGCCCTAGCCTTCAATCTTTGCCAAAATTTTTCTTGATCTGTTACAGGAGGCGTTGTCTCTTTTTTCGGCGGCTTTTTTTTGGAGATTCTATAAACACCTTCTCTAAATTCTAAAAAGGCGATGACCCACTCCAAGGTCTTGACTGCTTCGGTGCGTTCACGTAAAGCATTGTCTAATTTTCCCGCCGGAATTTTATCAAAGCGCAAATTTACTTCCTTCATAACCGCTTTCTTGAATCCCTCTAGATCTTCAACTGTACGAATGCCTTGATCATTAGGCTCTGAAAGCCATTTTGCGGGCTGTTTTGCTTGCTCCCCTTTGTTAATTACTTTGCCCATGATCTCTAAAATATCCAAACGCGTTGAAGATGCGTCAAAAGAAAAAGACCCTGTTAAAGCACTTCTAACTTTTGAGAAATCGACATTTAGGATATCGGGCATTTCCTCTTTTTTAAATTTAACGATTTGACTAAGAGCGCTTAAAAAAGAGTTCTCTTCTTCCAAATAAGCGGCTAAACTAAAAAAGCGCAAAAGGTGATAGATAGATTGCAGCGCAGCAGCTTCTGCAGGAGCCCCTTTTTCAAAGCCCTGTACTAATTCAATGAAGTTTTTGTCGCTTTGATTACCGGCTTGAAGATCGCGTTTTGCTAAATCGATGCAAAAAGCCCAACAAATGCCGTCAATTTTGGCCGATTTAAGTGGCTCATCTTTAACCGAAATGAAAGGATGAGGATGATTTTTAAAATAGCTTTTATAAACATCCAACATCTTGCAAGCTTCTTTATAATCTTTTCTAGTCCGTAACACTTCCCATTGAGCGATGTTGCGGGTAGGAATCAAGATTTTGGGATTTCTGATAATTGCATCAACATTATGAAAAGTGTGGACTAAGCCGGTTACAATGAGATCTACACCTATGGATAATCTTTGCTTTATTTGAGAGATTTTTTTGATGATAAGTGGGGAGTAATTCCCTTTGGTTTTAGCTTGTAAAGCTTTTCTATTTTTTCCAGTTTTAGGCATAGTCTCAATATCGGAAGAAAAGCGATTCTTGCCAACCTCGGCAACACCTGAGTCATATTTGTTTTTTTTTGGAGGATGTTTCTTCTCAAAGAAATGAGCGTTAAAAGCGCTTTTTCTTTCGATTTTCATAATGAACCTCTAACAGGTTATTATAACAAAATAGCATTTATTTACATATTAACTATTAATGACTATTAATAAGGAGCAATGATAGACGCGTTTACTAAAAAAATAAAGATGGGTGAATAATCAAATAAAAAATGATAAAGTTTTTTTCAAGAATAAGGATGATGGCAAATTATGTTTTGAAATTTTCAAATAAGTTGAATTCTGTAGAGGAATTACATCATATCGTTCAAATTGCTCCTGAGAAAATTGGAAAATGGGGGGAAGGAAAATTGTGTGCTTATTGACACGGGTGAACTTTATAAAAAAAAATCACTGAAGGATTTGGGGTTCCATTCTCCTTGAATTGTATGAATTAAATATGATATCTTCCCAAAGTTTTTTAAGAGGCTCTGATTGCATTAGATTAAGACTTAGCTTAGGGAAATAAGAAGCAAGATGCTGAGCATCAGGTTTGTCTTAAGCAATCAAATGAGTAAATAAATTTGTAATTTAAATTATCAGGATCTTTATGCAACCATCACAATTATCCAACAAGGTTTTATATGATATTTTATCTACAGTCACAACAGATCTGTATTACTATAAATCGCGAGTAAATGGCAGATCGCAAGTCGCCATTTATAATGCTTCTCAAGTATGCAAACAATGGCATACTGTATCAAGTGAAGTCATCAGCGACCTTGCTAAAATAGCCTTAGCTCAGGTTATGACCAATAAAATTCAAAATCACGGGGGAGGGCTTTCCTCACGTTACGTTAAGATGATTCTATCTTTTGCCGATTTTCAATGGATGAACTCTGGGGTTATCTCCCGCTTTATTTCTCAAAATCAGTCCCCAGAAGCTTGCGTTAAAGCAATATCTTTAGCTAAAGGTAAGATTACTTTACAACATTTTAAAGAATTTTTAGCTGCACAATTTTCTTCAGAAGTGTTGCTTGCTCTATTTGATGAACTAAAGAGTTGTCAACAAGAATGCCTTACAGCAATCATTGAAAGAAATCATTTAGATTCTTTAACAACGATTTTACAACAATCTAACTTGGATATACCTAAAGAATTTTTATTAAATGAAGCTGTGAAAAAGGGAAATAAATTTGCTTTGGATCTCATCCTGCAAAAAAATCCTGAGCTAAAAACCGATTTAAGTACCTATCAAAGAATCTTTAATGAGGAAACAGAATTTGCTAATATTAAGGATTTGCTACATCGATTCCCAGATTTAACTGTATCTGAGGACAAACTTGTAAAAAGTGTTGAAGATTTTGATGTATTCGAAATTTTAATTGAGCATTTTTTAACTAAAGGAAATAAAATTTCTTTGCATCTGCTAAGAAGATTCATGCTATTTAACCTAAGTGACATGTTTGAAAATACCGCACATAGAGAAAAACAGATTGAATTAATTGCAAAAGCATATGTCAAAAGCAATAAAATTGTTAAAATAGAAGATGATCTTGAATTAAAATCCTATTTAGATGGGAAGAACCCTATTTTCTTAAAAAAGATGCAAGATGCTTTAAACTATACCGAACGTGATTCAAAAATTGGCATTTAGGCTAGTGCGAAAGCTCTCGCGATTAAGAGATCATAAACGAGTCAATATTAAGTCAATATTGACTCGTTTATGATCTCTTAATCCCGTGGCTTTGGCACCGCCCAAATGCCAATTTTTGAGTCACGTTCGGTATAAATACTGCTTATCACCAATGACAAAATATTGAGGTAATTTTTTTATGACTTCTATGACATCTATGACTTCTATGACGACATCTATGACATTTATGACATCCCAATCTATATCTCAGCTTCCAGTGGAGTTCGAACCAACTCTAGAATTTTTTTTTCTGATGCCTCGCGTGGAAAAAATTAATTTTTCAAGTGAGGCTTCATTTGCTCAAATTGTTCCCAAAGAAACAGCCTTAGAAATCTTTCAGTGGTTGGCAGCGGTAGATTTAACTCGCTCCTCCCTTACATGCAAACAATGGTATCTTTTTATAAAACAAAATAAAAAGAAACTTTGGGTGCCGAAGGCTATCGCATTTAACAATTTCTTAATCACTAAGTTTTTTCATAGCAATGATGAATATAAAATTCGTTCTGAATATGACATCAGTAATCTTTATAAATCGACAGCGCAAGTTTATGATGATATCTATTTAAATGGTAAAAAATATCTTAAAAAAATGTCTGCCTTAAAAAAGACAATACAACAGGAAGAAAAAACACATCCATTGAAACCTAATTCTTTAACTGAACGGCAGATTTCTTATGAAGCACTCATTGATATCGAATTTGCTGCCTCTCAAATTGGTCTAGGTTCTTATGAGAAATTTTTTAAGAGTTCAGTGAAATACGTAGGGGCTTTAAAGGAACTTAGCTCTCTTCATAAAGAAGCATTTATTGAAAATCAAATCGTATCTTTAGTAAAAGCAAAGCTATTTGACTCACGGATGGAAAATTTCAATAAGATCTATGAAAACAATTCTTTGAGTTGTCTTAATCTTTCCAAATGTAAAAAAATCATCGATTTTTGCAATAAAAACATGGTCAATGAAGCCATCGATGTTATTGAGAAACATCCAATTTTATCTATGACATCATGGTTTGAAATCTGCGTAGGAAACATCTTAACAAGATGCATAAAACTCAATGATAAAACTTCTATTATTAGATTAGCAAAATTGATTTATGCTGAATATAACTCTGGACAATATTCTGAACCGAGATGTTTGCGTTGTCTGCTAACTAAACAACAAGTGAAAATCTCTTATGATTTATACCAATTGTTTAAAAACGACCCCGCTATCGCGGAATATTCGAATAAATATTCAAATGGTTTTTTTCCCTTTGGTGAAACCGATGATTTTCATAATCTCATTATGCGATTAATTGATGAGGGTTATGATGACGATGCCATAGAACTTTATAAAATTTGTGCGATGAAATTGGAAGATAAAGTAGAGTGTCTTGGCAAAATGGCAGCTCTATTCAAAGCCAAAGATCTTCCAAATCACGCTGAAATCGCACTTTCATTTATCAAAGATCAAAACTAGTGCTCCTTTAAATGGTTCATCGCAAAAATGAGTACCTTGTTTTAGTAAATCAACGCAAGTTGGATAAGCCTCGCTAGAGGCAGGAGCATGTAGCCACACGCGTGAGCGTGTGGAATAAATACGTAGATTAAGAGAGCCGTGAATACGGCGACAGATGTTATGTGTCTCATGAACTCATCTGTCGCCGTATTCACGGCTTAATTTCCAAACTATTGAGGTCCACACGCTCACGCGTATGGCTACATGCTGCTGCCTCTAGCGAGGCTTATCCAACTTGCGTTATCAAGGATCAAAACTAGACTCTCCCTCTTAAATTTTTATTCGCGACCAAGAGAGATTTTTTTTGAATGATTCCTCTAAAAGCATTTGTGCCTGCTCGAGCATATCATCTGAATCTTGATTAATTTTGATTTTTGCATTCTCGTCAAGCGGACTTGTATATAATACGGTCAGTGAATTTTTCTCTTTCGTATTTTGAATTCTTTCAATTTCAAGCATTCCTGAGTTTTCTTTAAAGAGACACTTAAAGAAAACGTTATTAGCGGAAGAGATTCCCCAAAAAAAATTCGAGATCCTTTCTTTTAATTTTTCAGGATTGGAAATAGTATGATTGCGGAGATATCCCTTGATATTTTTTCCATCATGAAAAAGGCCATAAGACTCGCCTAATTTCCCCCAAATTTTTTTCTCGCAAATGATTGCTTGAATTTCTTTGCAGCTTTGCTCTAAGGCAGCCAAATCTTTGAATTCTAAATGATGTAAAATTTCTACAAAAATTTCACTTGGTAATCGAATTAATTGACTAACGTTCATAAATACCTCAATTTTTCTGGATAAAGATATCATATTTGAATTTATTTGGGCAATTAGGAGGTTCTGAAGTGCAAGAGAAGTTCGAACTAATCAATGGAAGAAAATTCATGATAGGACATCTTTTCAAACACTTCGAAAACCTTTGCATTATTTTTTGATTTAATCAAAGTATCAAGAGACCAGAAAAGTTTATAGAAAAGCTTAGATGCTTTTGTCTGCGATCCTGAAAATTTCAGGTGATAACGCTCTTCAAAACAACGAATGATACCATCGATCTCTAGCGTTGATAGGCCATTAGATACTCCATATGATCTAAATGATGTTAAAACCTGTTCATAATCCTTTGCAAAAACTCCTATGGGATTTCCATATTGATCGATAGACCTTGCGAGCGCCTGAAGGTCAATGGCATATAAGCGCTTGGAATCAATAAAAAAATTGCCGGGATGCACATCTCCATGAACAAATCCTCCAATTCCAGGATTTTGCTTCATTCCCAAGACTATTTTTTCGATATCTCTATCTCCAATGTCCAGTTTAACGCCAAGTTCTTTTGCAATCCGCCACCGTTTATTCAACTGATCAATTTCTTTTGAAAGATAACTAGGAGAGGGAGCGGTTTTGTATGGGATGCTTTTTTCATGGAGTTCAGCAAGAAAGTCGGCAATCATCTCAGACGACCCTTCAAGCTTATGGATCGATAGTGAACGCGCTTCGCTACCAGGTTGCAACTTTCCCGCCATTTTTATCATGAGGCTCATCGAATCTCCAGGAACGCGGTTCATCGCGATCATTCCTCTTTCTTCCCCTCGTTTATTCAAGTGTTTTCCTAAAGCTACAATTTGCGGAAAACCAGAATTTTTTAAATTCATGAGGTGGTATGTTTTGGTTGCGACGAGCTCCATTACAAATTGTTCCGGCGATGCAAAAGCTTTGATGACGAATGGCATTTCTTTCTGAGGGTGTTGAACCATAAATACTTTGCTGCCGGATCGGCCAAATTCCACGGGATCCAATACCTCCTCAATTTTTTTGACAACGAGATGAGAATTTCGATGTGATTGAATTTTTTCTGAAGAAATTGATGTCGTTCTAAAAAATCCACTTTCCGGAAAGCTCTTTAAAAAACTTGAAAGCTGACCGAAGGAATCTTTTCTTCCAAATGACTCCATAGCAATTTTTGTCACTTTATTAACGATGAGGGCATTTTGAACTTGGCCGGCAAACACTTGTGAAATAAATGAAAGATCCCCCTGTTCCAGAACTAAAGGTCTTTGAGGTTGTTGCAATGGTTTTATCGGGAAATTAACATTTGAAATAGATTCAGAAGGAATAGCAATTTTAACCTCACTGATGATACTGGAGTTTGAAGGAGGGTCAAACACCTCTGACCTTGCTCTATGGATAGCTTCCAGTGTAAAAGAATCCACTTCGCCGATTTTGTGAATCAAACGAGAGATATCGATAGCCCTAGAATGATCTACTTTTATTTTGCCGGGCTTGCCATCTATTTCGTATATAACATCAACTGGAAAGAGTTTGCTTTTTGAGGTGATTGGAGCTACGGTGACAAGGGGATTTCCCTCTTGGACCACTGACGTCACCACGCAAGGTCTTTTTTTGCCCATCTCCATGCCTAGGGCCGGATCCAGATCAACCCAATAAATGTCACCCTGTTTAGGATACTTTAGAGTTTTACTCGATCCAGCAGTCTCAGAAAGATAAGTCGGTAAAGATGTTTCCTTTTGATAGTTTATGAAGAATTGCTTATGGATCTCCTGAAAGCGCCGTGTGGGAATCTTGGTGTTTAATTCCTGATTGCTCATCAACCTTTTGCCTTCTTTTAAATAGGTCTGCCAAGGCGCATTTTCTATATCGAATACCTTTAATTGTTCAAAAATTTCTATGATCACTTCTTGATGTTTGAATCGTTGCATTAAAATCGTTCTTGGATGAGTCGCGCTATTCAATGGCGGCACACGCCCTTTTATAGAAAGAATTGTTTGCTCTATCGGTATCACTCCTTTGACAACAGATTCATAATTATGCGGTGTGATCTGAAGATTAAAGATGTCAGTATTGGGTATTTCAGAAGCGCTTATATAAGGTGTTCTTTGCCTAAGGATCTTTTCCTCGGCATTAAACACATGGACTCTTCCGATGAGATCTAAAAAGGCTTTATGCTTCAAATCGTCTTCTTTCAAAAGATGAAGGATATGAGGAGAGGAAATCGGTTTATCCATCCACTTTCCTGAAGAGATATCTACGATAAACCTTCCGCCGCTATTATTCATCCTGCGTTCTGATAAAATGGATATCGTATAAAGATCGGCAAGAGATGTCATAGGATCTAAGGAGTTAGAACCTGAATAGCGGATTCCAGCTGCTGATATAGCCTCTTGCGCCGGATTTAACGATGAGGTTTTCTCTTCAAGAATCTTTGTAAAGGTTCTGCGATCAGCGCCAAATAATCCAACAGAAGAGGGAACTCCTTCTTTAGAAAGGATTCCACTCAGCGTTTTGTTGTTCTCATCCCAAATAAAATGAAGCTCGCGTGTATTGGCATTGAGCAATTTCTCAACAGTCGGAATATGAATGGTGCCTTCACTAATGGCATTCACCTTAATCGCAACAGGTTCATAGGAGACTTTTAAATCTTCGATTTTTATAGTGTTTAATGGCTCTTTTTTCGTGCTCTTATTTTTTTCTATTGTTTTAGAAAAGCCTTCTTTGTGCGTGATTAATGGATTTTTAATACCTCCTTTGTCATCTTTTAAGAAGGATTTCATTGTCCGATAAACCCTATCGGTTTTTTGGCCAACGACGTTTATGGATTTTTCAATGGATTCGTTTTCAATTTGCTCAGAGTACTCAGATTGTTTTGAAACAAGATTTAAAGACCTGTTGCGGCTAAGATTAGCAGGAAAGAAACCTATTTTCATCAGATTTTCATAGGAATTGGGATTAATCCATAAGTTATTGGAAGGCGATGAAATTTCATTAAATTCAAGAAAATTAAAAGATCTGCCGCCCTCATTTACCCAAACCTCGAGTTTATCTGCTTTAATCTTATTCTTGTAACCTAGCAAAAAAGCAACTTTTTCTTTTAATTTGTTCGAGTTTTTTCCCATATCTATATTTGCTCTAATCAAATTGCCGTTGCCATGCACAATCACATTTACTCCCGGCATGCCATGATTATCATTTGAAGCAAAGCCTTGAGAATAGCCTTTGGTTCCCTTACATTGTCTGAAGGTGTTTTTCGCCTTCGTAGAGGCCTTTGCTATACCCTTAAAAGCGCCCTTTAAAATAATTCCTCCAGCACCTATTGCACTTCCTATTGCAATGCCTTCGCGATCTTGCTGATATTGACTAGTCATCTCCTTAGATATTCCTAGACGTTGATTATTTTTAATTTCAAAGGACAAGTTGTCCCTGTAATTTTTTTTCATTTCTTCCGGCACCGAATCTTTTAAAGACTGAACAACACCTTTTATCTGATGGCATACTTTTTTCACTTGGGGATGACTAGAACAAATTGCTTTGGCACCTTTTGAAATTACATAAGCCATTGGTTCTCCCGCTGCAACCACAACCCTTGCGTCGATCATTTTTTCAATTGTAGCTTCGCGCATTTCCTCATCAACAAGCTTCTTTAAGAACGGATTGTTAGGCTCAACTTTTTCCGGTTTTTTTACGATCGGAGCAAATGAAAAATTCATCCTGTTAATTTTTTCATCGGAATCGTGAAACCTTTGATTCACAATTTGCTTATTTTTTTCATAAAGATCGCATCCCTTTTCAAATGGCTTAACTAAGGCATGCAACTCGTCGCGGGATCTTTTCACCATTTGACGGATATCATCTGCCGAACTTCCCAACACTTTCATTTGAACGATATGATCGCGAATGCGTTTGATTCCACTGCGGACTTGCTTCAGGAGTTTATCGGCATCAAAGGGGGCCATTTTTTGAGCTTTGGCTATCCAGCAGTTTTCCTCTTGATTAAGAGCCATTTCCCATTCATCTAATTGAAAAGATGAAGATGGCTGCGGATATGGTTTCGATGAAGTTGTGGGAAAAAATGTCATATAAGTTTTTTGATTTAGCTTATTTGGGGAATAACGACAGGAGTTTGAAAAATCCAACTGAGGGCAATTGAAGCGACCACACAAAAGGCATCTTCAAGCCAGCGGGATTTCTTTTCGGCAATATCTGCTCTTAAATAATTGAGTTCGATTTGCAGGTTCATGTTTCCTCTTCTAATCTCATCAATTTGAGTTCCCGCAAGGACGATTTGACGCTGCATATTTTGAGCTTCACCTCTTAAATAAATCGCTTCTTGCAATAAGTTCGCAGCAGCTTCTCTCATCATTGGTCTTTGATCAAGATCTTGCTTTTGTAATTGTTTGGTATTAGCTCTTATTTGCTGAAACTCTTTCATAATGTGCTGTTGCCCTTGATCAAGTTTGGCGTGGAAAGTAGTCGTTCTATTCTCCAATCGTCCCAACAAGGCATTTAAATTGACCATGCTTTTGGCTTCCTCCTCTAGATTCTTCGCATTCATTTCTTCAATTTGGCGAAGTTGCTCAAGGAGTTCCAATGGAATACCTTCATTTGGAGCCTCTTTTTCAAGTATCCGAAAAGCTTCTTCATCAAATTGCTTTGAATAAAAAAGGGAGTCTGTATTTCTCATTTTGGCAACGACAAACTGAATGAGTGGTAAAGCTTTGTCACTAAAAAGCTCTGCCGGAAAGGGAGCGTCTGGTTCGCCGGGCTTGCGCAATATGTTCACAAGTTCTTGCACAAATTCGCGAATGACGTCCCGTAAGTTTGGAAATGGTTTAGTTGGGTCGAGTAAGACCTTCAAAAAACTTGCGTGCCAATCGGAGATGCATTTTATGCGAAAGTCATTGTCAGCAAAATAGCGTTTCAATTGATCTTGAACTTCTCTAAGTTCAGCCAGCACAGCCATACGCAAATTATCGTTGCCAAGAAGATTAGCCAAGATACGGCCTGCAGGAGCTGCATCATTTGTTAGAATATTCATAACTTCTAACTCTAGGGTGGTGTGGATCGGCTGCATAAGTAGCAACGCGCTCGCCACATTTTTTTAGCATAGCTAGCCCTGGACTTCTTTTTGGGGCATCTTTTTGACCCCGCAAATTTTTTATTTCTTTTCTTAATAAATGATTTTCTTGTATTTCCCTATCTCGCTTTGCGTTAGTTTCTTCCCATACCTTGCGCGCCTCTTCATAAATTTTTCTAATGCCTTCAACCAATCTTTGAATATTTTCAAGCTGAGGAGTAGCTGCCATGTTTTGATCTTCAGCGGTCTTTTCTTCTATGTAGTCGTCAAGAACCGTTAGCGCCTCTTTTGATTGATCTGTTAAATGCATCATTACATCATCTTCATCACTTGCATAACTCTGCTCGATATCTTTAAGATAGGCTTCGGCAGCACTAACCATCTCTTCTACAGAAGGCAATTTTAGGACATTATTATCGCTCTGGTAAGCAACCACATCTTTCATCATGCTCAAGGGCAGCATTTATTTTTCTCCAAATTTTGAATGTGTCTCAGTATATTTTCGGTGTTTATATTCTATTAACGACGGCTTCGCAGGTTTTTAGCAAATTCATTAAAGCTTCTTCTTCAGCCTTCTTTTTTTGGCCAATGACATCGGATTCATTGAGTTGTTTTTCTAGATTTTGATGAATTTGAGATACCTCTTTAGTTAACTCATCGATATCTCCATGAAACTCTTCTGTGGCAACCTTACTATCGCGATTTAAATTGCGAAGAATTTCTTTTATCGCCTCAAATTCAATTTGCAAATCGCTAGCGACCACATTGGCTTCATCATATAATTGCTGCTTCAATTGATCGATAAGGGTCTTTGCTTTTTGGATAATTTCTTTGATTATTTGTTTGGCTTTGTAGCGAAACTTAAACACCAGGTGTTTTTGCTTATCAATCTCAACAAATGCCTCAACGTTGATATGTGTAGGTAATATTGATGCCGCAATAGTTTTCAATCTATTGTAGGATTTCAGCCAGATGACCTTGTTGTCAACACCTTTGGCATAGTTGAGCATAATATATTCGATATTGTTCAAACGGAAAAATAACAGGGCGTGCGCTGCATCTTCTCGTTTGCTATCTACTGGGGAGTCAATTTGATAATCACTAAAGAAAAGCTCCTCCCATTTTCTAATGATTTGAAAAACCTCTTCTTGATGCTCATGAGGAAGCGTATATCTATCCTCTATCATTTGTTCTATCAGTTCCTGTACTTGTTGTACCGGATTTAGATCCACTGGATCAGAAGGCGGTAGAGCCTCAATAGAATCAGACTGAAGTCGCATCATGACATGCGAGGAATAAGGTGTTTTAACTAATGTAACTGTCATAATTTTAACGTCCTAAGGTATCCTTCAAGAAGACTATTAGCTCATCAAGAGTTTTTACAATTTCATTTGACATATCGATCCATTGTAGACATTCCCCAGCGTCACATGAATCATTCTTTAGGCTAGCATTTATATTCGAAAACTTCTGAATTAAAAAGAGATGCCATTCTTTCTTAGTACTAAAGACATCAAGACAATGTTCAAAATAATCGCGATGCCCTTTGTCAAAGCGCTTTATGGCCTCTTTATGAACTTTCATTATTTCATTTTTTTGTTTTTCTAATATTTCGTTATCAGTCTCTTTTTTTGCATTCTCCGCTTGCAACAGTTTGACTATTTTTGCTAAGCCTCTTTTCTCTTCAAAAGCCACAAATTGAGACAGACTACTTCCAACGGTCATAGAATTATTTGCAATATTGACTATTTGCAAATGTTGTTCATTATCATTTCGCTTTTCGTCCTCTTTAATTTTTTGAGTTGAGAGCTCCGCTTTAATTTTTTTTTGGAGAAGATCTCTTACGCCTGTTCCAAAAAATGAGGCCGCGGAGGTATAAAAAAAGAAGCTTTCGTTTATTGTTTTAGCCGAGAGTATGAATTTCTGAATATACAAGCTTGTGGCTCGATACGTTCCAAGCTTTCTTCCCAAACTTGTAAGCAGATCAGGAGTGCCTGGAAAAAGTTCACCGCTATCAGCCTTTTTAACTTCAGCTAGGATATAATTGACGATGACGTTGACCTTTTGACTTAAAAAAAGCAACTTCTCTCTGGCTGCAGAGAGTAGCGCCTCCCATTCAGCATCGTACATCAACTCCAATTTGTAGATTTCATTATCTGACCGTTTGCCTTCAGAAGCCAAAAAACGGCCTTCGTCAATAAGAGCTTGTTCCCTTTTCCCCATGTTATAGGCGGCAAAAAGCATTTGTTCTGTGATTTCGTTGTTGATTTCTTTATTTTCAGCATTAGCATCTTTTATGAGGGATTCTAAATCGCTGAAACCATCTAAAATTGGGAAAGTTCTAATTAATTGACTTTCAAATGTTAGGAAGTTTGTTGACATGATTTGTACTATTTTTTTAATTAATTCTCTGTAAGTATGAAAAGGAGCTAGGCCGTCTCGGCCTGCATCAGGGCGGGACGCCCTGGTTACTTTTTCATAAAAAGTGCCATGACTTTTTAAGGACGTACCCGTCCATCTCCGTGCCCTTTACATGATCGAGCAGCCGCTATCGCTATCGGCGTTGTTCAATTCATTGCGCAAGTAATTTACTTGAGAACAAGAGGAGTGTAGCTGATTGCATAGATCGTTTATCTGTGCTTGCTGTCTGTTCATTTGGATATGCGCTTCATTAAGTTCTGTTTGCACCTTTTTTAAGATAGTCATGGCTTCATCTAAGTCTTTTTTTTGCAGGCCATTTTCTTTTTTAAGGAGGGCACGCGTCTTCTCTTGCTGTATCGCAAGCGCATTTAAATTTCTTTTCAATTCGTCAGTCTCTTCCAAATTGCTTTGTTGTCGCCGCTCAACAATTTGTTCCAGCCGCTTAAATCCCTCGACATTTTCCTTTTCTAAGATTGTGTTCATTTCCTTAAATTCTTTAAGAACCATCAATCCCTGCTGTTTTTCTTTGGATTGAGCAATAATGTGTTCATAAAGCAGATAACGTTGATAGTCGCGCACTTCTTTGGGAACCGTGGATATCATTAAGCTTTGGTTTGTTTCTCGAACGCTATCTTGACCCAATAAAAGTTGACCTCGGGCGTGTTTAGGCAATCGATCTATCCAATTGATTGCCTCTCTTATAAATGTGTGGGGAACAGCATCGATGCCATTATTTGAAAAGCGACGAGCATACCCCTGATGCTCCGTAAGCGTCGCTTCGTCCCATGTGACGATAGACTCAACCAGCCATGGATTTTTGAATGTCGACTTTGTGAGTGGGTTTATTAATATTTTTTTTATCTCTTCTATCTTTTCAACACCCCCTCTTAAAATAGCATCAAAGGGTTTGGCATGATTTTGCAGGGCATAAACTAAAAATGTTTTACCAGCAGCAACAAGATTTTGCGAAACAGGGTCTTGATTTGCTCCATGTTTAATGAGAAGAGCGCCAAATTCCATGATGATGGCGAGGGGCCCTGTGGGTGCCTTTGGAGATGAAGCAACTTGCACGATGTTATCTGGCTGGGCTGAAAAAGTTTCAACATTTGTCGAAGTTGTTGTGAACGTGATCATAGGAGTCCTGTAGATTTTTTTCTTCTCTTAAAGGGAGTTTTCTTTTTTCTCTGCACTGAAGTTTTTATATTCAGTTTGAAATTCCTCAACAGTGGAAAGAAGAGGTATCATAAGCTTTTTAATGACAGCAATCTCTTCGAGGATTCCTTTATATACTTCTTTAAGATGCCTTTTTTCTTGCGGTATCTTTTCCGCAATGACTGTAGTTTTATCTTCAAGCGCTTTATCAAATTCACGTGCTCCTTTAAGAATCTGATCATAATTCAATATTCTGATGACATCTTTAAGAGCACTTAAACGTAAGGAATATCCCTCAATCATAGCTTCTTTTGTTTGAGCTAAGAAAACGTTAGTGACTCGCATGGCAATTGTTTCTTCTTCCAAAGTTTTGCATTCATGCATATGTTTCAGAATATTTTTTCCTAAGGCATTGTTTTGATTCAAGCTAAGAGCTTGCAAGGATGAGGCTAAGCACACCTCTTTTTTTTCCGCTATTTGCTCCTTAGGCAAGGAATTATAGGTGAAATTTTCTATATCTTTGTATTGGATTTTTAAAAGGTTCTCCAGCCACAATTCCCATTCTGTATGGTTTGCTTCTTTAAACAACAATTTCCCTTGCCATTGAAAAAGAAGAATAGCTCTTTGCAAGGAATTTTGCCCCTCTGTCTTTTCCTGTGTGAAACTTTTGATTTCCTGATCGATCCAATCAAATCTTGCGACAACGGCTTGAATCCTACTGCAAATGCTGCTCATATTAGCTCTAGCGTTTTCAATCGCAGCCGCCCATCC
>JABDEI010000044.1 GCA_013287145.1 Chlamydiota bacterium
AAATCACTAAGTGATTTCGACGAAGGTGCTAGGCATGCCGTCCCTGCAGCAGAATAATCGCTAGTTTTAGGAGAGGTGGAAGAGTCTTTCTTAATTTGATCTTTTGCACGCTCTGTGATGATTGTTTCAAGGTTGTCTACCAAAGAGCGGCACTGCGATGTCACTTTAGGGGAGAAGATTCTTTTAAAAAAACCGAAGTTTTTATAATAATTTTGCTCGATGCGTTTGATAGCAAGCTTTAAAGATTCGAGATCTTTGTTAATGCCATCATCTTCTGAGTGAGTGAGTTGAGTATTCCATTCCTTCAAACATCTCGAAATTTTTTCTAGGTTATTTGTAAGGCGGACTTTTCCCGTTATTCTTTGCCAGAAGGAGATCGATTTTCCACTTTTAATAACAACTTTAGGCTCTTTGCCCTGCTCTTCTGCGAGCACAAAGCGCTGTTTTTGCTGAATGAGAGCCCAGGAATGTAAGGTGGAAACAATATCGTTTTTCATTATTTTGTTTTTTAAAGATTAGAAAATAGTAGAAATTTTAATAAAATCAACATAATTATGCAATCGATATCTCTTTTATTTATCTCTTCTAAAACCTCCTGGTTGCTTTTCCTCCTTTTTGCTTAATGGCAGATGTTGTATAACTACACTCATGACACAAGGAATGGATCAAAGTTACCCTATGAATAAAGAAGAAATCAAAAACAGCATCGGCGAAGTTTTTAAACAACGGCGCAAAGAGATGAACTTGTCTTTGAAAGAAGTCGAAAATGCGACTTCAATCCGCATGAATTACCTGCAAGCCATTGAAGAGGGTGAGTTTAATAAACTCATTTCTCCTGTGTATGTGCAAGGGTTCATTAGGCAATATGCTTCCTTTTTAGGGATCGATGGTGAAAAAATCATCCGAGAAAACCCTGAAATCTTTAGCAAACAAACGGCTCAAGAGTTTGCTTATGGCATCGGCACTCTTGAAATCCGAGGAAATCCCGGTGCACGTGTCAAATGGTTCCCTAATATTATCTGGGCGGGAACTCTAGTCATGATGTTTATTGTGGCCTGGGCTGTAGCGCGTTTTTTTGAGGTTATTTGATGCCGCCAGAAGATGCCGGCAAGCCCCGTCTCAATAGCATAATAGATTGGCTGCATGTTATCTTCTGCGGCATCTGCATGGGTGCTGCAGACATCGTGCCGGGCATCTCCGGTGGAACCGTTGCTTTTATCATCGGCATCTACGATAACTTGCTTGCAAGCATTAAAAGCGTCAATATGCAGGCGATAAAGATGCTTTTACGGGGGCAGTTTAATGAGTTTTCTCAAGCTGTTTATTGGAAATTTCTCGTCGCTCTTATCGGCGGCATCGCCTTTTCATTAATTACTCTGGCACGGCTTTTTGATTATCTCTTGGGACACGAAGTCTTCCGAATATTTCTTTATTCAAGCTTCATGGGGCTCATCTTAGCTTCTGTGGTATTTTGCGCCAAACAACTCGACCGGTGGAAAACAAAGCATTTTACTGCTTTAGCTTGCGGCGCCCTTATCGCTTACCTATTGAGTGGAACTCACTTTTCTACATCAGAGCCTCTTTATGATGTGTATCTTTCCAAAGAGCGCGTGGTAACAGAGAAGAGTCTCAAAAATTATGATGTCAACAGCCAGATGCTCCTTGAGATACCAGCCTCGACGCTTTCTGCTATGAAAGCTCTTAATATTGTGAGTGCTGCAACTCCTGTTTATAGCCACGCCGATGACCAAATGGGTACAGTAGCTCAATTTGCGCATGAGAGCTCAAGGGGGGTAGATTGGAAGCTTGTCTTATGCGGGGCAATAGCCATTAGCGCCATGCTGCTTCCAGGTATTTCAGGAAGTTATCTCTTAACAATCTTAGGTGTTTATAGCGTCATTATCGGAGCTTTGGCCGATTTCATCGAAGCTTTCAAAAGAGGGGCTTTTGATATCGACGCTTTTCTTATCTTAGCAAGCACCGGCTTGGGCATTTTGATAGGAGCGCTTCTTTTTTCTCATGTCGTCAGCTGGCTCTTAAGTCGTTATCGCAATATCACGATTGCAACGTTAACGGGATTTATGATCGGAGCCTTGGGTTCAGTGTGGCCTTTTTGGTCTTATGAATATGTGTTGCTGCCGTTGAAGATAGCTAAAGGACCACAACTGCAAGTTTTAAAGCCTATTATTCCTTCTGCTGACTCTGCTATGTTTTGGCTCTCTTTAGGATTTGCGGCTCTCGGCTTTTGCCTTGTCTTTCTTCTAGAATATGTGGCCAACCGCAAAACAGCACAAATAAAGAACACAGAAATCAGAAGCTTGCAGTAGCGCAAAGCGCTTAAGTCACGCTGGGCTATGTGCCCTAGAGCCCGTCTAGGGCGACCGATCACAACCAACGAATGGCGCCAGTTCCTGGCTCTTTCATATATTACTGTTAAATAAATCAATACTATTATTTATAAAATATAAACCCGTAAATCTATTGCTTTGCTATAATTAAAAGAAGATCATCAATATTGATGAGGAGATTTATGTTCGGTATCCGATCAGATCCGTTTTGCATCCAATACAAACAATGGGAGCACAATGATCGTTACAAACACGACGAAGACCGAAAAATCTTCAACCTCATCAAAAATAATCTAAAGGTTCTTAGTGAAATACCAGCTGGACAAAATATCAACCAATTGGATTTTAAAGAAGATGGCAGAATTGTCAAATTAGGAGAAGATATAAAAATTTCGCAAGCAAGCGCTAAAGTGCAAGATCTTAAAAAATTTACCCAATTTGTTCAGCGCTATTTTCAAAATAAACCCCTTGCCGAAAAAGAAGCTCGAGAAATACGCGAGGCTTTGACTGCCGCAGAAAAGGGGATTCATCATTTATCAGGACCATCCATTTCTCTTTTGCAGTACGAACATGTATTATCTCTTGCTTCAGAGCTGGTTGTGCTCAACGAAAAAATGGAAACCACTGGCGCGAAAACGCTAGGTGAAGATTTGGTTGTTAACAAATTTAAAGAATTACAAAAGGAAGCTATAAAGATAAAAAAAACATTAACGATAACCAACACTATTCTCAAAATAAGTTTAGCGGCTACGTTAGGTGGATTTATCGGTGCCATAGTGACGGGAACGATTCCTTTACTTTTACCTCTATTCGTGCCTGCACTTTTAATTGGTTTAATAGGATTTATGACCCTGTATATAACACGTCGATGGGAACAAAATTCCCGGCATGATTATGATACAATAATTAAGGAGTTGAAACGGGTAGACGACTTTAAAAACCACTATAGCGAGCCTGAATTTAAAGAGTTTCAAAAGTTTTTAAATCAATTTCCTGAAGACAAAAAAAGCCTTATTGCTGATCCAAACACATTTGAAAGAGTCCATCGCCTCTATGAGATCGAAAAAAAATATGATGATACGGTACTAAAAATGGAGGGTGAACGCTTTCTCAAAAAGAAACTCGAGCTAGAAGGCAAAGCCGTAAATCTAAAAAAAAGCATGGTGGATCTTCGCGAACAGCTACAACTTCCTTTTAAAGAATTTCTCTTAAGAAGCCGAGGAGGCTAAAACAAGCTCAATAATAAACTCTAAATAGGGTAAGTCCATGTGCAGGGGCCGTCATGCCGGCTTGAGTGCGGTCGCATTTAGCCAGAATTTCGGAAATGTCCATAGCCCCGATTTTACCTCTTCCAACATAGGCTAAGGTTCCTACGATATTTCTGACCATTTTATATAAAAAGCTACTGCCGAAAGTTTTGATCAAGATCCGCTTGTCAGAAGATTCTTCGATCATAATCTCTTTGATTTCGCGAATGGTGCTATCATAGCATTCATTCTTTTTTTCGTTGCAAAAAGCGGAGAAATCCTGTTTTCCAATCAAAAAGCTGGCTGCTTGGCGCATGGCATTGATATCCAGTTCATAGGGATAATGCCATGAATATAACCGCTGATGTGGCATCTGTGCAGAGCCTGTACAGATGGCATAATGATACTCCTTTCCTGTACAATCAAGAGTGGGATGAAATGAAGTCTCTGCATTTTCCACATGCAAAATTGCTATATTTTTAGGCAATAAGCTATTTAAGCTGATCTGGAACTTTACGCTATCCGAAATGGCTTTTGTTGTGAAGAAGTTAACCACTTGTCCCTGAGCATGAACGCCGGCGTCGGTGCGGCTGGCAGCCTGCAAAGAAATTGGTTCTTGCAAAATCTGCTCGAGAACATTTTGCAAAGCCTCTTCGATGCTTGGACCCATTTTAGTTTTTTGCCATCCTAGATATCCGGTACCATCATAGGCTATCATGATGCGGATGTTTTGCTTTTTCATAGCTTCCATGCTATTGACTTTTAGCTTAACCGTGGTTTTGCATAAATTGGATCACACCTTCCATAAAACGCTGAATAGCTAAGAGCACAAGCACCATTCCCATCAACCGTTCGCAAGCCATCAGGCCGTTGTTGCCGAGATATTTTTGCAATACTGAAGAGAAGAGAAGCACTACGCTGGCGCAAAGCCATGCAATGAAGATTGCTATCAGCATGATCGGTTGGCTTGGCTCCATGTGTGCGTAGAGCATGATTGTCGCCAATAGTGAGGGGCCTGCGATCAATGGAATAGCCAAGGGGATAACGAAGGGCTCTCCCTTTGGCAAATTCGCTCTTAAGCTGATAGGGCTTGTAAATAGGATGCGTATAGCGATAAGAAAAAGGATAACCCCGGAAGAGAGTCTCACGGCAACTTCAGAGACTTGCAGGATGCCAAAAATGAATTCGCCGATATAATTGAAGATCAGCATAGCAACGAGAGCAATCAACATTTCGCGGATAACAATCTTTCTTTGTCTTTTAGGGTCGATGTCTTTGACTAAGTTGAGAAAAGAAGGGATGTTGCCGACAGGGTCCATGATTAAGAATAAAACGAGTGTAACGGAAAGTAGAGACATAAATTAATGTTCCATTTTTAACTGTTCATAGCATGGAAAAAGAGGGTAAATCCTTTGACGATCATTTCCATGGCGATCATCGAAAGAATCATCCCCATCAGCTGTTCTAAAGCGATAAGGCCACGCTTGCCTAATATTTTCTGCAAATAGGGAGCTACAACAAGAACCAAAGTCACACCGACCCAAGCCAAAAGAATTGCAGCGGAAATCTTGAGATTATTATCCACTTCACGTGCATATAGCATAATGATCGTCAGCAAGCCCGGACCGGATAGAAGAGGCGTAGCTATTGGGACGATGAAGGGTTCTTGCTTCATTGTTGCCATCTCGGCGGGTTGACTCAAGGCAAAAATCATATTTAACGCGACTAAGAATAACAGGATTCCTCCGCAAAGAGTCACCGCATAATCTTGGACGTGGAGGTGTGTGAGGAAAAATTCGCCGAAATATTGAAAAAAGAGGGCGAGAGCCAAAGAGATGAAAGCTTCGCGGAGCATGATCTTTTTTTGGCGGCTTAAATCGTAGTCTTTAATGAGAGCGACGATAGCAGGGGAGTTGCCGATAGGGTTTGTCACCAAAAAGAATGTCAGGGCCGTAGAAAGGACAGAGTATGATGAATCCATAAATTACAGCGTGGCAATTTGTGATAAAGCAGGATTTTGCGAAGGATTATCCATTTTAACCTGATTGATATGCTGCTGTTTTTTATAATTTTCAATTTCAATCATAATACCTCCAAGGATACCAAAGGCGACACCGCACACAATTCCAACCGGGGGAGCGATGGGTGAAATAGCTACAGCAAAGATAAAACCGATAAGTTGCAACTTAGGGTATTTACTGCAAAGCTGACACGCTGCCGTTTGGATCGACTTTAAATAATGAAAATGATACCTATCGGCGATTTTTACGGCAAGCCTGGTCAGCATCATGGATGCTGAAATAGCAAAGAAAGGAAGCGCTAATTTCGGAAGAAAAAAGTGAAGGGCAATTCCAATGATGGCAAAGACAACAACATTCAGTGGGGTTTCGTAAACAAATGTCATCGCTACTTTGAATCCATTCCATATTTTGGAAGGGATGTTTTGCTCCTTTTGATTTTGTATGGGAGGATTTTGCGAACGTTCAATGGAGATAGGGGGCATATTATACCTTTTTGTTTGTGGAGTATTAAAGTCATTTATGTCCCTTCGGTCCCTTACGTCCCTTGATGGATTTATGCTGCAAGATCAGATTGAGTTATAAAAAAACTTTCCTTTGTGGTAAATTTTTTTTAATCGAGGAAATCGCAAAACCCGTAAAAAACATGCTTTTGTCTCCCCATTATTTTAACCGAATTCTTTATGATTATAAAAAAATATCTTGTAGATAGTATCGAAGAAGTCCAAAAAAAGATCGCAGAAGACCTTGGCCCTAACGCGGTAATCTTGACGTCGCGCTCGGTCCGTTCTAAAGGGTTGAAGTCATTATTTTCTGCTAGTAAAGTTGAAGTAGTGGCAGCAGTTGAAGAAGCCGACTGGGAACAATTAAATCCTCAGAAAGGAGAACTTGCAACCGAGAAAGCTGAAAATGATGTGAAATATCACATTAGTACCTTTCAAGATAGTGCTGAAAGATTAATTCATCATTTTAATCAACTATCCTCCGATGATAAATCTCTTTATTCGACCGACGACCGGGAGCTTAACAAAATAATAGAACAAGAAATCAACGCGACATCTTCCTCAAGATATTCTCCTCAGATGTATATGACAGAAAAACCCTCTACTTTTGTTCCATTTTTAGTCTCAAAAGGTGTGGATCCAAGCATTGCCCTTTCGATAGAACAAAAGCTTGATTCAAACATAGCTTCTGTAGATTTCTCAGTTGATAGTCCGGAACGCACTGCTTATTTGAATAGTTTCAAAGAGACTATTGCCGGCCAGATCAATATTGCAACACCTATCTGTTTATCGAATGGATCTACAGCGAAGGTGTTAATCGTTGGCCCTTCCGGTGTGGGCAAGACAACAGCATTGCAAAAAATTGCACAGCATTGTGTGCAGGAGCTAGGCAAAAAAGTTGCTTGGATTACATTGACAGAAGATGGCGGGATAAAAGATGAAAAAGGTTTAAATTTCGCAGAATCTCTGAACATTGCTTTTAGCCTTGTGACAACCAATCTAGAGCTTAAGCAGAAGCTGGAAAGCTACAGTGATTGCGATTTGATCCTTCTTGATACAGTCGGATCATCGTCTCGCATTCAAATCTTATTGAAGACCCTCAAAGGCACCCAAGGGTTGCAAACCTTTATCGCCATGAGCGCCACGACTAAAGATCTCGATTTTGCACCCATCATTAATCGTTTTGCATATCTCCATCTGGAAGGTGCTATTTTTACAATGCTTGATGAAACAGCAACAGTGGGGTCTTTCATCAATTTTTGTCATAAAACCTCCCTTGGGATTAGCTACATAACAGAAACTTCGCAGGTCAATAAAGAATTGCATATTGCCGATCCAAAGTTTCTGGCTCATCGAATCCTTTTTAATAATTTATGATGCATCAAATTGTTCTTAAATCTTCAACACCAGGCTTATCCAAAAATCTAATTTGGCTCACCGATTTGCATCTTGATGCTAACAAATCGAGTCTGCTACATCAATTCTTGGATCTGGTTAAAAACGAAAAAGCCGAAGGAGTCCTCATCGGCGGAGATATTAGCAACGGTATCACCTCCCTTACTCATCTGCGATATTTTGCTAAATACATCGATAAACCCATCTATTTTGTTTTGGGCAACCATGATTACTACCATAGTTCCATAGCAAACATTCGCAATCTAGCCGGCAAACTTCATCTGGAGTTCCCTAATATCCACTATTTGACTACCGAAGGCATAGCCCAGTGCACTCAAACAATAGCCATTATTGGCCACGATGGATGGGCTGATGGACGAGCAGGCAACTTTTTGACATCCGATATTATGCTGCATGATTATCTGCTCATCGAAGAGCTTACCAATTTAACATCGGAAGAGAGATTGAAGAAACTTAATCATCTAGGGATGGAAGCTGCTCAATATTTACGCGAAAGACTACTAGAAGCGTTCAAAACCTACGAAAAAGCGATTTTGCTCACCCACACTCCGCCCTTTCGCCAAGCATGCCTTTATAAAGGTAAAGCTTGCGATGATAATTGGGCGCCGCATTTTGTCTGTCAAACTTTAGGGGAATATCTCATTGAAATAGCTCAAGCGCATCCTCAAAAGGATATACTGGTACTATCCGGACACTCCCACAACAGCTCTGACATTCAAATTCTTCCAAATCTCCGCATCTTAGTGGGGCACAGCGAACTTGGGACTCCTTCCATTCAAGGCACTCTTCACATTAGTTAACACCTTGTGAAAAATGCATCGTCGCTTCAATCTGATTAAGAATGACTTCGAGTTTTTGTCTATTTGATAAAGACATCTCACAAAGCGGTAGACGGCATCCTCCCGCGGGCTGCCCCCATAAATTCATCGCTGTCTTAATGGGAATAGGATTTGTTTCTATATTAGCTCCTTGAAAAAGGGGGAAGAGCTGATAGTGCATCGCACAAGCTAAAGTGATATTGCCGCTTAATGCTGTATGGACTAAAGCTTTCATTTGCTCCGGGATCAAATTGCTCACTACAGAAAACACTCCATGACCTCCCATCGCAATCAAAGGAAGCGTCAAAGCATCATCGCCGCTGACAATTTTAAATTCAGGGCGGTAACATCGCGCTAAATGGATGATTTCCATCATTTGGCTTACGCTCCCAGCGGTTTCTTTCACCCCGATAATTGTTTCAATATCCATTAAACGCTGCAATGTCTCCAATTGTATATTTTGAATTACCCTGCCAGGATGATTGTACAAGATAAGAGGTAGTCTTGTAGAATTAGCCACGGTTTTAAAGTGTCTATAAATTCCTTCTTGAGTAGGCTTATTATAATATGGTGTAACTACTAGAACCGCATCTGCACCATAATTTTGGGCAATTAATGTGTCTTCGATAGTTTTTTCAGTAGAATAGCTTCCTGTACCTATAACGACCGGTATTTTACCACCGACTTCTTCGATGACGATCTCGATTATTCTTTCTTTTTCTTTAGACTTTAGGGTTGGAGTTTCACCTGTTGTGCCTAACGCAACAATGCCATCAACATTTGCTTCTAGCTGGCGTTGAATATTTTTCCTTAACCCTTTCTCATCTAAACCATTTTCTTGATCAAAGGGGGTCACAAGCACAGTATAAATACCTTGTAATTCCATAATTGTCCTCTATATTTATGTCACTTCCACAAATCATCGATTGTATAAAATCCAGTTTTTCCTGCAAGCCATTCTGCCGCTATAAGAGCTCCTTCAGCAAAAGATTTTCTGTCACGGGCTTCGTGCGTTAAGGTGATCATATCCGAAGGCGAATCAAAGATTACCTGATGCGTCCCTGGAATGGTGCCGCAGCGTAAGCTTGTGAATGTAAGTTCTTTTAAATCTGGCCGCTTAAGATTCTGGACTAGGGTGTGAGCAATAGCTTTAGCTGTTCCCGACGGAGCATCGACTTTTAATTTATGATGACACTCGATGCCACCGACATCATATTCGTCGTGGAAGCGCATGAGTCTAGCGGCTTCTGCTACGATTTTTAAAAATAAGTTGATGCCAAGAGAGAAATTAGGGGAGTGGAGAAAGCCAATTTTGCTTTTCAGCACAACAGCTTTGACTTCGTCAAGGTGTTCGTGCCAACCCGTTGTTCCCACAACGATATTTTTTCCGCATTCCGCAGCGTTTCTTACATTGTCCAAAAGACAATCGGGCTTACTAAAATCAATGCACACATCGGCAAGACTGATGGCATCGGCATGAACGCTTTTAATTTCACATTTGGGATCGATGCAGCAAACGACTTCATAGCCCTTTTTTTTGGCGGCCAATTCGACCATTTTGCCCATCTGACCATAACCGATGATAGCGATTCGCATAGAAACCCCTTTGTTAACGCTAAATGCTAAATGCTAAACTAAAGAATCCAGAATCCAGAATACAGAATCCAGAATTCAGAATGAACGGCAGAATACAGAATAGCAGGAACTTAAATTCTACAGCTTGACTTTGATAAATTCATTCACAAAATCATACTTTTGGGCCTGTATTCTGCCGTTCATTCTGAATTCTGGATTCTGTATTCTGGATTCTCATTTAGCATTTATCATTTAGCGTTTTCTTCTCACGCTGCCGGGGCTGACTCGGCTTTGATCACCTTCCATAATTTCTCCATCTGCTGCTTTTGGGAATCATTTAGCTCATGCAAGATGAGAAAGCAGTCATCATTTTGTGTGAAAGCCGCTTTTGTCCAATTGGCAGAACCATTTTCTAATACTTTTCCATCGATGTACAAAAACTTATGATGCAAAAGAGCGCTGCCTTGGCTCAAGGACACCGAAACACCGGCTTTTTGCAAAAGAGCTACGACCTTTGCACTGGCTCCTTTTGCAGATTGATGATCGATGACAACTTCAGTTTTAACTCCACGCTTGGCTGCTTGAATTATCGCTTGGGCGAAATCTTGCCGCGTAAATGTGAACATCGCTATCTTAAGGGTTTTTTCAGCCGACGAAATCATCTGCTTTATACGCGCCACGCCTGCTGAATCGTCAGGTAAAAACCATAGTTCCAATTCTTGCCCACCGACGATGAAATTGCGATGTAAAAAAATATTGATCCGGATCATCTTCGATAAAGCTATTGGCCTTTTCCCACACAAAATCAGCGAGCTCCGGACTATAAACTGCGTTGACAAGATTGCCATGCATGCGCAACGACTCACCGGTCATATTTGCCGAACCTATCCAGGTTTCACGATGATCGATGACAAGAATCTTTTGATGCATCAAACCGTCTGCAAAGCGCTTAATCGTCTTTACGTTAGGTCCAAGCTTGCGGTCGACGCCACGGGATGCTTTTGGATCGCAGATGACAGTAACCGGGACACCTTCTTCAGCTTTTTGTTTGAGGGCACTTATGATACTTTGATCAGATAGCGAATAAATAATTAAGAGAACGGATTGATTGGCGCTTGCTATGGCACCAGAAAAAATTTGCCTTAGATCATCTTGAGTTTGATTTGCGTAAAGCTCAATGGGTTTGTCGGCCTGCGGCGTCTTTGCGGATATCGTCGATTGACCTGCCCAAAAAAAAGAGACAATGACAATGAGAGCCGTTATGCTGATCGAAAGGTTTTTGAGTTGCGAAATTTTGAAGAGATTACTTGATTTCTTTTTCATAAGAGTGTTTGCATTCCAATTAAAGCTTGTTTAAGTCCAGTATGACGTTTTCTGACCTCATCATTTTGCACGGCAAGCCAAAGAGCTTTCTTTGTCCCAACTAAAACGACGAGGCGCTTTCCGCGTGTGACACCTGTATACAAAAGATTGCGATGAAGCAGTTTATAATGCGTTGTATGGACGGGCATAACAACGCAGGGACATTCACTGCCTTGATACTTATGCACAGAAACAGCATAAGCCAAAACGAGTTCATCCAAGTCGGCAAAATCATAGATGACGTCACGATCATCGATGCTAACAATCATTTGTTGATCCACAGAATCGATGACTTTGACATACCCAACATCGCCATTAAAGACCTCCTTTTGGTAGTCATTGCAAATTTGCATGACTTTATCGCCAACCAAAAATTTTTTTCCGCCGCGGTAGAGGGGGTTATTATTCAAATTTAATGCTTGCTGCAAAACATTATTGAGGTTCTCTGTTCCAACAACCCCTTTTTTCATAGGGGCCAATACCTGTATGTCGCAAAGAGGGTGAAGCCCATATTTTTTTGGAAGCCTTTGCGTAACGAGATTTAAGATGGCGTCAAGCACATCTTCTTTTTCTTCCGATTCCAAAAAATAGAAATCGCTGTCGCTTAAGTTGCGAATATCCGGAAAAACCCCATTGTTGATGCGATGTGCATTAGTTGTAATGCGAGAACCTGCAGCTTGCCGGAAGATCTCTGTCAGCATCACTACAGGAACTTGCTTCGAGGCAATGATATCTTTTAACACGTTGCCGGGACCTACGCTCGGGAGCTGATTGATGTCGCCAACAAAGATCACACGCGCTGAGCTAGGGATAGCCTTCAGCAAACTATACATCAACACCGTATCGATCATGCTAGCTTCATCGATGATGAGCAAATCGCATTCCAATGGCGATTCTCTATTGCGTTTAAATCCGCCTTTCTTGAAATCAAACTCAAGCAAACTGTGAATAGTCGACGCTTTTTTTCCTGTGATCTCACTCATGCGTTTGGCTGCTCTTCCTGTTGGAGCTGCTAAAACGATCCTTTTTGTCACTTTTTCTGCTATGGTAATGATCGCATTAGTGATCGTGCTTTTGCCTGTTCCCGGCCCTCCTGTGATTACCTGCATTTTGTGGCTTAATGCATCGCCAACAGCGTCTTGCTGGCCAGCGGCAAGATGAATGTTTAGCTGTTGCTGCACCCACTCCACTGCTTTAACAACATCGATAGACCTTAGAAAACTGGCGCAATCGCGGATGCGTTTGATCTCTCTTGCAATGCCAACCTCAGAAAGAAAAAGAGGTTTTAGCCAGATATACCGTAGCGGAACGTTCTCGCACACCAAGTCAAAAAGCTCAATGCGATTGTCCTCTTGCAAGGCGGCTAAGCGAGTTTGAATATTCCCTGCATCGGCTTCAAGAATTTTTTCAGCTTCAGTCAAAAACTCCTGGGCAGGATAGCAAACATGCCCTTCGTTGGATAACACAGACAAAACATGTTCGATGCCTGCATCGATGCGTTGAGGCGAATCTTTGGCGATCCCCATTTTCTGTGCAATGACATCAGCGGTTTTAAAGCCGATGCCAAAAATATCTCTAGCTAGGCGAAAAGGGTTTTCCGACACTTTGGCAACGCTTTGGTCGCCGTAATGTTTGAAGATTTTTTGGGCATAAGCGGGGGTAACACCGTACGATTGCAGAAATACCATCACATCGCGTATGGATTTCTGCTCTATCCAACAAGACCTAATTTTATCTATCCGCTTTTGGCCAAGTCCTGTTATTTCTTTAAGCCGCTCCGGGCTTCGATCAATGACATTGAGAGTCTCAACACCGAATTTTTCTACAATGCGCTTGGCATATCCAGCACCGATGCCTTTGATAAGGCCTGATCCCAAATATTTTTGAATGCCAACGATATCAGCAGGGGCTTCGATGTAATGTTCAGCGACTTCAAATTGTTTGCCATGGATTAGATGCCTCTTCCAAACACCCCGGCAGCGCACTGTTTCTCCGGGCTGAATGGCAGGCATTACCCCTACGATGCAGATAAGTTCAGAACTTTTAGATAATTGCAACTGAGCTACGGTATATCCGTTTTCCGGACTTTGAAAGGTAATGCGTTCGATGTATCCGTAAATCTCTTCCATGAAGACACTTTCAAAAAAAAAGAACTCGAAGATAGGGCATTGTAAACTTTGTAGTCACACTTTATATCATGTGTTCATGAAAAAGGCTATTGAAAGGATGAAGAAAAACGCTAAATGCTAAATGATAAGTGATAAACGAAGCGAGCAACATTGAGCATTGTCTTTTTCGTTGAGCATTGAGCATTGAGCATTTTTTACCACAGAGGCACAGAGGAGAAAAAATCTAAAAGCACACTGAAAAAAACAACTTACATGGACTTCTCTGTGGCTCTGTGCCTCTGTGGTCTAAAATTTCTGTTTTATTGTTTAATGCATGTTCTTTACGCCTAGCGCTTTTTTTAAATTAACTATTATTATATTTTAGGGAAGAGGATTCGATCTATAGCGAATTCGTCAGAGGCAGTCAATTTACGAGGAAGGATCGAATGCTTAATCGTTTTACTTGGGTCTTGTTAATAGCTTTTTCCCTTGGAATCATTTGGTGGATCTTTGCCACAAAAAATCCGTTAACACCGGGCAATGAATCTCATCCCTTCAGCAATTCGTCTGCAATGTTCGAGCTTGTGGACCCTGAAATGGCTCCCGATCAAATCAAACCTCTTGTGATGCAAGGTTATCACATTCTTTCTGAAACAAAGAAATATCTTCCAGAATATGCCGGCGATAGGCTCTCTTGTAATAACTGTCATTTTGCAGCCGGTAATACCTTAGGCGGAGCTAATAGCGGCATTTCTTTAGTAGGCGTAACCAAAAACTACCCTAAGTTTTTAGCAGAAAACCCTAATTATACCTTGGCAGATAGAATCAATGCTTGCTTTGAAAAAAGCCTCAATGGAAAAGCTCTTCCAGTCGATAGTCAGCCGATGAAGGCCATGCTTGCCTACTTGGAATGGATATCGCATCATATTACCATGAAAAAAGCTCCCTGGCTGGGGCTTAAAGAGCTAAGAAGCCATCACACACCAGATTCGATTAAAGGCCAGGAAGTATACGCAATTTATTGTGCAAGCTGCCATGGCGCCGAGGGCCAAGGAGAGCCGCGCGCTGAAAATCTGAGCTATCCTCCACTTTGGGGGGCATCTTCCTTTAATGAAGCGGCAGGCATGAATAATTTGTCAAAGCTCTCTGCGTTTGTTTACTACAATATGCCTTTTGGTGAAGCGGAATTAACCGTGGAACAAGCCTTGGATGTCTCTGCTTTTATCATCGCGCAGCCAAAGCCAAAATGGAAAGGGGAAGGAGGCTAGTGCTTTTATACCGCACGCGGGCAGAATGTTAAGTTTTGTGCTTGCGCGAAAGCTCCTGCGGTTGAACGATCGTAAGTCGCCCAATATTAATAATATGGGGCGACTTACGATCGTTCAACCCCGGGGCTTTGGCGCAAGCACAAAACTTAACATTCTGCCCGCGTGCGGTATACTACAAGGACGTCAGCCTAAGAAAAAATGGTTCCGTACTTAATTGTTTCGTGTCTGAAACAAAGGTGATCTTTACTTTAAGCAAGGCATTCAAAGGAACAGCACCGGCGTCTTTCGCTGATATCGCGATTCCAAAATTGATATAATTGTCACTGTTAAGGGAAATTGGACGTTTTTGTTCTATCTTATAAGGCTCATATTTTTCTAATTTATTTGAGATTTTTATTTCATACATTTCCGTGGGCAGCCGTTGGTATCCCAGTGGGCTTATCGGTCTTTCCGTCGTCGTTATCATGGCGTAGATTTTCTTAGTTGATAGGGATACGCTCATGACTTCCACGACAACTTCTTTGATCACAATATTTGTGGTACATTTATTCTTTAATAACAGCAACAAAATGGGAACGTTATTTTTTTCTGTTGTAATCTTTTTTTTCAGATCCACAATTTTTGTTGTTCCTTTAAAAAAATTTGGATCGCTAACTTTATAGTTCTTTGGATCAGCAAAAAAAGTCTGGTCCTCACTTGAAAAATCACGCAATTGATAGATGGACGATTGATCCATAGAAAATTCTGTGATAGATAGGCAAGACTCTTTCATTATCCCCAAAACGTTCAACTGCTCGGATACAAATTTGCCGATGACTTCGCCATTGGCAATTAAAGTAGCAAGAAAAGTAATTGCAGCTGCAGTCGCAATAAGATACAAACTAAACCGTGATTTCGAAGATTTTTTTTTATTCATCTTTTAAACTGTAATAGGGTTTCATTCACGGCTGAATAGAAGTCTTTGTTTATAGTATAACTGGGATGGGTCATAATAAGGCTCGCACCACCTCGCATCTGGTTTTAAGACAAGCGGTTCTGTACTCGTTGACTTGTATAACGCTGCACGAAAGCGGAAATGATCTACTAGGCGACACGCTTCAACAGCATAGAGAATCGCAACGACAGGATCGCTAATGGCGATGAGGTTATCTCCATTTGCCATCTCTCCTCCCTCAGCAATATTCGATGATCCTGTAAAAACAATTGGATGAGAATGATTAAAATCAATAACGATAAATTTATTATGAATGACCTGGCCAAATCCCCCAGAAACTTCTTCATTGAATGGGGGACGAACTTGTCCATGCAAATAACCAAAGGGAACTAAAACCCCATTCAATCGACCAGGCCCATAGATTGCAACTCCTTCTTGTCGCTCTTGATCTTTTCCTAGGTTTTGAGTGACGCCATAAGAAAAGAGATCTTTTCTCTCTACTGCCATGGATTTTAAACTTTGAAGTACTCCTCCACCGCCCTGTAAATCCATGACAGAAAAAAACACGGAACTTTTGGCTTTCTTAAGAGCTTCCTGAATTTTATTCAATGAAATAGAGCCTGATTTGTGTGGCGAAAAACAAAATTCTATTGCGGGAAGTTGTGCCTGATTGATTGAAAACCATTTGCTTGCAATTTCTGATTTAGAAAAATTGTTTTCGTCATCCCAAATTTGTTGAAAGACTTGCTCATATAATGAAGCGACATGTGTATCATCAAAGGCCAAAACATTATTTGCTTGTACATAAAATCCTCTCACAGAAAAATTCATGGATCCAGTTAATACCCTAATTGGCTTGTTATTTTTTTTCTGAATGAGAACTTTGTTATGTTGAAAGCGCTTGAAATGTCCTTTCTTCACATTAGATTGACCAGCGGATTTTTGGATGCGTTGATGAACGATTGCTTCTAGGGCTCCTTCTTTAACGTGTTCTTTTGAATCGTCAAAAAAAACACGTATTCGCGAACCTAACTTTTCCAACTTTTCAACAAAATGAACTTCGTCAATATCGTAAATCAAAGCGTCAATAGTAATGGCTGGATCTTCAAGTGCTTCATTCAAAAATGCAAAAACAACTTCTCGCGCTGTTGCCCCTAACCATTCATATTGTTGCTGATAGCTTGTCGTGTTGTAATCTAGCGTTTTTGGCAAGGGCCGAATAAGTCTATTCTGAAAAAGATCGTGATAGGCTTGTGAAGAAACATAGCTACGCGTAAAACCTATCTCCAGATTATCAAAACAGTCCTTCGGTAAATAATCGATAGCAATATCTGCGGTAACCCCTTCAATTAAGCCTCCTTTGCGATTAAAATACATCGGTGTGATGCTATATGTATAAGTTCCGCGCATTATCTCGTCAGGAAAATGCTGCCAGTGAAATCTTTGAAATGGAGCAAGATTACTTTCGGTCCACAGTGCTAATCGTTCTTGAGGTGAAGTGTTAGCTTGTAGGGGTTTTTCAAAACTCAAACGGTTTTTCAGCCAATATGACTTTCCATTAGGCAATCGGAGCTTAATAGCAAAACCTGCTAAATTTTTTATTAGGCTCTCTTTTAAATTGAATGCAAGCAGCACATTGTTGTCACCTCGATAGGCTGTGACTGTGAGTCCTTCTTTCGAGGCCATTACTTTGTTTTTTATAGCATCGGCTGTGTGAATAGACATATCCCTTTCCAAAATAATAAATTAAGTGTTTACAACG
>JABDEI010000045.1 GCA_013287145.1 Chlamydiota bacterium
TTGCTTTTAGCCTCATCCATGCGATGAAAGTTGTTGCTAGCAAAGATCGGTCCATAGTCAGGGTCGCTTAAAGTCCACTGCAATAGATCCAAAGCGGTATCAACGGCTGTGCCATTCAATGGCACTTTTTCTCCAATGGCGTAGTTGTGCTCTTTTTCCGGGTCGCAAACTTTATCTAATTCATCGCTGCCAATGCGGCCCTTGTCTGCCAAAAGATCGAGAATTTGATTTAATACATCAATTTCTTCATTGACCTTCAGCAAACCGGCATCATCGGGGACTTGGCTCATCAATTCATATTTTTCAACGCAGGCATGGTGCAGATTCAACGCATCTTTTTTGGTTAAGTCGATGCGGCCATGCTCGGCAATTGATTTTTTTAAGTTGCGCAGCATAGTGCGTAAAGCTGCTCTATCGATGGGGTCGCCGCGATTGAAGTTGAGCCGATAGGCTTTTTCACCATAAGCATAGCGCGTGGTACTTTCTAACAAGGCATGGTGCATCTCAATCAGCGGCTCATGGGTGATGACGCCGGAAAGGGTAGCGCCATCGGCTTTGAGCTTGGAGATGATATTGCGCAAAACGGTGGTTTTACCACCGGCTAAGGCCTCATGTTTAAAGAGATTTTCCCCTTGAAGCATATCGCGGATGTTGTCGACTTGGCTTTTTTTAGCGATGACTTTGGAGTCATATTCCAATAGCATAATCGCTCTGCGATAGGGGTCTTGGCTCACATCATAATAACGCTTAAGGTTTAACTGCTCGCTAAGCAGGATGCGCAAGGTATCTGTTGGTTTTTGCTTGTATTGACTGATAAGGTCGAGAGCTTTTTGCATCTGCTGCTGCAGCGTAGTGTTTTCTAAAAATCCCTCGATTTTCTCTTCTAAGCTAGCAATCTGATCCTGCGAGATAATTTTATCTTGAAGTAAGGGCGTCCAGTCTTCAGCGGCATAGCAGTACAAAGCGTCTTCAAAGAATTTATCGCGCATGCGATCAGTTTCTTTGAGCTTCTCAACCATGCTTTTCCACTGATCTTCAGGCAAATCAGGGATGGCAAAGGAATTTAAAATGCTTTTTTTGCTTTGCGCAATTTTTTGAAGGGCTTGTTGAGAATCTAATAAAAGGGTGGAGGCAAATTTGGAAAGGTCCGCGTCTTCTTTAATCAAGCGCAAGCTAGCTTCCCGATTTTGCAAAGCTAATTGGATGTCATCAAGAAGCTCTACTCTATTTTCTTGAGCGTAGGGATCTTCTTCAGCTTTTTTATTGGATTCGACGCGGATGCGGAAATCGGAAAGCTTGCTTTGCAAAGCTTTGATTTCATCGATAGGCTCACCGGCCGGTGGAAACAAGAGATCTGCTTCTGGAAATAGCGATTTTTGACAAGGAGGGAACGCGACCACGCCTTTAGGAGCACTCTTTTTGCTCGCGGCGATGCGGCGATCCAGCGCTTCGATTTCAACTTTAACTTTTTCTTCCTGGGAAAGACGCGTCGTTTGCAGATTATCGAGTGCCGATTTTAAAAGCGTCTTGGTCTTTTCAATTGCTTCCGGAGCTATTCCTAGCTTCTTAGCAGCCTCTTCAGCACCACTGAGTTTGCTAGAAGCTTGCTGAAAATAGAGCTCTAGGGATTTCTTTTGATTTTCGGAGATCTCAAGCTGCGGCGGGATCTTGCCTTCTTTGACGAGTTGCTGGTATTTTTGGAAATTCGTTAAAATCTTATCTAAAGCTTGAGTATTGGATTCAAAGGGTTTTTTACTGAGAAGCATCTCCTGTTCCATTTTAATAAGATCAAGCTGCAGCTTCACCGCCATGGCTTTATCCGATGAGGTTTTATGGCTGTCAAACCATCCTAAAATGTTATCGATCTCGGCATTGGATCCCGGCTGTAAATCGGCAGCTTTTCTCAAATAAAAAGCCGCTTGAGCATATTTAGACTGAGTATAGAGAGTGTAAGCCAAATAGAGATAGGCTTCAGATGTTGAGGCTTTTAAGCCACGCACAGGATCGATATCATAAGAATAGAGCTTAGGTTTTATATCAGCTTTGCGAATAGGCTCCAGGATTTTCCTATGATGTTTGACTAACCCTTCAGCTCCGACTTCAGGCGGCTTGATGGCATATTGCTCTCCGGATAAAAGCAGACGTGCCGGACGTGAATTGTGCTCTAAGACCTGATAGTGAGTAAAGGTGCTTGCAAAGAGGGGTGCTTGTTTTTCTTCTAAAGCCCCAGGAGATAAAACCTCATCGATTTTTTTCTTTGAAAGGAAAAACCCCTGCTGTGTGGTGCATTGCCACTGTTTTGTGCTCTTATTCCAAGCATATTCTAAGCTTAAACTCGGGTAGCGCACATGCTCAACTTTTTGTTTTTCACCTGTTAAAAGCATTTCAGAAGCATCAGCTAAGCTGCCAAAGCGCTGCAGCTCTTGAAACTTCCAAGGGTTAAGGACATTGAATTTTTTCCCATCGCGGATCTCTTTAAGCCGTACAATTTTTTTAAACGGTTTGATCGAACGCGTAGCGATGCCTTTCCATCTGGATGGTAGCGAGGAACTTAATTCGCCTTCAAAAAGCGGTTTTCCTTGTTTGTCTTCAATGAAAAAATGATCGCCCTTGCCATTGATCCAGCATAAACTTTCATTCAATAGTGTGGGCGTCACCCCTTTAACTGTTTCTAAGCTTTTAACAAGCTCATCTAGGGGATCTTTGGCAAAATCCTTAATTGACTTCATCGCCTCAAAAACAGAAGGCGCCTTTGCTGTTTTAGTCTCTTCTTTTTTAAAATCAATAGATGATGGCGCCTTGATCTTTTGCAGTTGATACCATGCGGTTCTCTTGAAAAAAAACAGAAACTTCTTTTGCACGCTTTTATAAATAACCGGATCTTTTCCCGGTCTTACGACGATGCGGTATTGAGTCCCTTTCTGTGTAAATTCATAGACTCGGTCTGTTTCTTTGCCACGCTTTGAGTAAGAATGCTTTGCAGCAATGTTATAAAGATCTGTCTCACCAAACAACTGGCGCGAGAGGCTATGCGAGGTTATCTCGACAGGCAACGCGCACTTGGCTACGTTGTTTTCAAAGATTAAGCCATTTAATAGATCGATCTTCCATCTACCCGACTGCACCAAAGGAAACTCCTTAGCAATCTTCCAATGCAGATTTTGCTCTTTAAGATGCTGAGGTAAGATCTCCTGAACCCATTGATTGCATTGGGTTTGATCCTTAAAAATATTGGAAATCGCAGGCGTTAGCCGATGCATCATGTAATTGATGAGAGCTTCATGCGTGGCATTGATTTCATTGCGATCTTTTTGCAAATGCTTCGAAGCAAAGTAGCTTTTAAAGATGTTTTTTGAGCCCGCTTGTCCCACTTCAGGGTCGCTTAAAGGATCGTAATTTAAATCTTCAAGCTTGGCTTGCATCGCATAAGCTTGCTTTGTTAAATAGGCTTCATGAATTCTGCCTTGCTCATCGCGCAAGGAGCTATCAACGTTAGCATCGCGCTGCCACGCTGCAAGAATCTGATCTTGATCGCGGCAGGCCGTTTGCAAAAGAGTTAAGCTTTCTCCTATTAATGTCTTTTGGCCTGCTTCAGAAAGACTTTTTTTAGCCTCTTCGAAAATGCCGCTGGCTTGACGGAAGATCTGCATGAGAAAAAGCATGCCGCGGATATTTTTGCTGGCTTGCAGAGTATTCATCATGCGATTTAAGGTCTTTACAAAGACAGGAGCGTATTCGGGCTTGTCTAAGATCAAGCGAAATAAAGCAGCGTTGCGAAAGAGGTTGAGCGCAAAAACGCGCTGCAGCTCGTTTCCAATCTTGGGATGAGAAAAGAGGCCTGCATGGCGCGTAAACACGCCCATGCTATTTTGAATGCGCGTGATGGAAGGGTCGGTCTGCATCAGCTGCAATTCAGCAAAGAGATCCGCCGGAATGCCTGCAATCTTGGCTCTTTCATCGACGATGGTGCGCTCAGTTTGCGTTTTTCCGGTAGGCCGGTAATGCCAATTTTTTAAAGGTGCATTGATCTCTTTCTCTCCATTCCAGCCTTGGGTGTATTTAAAGCCATCTTCATTGACATATTTTGCATTGCTATTAGCTACGCAGCCTTCCACGACTCTTTTTTGGATTTCAGGGTTGGCAATGGCTTGTTCTGTTTCTTCATAAATCGATGACAGTAGAGGAAAAAACTGCAGATGCCCTTGCGGTGCATCTGTTGGTTTATCGGGAATTGCCTCCTCTTTAAGAAGGAAAGGAAGGTGTTCAGGGCGATCATATTCATTAAAACAAACATCCTGGCGGGAGGGCAACGAAGCAAAAGGAGGAGTTATTATGGTGGCTTTTTGCGAATCAAAGGCGCCGATAGGCTGACGCGAATCAAGAGATTTGTCAACTTCTGCCATCGTCGCTAGCGTGCGTTGCTTATTGAATTCTTCGCGATTGCCCCTGACACTAAAAAGTGTTCCAAAGATGCCGCCGAATCTCTTCATGGCGCCGGGGTAAGTTAAGTTTTTATAACGTCCCATCATCATTAGCATGACGATGCGCAGCTTGCGCATATGTACGATTTGTTCAGGTAAAAGATGATTTTGTCCAAAGTCTTCGTAATAAGGCTCAGACTTTTTTTTGTAGTCGGGATGTGTTTTATTAAATCCTGTGTAATAGGCTATATCGCGTTCGCTACTCTTTGGACTGGATAACTTGACCTTTATTGCGTTTTGCCCTTCGATGCTCTTAATTAAATTCAAGATCTCAGGGGCTTCTTGGCCTAGGTTAAGATAGGGATCCTTTAAAATATCTTTAAATTGATCCATGTCAAAACTGAATTTGTCAAATGCAGGAACGCTGCCCTTGATGATATCTTCGGCAGAGCCTATTAAGTGCAATAAATCCCCCTCCCGTTCTTTTTTCGTAAGATTCGAGCTTCCAAAGTGTGTCACGGCATCATTGCGGTAAGCAAGCTTTTGGCAGATGTCGAAGCTATGCAGTAAGTTGACCATTTGCTGAGGCGTTACCCCTTTGCGCCTTAATCCAAAATGCACTTGGGCGGCATACATGCCCAAATTGTGAATGGTTCCGCTCCACGCTACCGTATCTTCAAGAGGGATCTTATCCCAAAATCCGACCTTGCTGGCTTGCTTTAAAGCAAGGTAAGCATCGCTAATCAGATACTCCAGCTTTTCAACTTCACCTTTTTTGGACAAAGCCTCGCAAGTTTTCATCCATTGTTGCATCGTTTTTTGGGCTTGGGCAGGGTCGGCTTTGGCGAAGTCAATGCCCTCAAGAGGCTGAAGGCGTGCAGAAGATAACGCAGAGGTAGGCTTAAGGTCACTTATGCCGGCAATTTTTTCGCCCAACGCTAAAGGGATATCAAAAATAAAGGAAGCTTTGCGTTGTTTTTCCGGAGGCAGCGGCGGTGCTAACTCCGCTTCTAGATCGAGTTTGTCCAAATGATCGACAATAACTTGAAACTTTTTGTGGATAGGCGCAAGCAAGGCTTCAATTTGGCCATCGCCTGCAACAGCGACTTGCCGCTGAATCGTTTTCAGAAGGCTGATGCCGTTGTCTTTAAACCATTTTCGGTAGGCTGGATCTTTGAGCTTCTTGCCGCTTTTGTCATAAATGTCTAAAAAAAGCGTCGTCTTCATGAGCAGCTTCTGCGTCTTGGCGGCATCGTCGCCAAAGGTTTTATAAAACAGCTCAAAGACTTTTTCTCCATCGGTATGGGCGCGCGTTTTGATCTTTAGGCTTTGCGCTTCTTTTGCGATGGCTCTTTTTTTGGGAACATAGGATTCAAAGACTTTTGACAAAATTTCCGCTGAAAAATCATTAACAAGAGCTCCTAATCCGCCACCAGCTTCTTTAGCCGGTGTTTTTCCACGCATAACTTTATATTGCGAAACAAAGAAGCGGATTTTTTCAAAGATGCCTTTGTTTTCAAAGCGATGCAGCACAGTTTGCACTTCTATCAAATCGGGGACCTTCTTTAATAGCTCATCTTCAGAAAGAAGATACTCCGTTGCAGCTTCAACCTCGTCACCGCCTAGAGTTAAGGCTCCGGCAACCATTTTTCCGACAGCGCCGACTTCTCCTGGCATAGCTGGAAGTTTTTGCTTGCTAGCAAAAGCGGCTGAATAATCGAAGACTTTAAAGATCAATTGCCCGGGATTGGCTGGATCGCGGCGGATTTCATACAGCATCTGCGCAACCTCTGTTTTGGCTACACCTTTTACTAGGGCTCCGCCAGGAAGATAGAGGGCTTGACCCTCCGGCAATTTTTTAATGCTGCGTTGAATTTGTTTGGTTAGAGTATGCAAAATGAATTTTCTGCGATAAAGAGAGGCTTCTCGTGCCGTTTCAATCTTTTTCTGATAGTTTTCGCATTTTTGGAGCTGATTTCTAAGACCTGCTTCGCTTTTGCCGGCTTTTGTAAGCAGCGTACGCCAACTCTCTAACACAAAAGAAAAAGGCAGCTCCATATTCAAAGCTTGGCCGGCTTTTTGATCCGGTTTTTCCAAGAGCACCCGATCAAAGTTGCGAAAAAGATGCATGGCAAAGCGCAATTTGATGTCGGAGACAGCAAAGGGGATGTCTCTGCGAATCCAGTGGATGAATTTCTTAAAGGCTTGGATCGGCAATGTAATGAGGCTAGGTTTTTTGTTAAAAGGGGAGAGTTCGCGATAATTTTGGCAAGCCATGTTGAGGGCTTCGGCGGCATGCAGTTTCCTTTCACGGCTGATTTCTTTGGACTTTAGATGCGAGGAGGGCGCAACATGTTTATCTTGAGTTGCTTCTGTTTTATGTGAAGCAGAAGGAGGCATTGTATCTGTACTTCCTATATGAAAAGCCTGCCCCCTGTCGATTTTAACCATGAAATAACCTTATATAATTTCATTAATAAATGAATAAAATCATCTATACTTATTATAAACAAGAGAGCCCTTATTAGTCAAAATATAGACACTTATGTATCGCCGGCTCAGGATAATTTTTCACCACAGAGATCACAGAGAATACAGGGAGAATGAAAGGATGAAGGATGAATGAAGACGAATTCTATTTCGTTTAGTCTTTGGATTGCGGGAAGAATTTGAAGTTTTTACTGCCCCTTTTTCTTCATCTTTCATCCTTCCGCCCTCATCCTTTCATTCTCCCTGTATTCTCTGTGTCCTCTGTGGTAAAAAATTATTCTGAGCTGGCGACACATAAGTGTCTATATTTTGACTTGACGGAAAATCTGCATAAGAAAAAGAGTACCCTGGATATTTTTAAAAAGGCATAGAAACATCTATATTTATTACAAGCAAACTATTTTTTTTACAAAAACATAATAATTACTCTACAAAAACAATTTGTTTCTCTGGATTATTACACGGGCATGAAAAATACATTCTAACACGGCGTGCGCGGGCACGTAATGCGAAACCATATTTCTCTATTGATAAAAATGAGGGGGATCTGGCACGATATCTATTTCTTCTGCACCGGTAGCTCAATTGGATAGAGTACCCGGCTACGAACCGGGCGGTTAGAGGTTCAAGTCCTCTCCGGTGCAATGATCATTCAAGCTTTTCCATCAGGGCCCTTTGCTACCAATGCCTACGTCATTGCGTGCCCGCAGACTAAAAAGGCTGCGCTCATCGATCCTGCGCCCGAGTGCTCTTATGCTGTCGAAAGGTTTCTGCAAAAAAATCAGCTAACTCTCGATAAAATTCTTTTGACCCACTCCCATTGGGACCATATTGCCGAAACAGCGCTTTTTAAAGAAAAATACGCGATTCCTATCTACATTCACCCCTTGGACCAATCCAATTTAGAACAACCCGGTTCCGATGGATTGCCATGTTGGATCTCAATACAGGGTGTAAAACCCGATATTTTATTCAAGGAGGGTGATCTCATTCCACTGGGAAACTTGCAGTTGGAAGTCATCCATACTCCAGGACATACTCCGGGGGGAGTCTGCTTCTATTGCCCTAAAGAAAATGTTTTATTGTCCGGAGACACGCTTTTTCAGGGAACGATCGGCAATATCTCTTTTCCGACAGCAAGGCCGGAACTGATGTGGCCATCGCTTGCAAAATTGGCCAAATTGCCGCCGGCAACACGCGTTTTTCCCGGACATGGTCCTGCAACGACGATCGGAGCTGAAAGTTGGCTGGCGAATGCGCGATCGATTTTTGGAAACTATTAATTTTAAAGGAGATCTATTATGGGCGTTTTAGTAGGAAAACGAGCACCTGAATTTACTGCAAAAGCTGTCTCAAAAGGACGTGTAATTGACAATTTTTCCTTAAATCAATTTAAAGGAAAATATGTGATTTTGTTTTTCTACCCTCTTGATTTCACTTTCGTTTGCCCTACCGAGCTGCATGCTTTTGAAGAAAAGCATGCTGATTTTGAAGCGCGCAACGCCCAAGTGGTGGGCTGCTCAGTCGATAGCCACTACTCCCATTTTGCATGGCTGAACACTCCCAAAGGCAAAGGCGGAATCCAGGGCGTCAATTACCCTATCATCGCCGATATCAACAAAACAATTGCAAGAAGCTACGATGTCTTATTGGAAACTGAAGGCGTGGCCTACCGCGGTCTTTTCCTCATCGATAAAGAAGGCGTCGTGCGCCATCAAGTTGTCAATGATCTACCCCTTGGCCGCTCCGTCGAAGAAGCGCTGCGCATCCTAGATGCCCTCATCTACTTTGAAACCCATGGAGAAGTGTGCCCCGCCAATTGGCAAAAAGGCAAAAAAACCTTCAAGCCGACTCAAGAAGATTTAGAGAAATACTTTTCGCATGCCACTTTTTAAACGCTAAATGCTAAATGATCGGGGCATGAAGAAATCGGGCACGGGCACGCACACGGGCACGGGCACGATTTCATCCATTAATTTCGATCATTTAGCGTTTGGTTTTTCGTGCCCGTGTGCGTGCCCGTGCCCGATTTCCCCTCTTTAGTTGGCGGAAATTTCGGTGAGATAGTCGTAAAGATCTGATTCTGAAATGATTAAAATATTATGATAGGCTAAACAAAGGGGCGTCGCGGCTTCGATGATTTCAGCATCACCCACACCTGGAATAGCGATGGCTGCAATTTTAGAAAGTAGGTTGCGTGTTTCAAGAAAATGCAAGCCTCGCAGATAATCTTGAATGCTAAATCCTTCTTCTTGGACTCGCACAAAAAATAAGCGATGGTGATAAAGCAAAGCTTGAACGGCATAATATAAACCATTGCTATCAGGAGGCGGATTACCCAGATTATCGACCAATTGAGGCAGATTTTGGCAAAAATACGCTGTGCTATATTCGCCTTTTTCGGCCTCTCCAAACATTGCAATTGTATAAGGTTCCATTTTTAAAGCACCTATTTTAATATGCAATTTTCATGATGCGAATAACATGCCATTAAAAAGATATACAATTATTTAATATCTTTATTTTATATTATAACATATTTGAATCTGTTAACACAAGTGGCCTTCCAGTATGCAACCATCTTACCTCTCTTCCAGCGTGTATCATCATGAATTGATAGAGAAAAATGCCCTTATCTTTAAATGCGAAAATATGGCTTTCTCGCCTTTTGATGAGTTGATTATCTCCTGGAATGCAAAACGCCCTTTGCGCGGACATTATGCTCTATCTGTCAGCATTCTTACGTCTGCATGGTCCACTTGGATTCCCTATGCAAAATGGGGAGGTCAAGAACAGCAAAGCTTTTCCACAAAATTTGACAACATTAGGCTCTATCAAGATACCCTCGAATTACTCAACGGCTGCAAAGGCTTTGGGTATCGGATTAAAGTCGAAGCTTTAGAGGGAGCGAACTTAAAAAAATTTGCTGCTGTCTTTGTCTGCACTTCGGATTTATCCACCCTTGCAAGACAACCACAAATACCTCCGACTAAATCTCTTGCGCTAACTGTCCCTCCTCTTTCCCAGATGGCTCTTTCCCATCCACGTGCTCAGCACCTATGTTCTGCTACTTCTGCAACAGCTACTTTGCGTTTTTTACTGAAAAACGAGCAAATAGATCCGGTTCATTTTGCCACGCAAGCCTGGGATAAAGGCTTTGATATCTTCGGCAACTGGACTTTTAACGTCGCGCATGCCTACACTGTACTGGGAGCTTCCTGGCGCTGCTACGTGGCACGTCTTTCAAATTTTCATGACATCATAACATCGCTTTCCCAGGGCATCCCCGTGGTTGTAAGCGTCAAGGGCCCTCTTCCAGGGAGCGCCCAACCCTACCTTGAGGGGCACCTTATGGTCGTCACGGGCTACGATGCGTTGCATGAGCGCGTGCTTTGCATGGATCCCGCCTTTCCAAGCGACCATCTCACTAACGTAACTTACGCTTTCAACGACTTTATCGAAGCATGGCGCCGCCGCAATTATATCGCTTATCTCTTTACGAAATCCACGGATGTATAGGGATCTTAATAAGAAAGTTCTGGATGGTACATCTATATTTAGTATGTTCAAGTTATTCTATTTCCCTTGTTATTATAACAACAAATAAATAAAATCTTTGTTTTTAAATAAACAAACTTTCGATTTTCATCTATCATGAAAGGATAAACGCCAATGTCATCAATAATACACTTTAATTCAGGAGCAACTTTTCAACAAATTCCACAAACAACTTCTTTGGGAAAGCAACTGCTTAAAACAACGAGTCGAGACTTAGAGAAGAAGGTAGTCCTTCACAATTGGAAAGCTTATCTTCAAGAGACCTATTTTCCGGAGTTAGAAAAAAAAATGCGAATCCTCCACGAAAATGATCCATTTTTTCAAAATTTCATTAAAAACAAGTTTGAAAAATATAAATCTACAATTGCAGATCACCTGTGTCAAATTTCTAATGATAGATCAATAAGCATTCTTCTTGATTCTTTTTTCGAGTTTAATACTTTAGACTTAGATGCAATCGAACAAGATCCAATCTCATTGCATCTGCAACATCTTCTTATAGAAAGACTAGCGAGTATTTCATCTTCTTCCGATTCTCAATTTTTTATGGTTCCTAATCCTCATGATGAAAAAATTAAAATGGCTTTCTGGAAAGATAAGAAGAACTGGATAATCTTAACATCCGTTGCAGAAGAAAATAAGTCTACTATTCTAGGAACAAAAAAACATCGTCTTCTACTCAATGAAAATCTTCAGATTCATCAGAATAAGGCCATCAACCTTGCTTTTCTTATTAATACTAAAGAAGAAAAAAATTGGCGGGTAAAAGAAAATATAGCAAAAGGACAAGCCTTTAATTTGAAAGAAGTAGATGTCATCGTTGAATTTACTTTATATCTAGGAGCTCCAAAATCCAACTCTGAAGAAAAAAATTATCTCTCTTTGTCTGTGCGAATTGTTGATGGTGCCCTTGATGAGAAAAGCTGGACTATTTTTACTGATGAAACCTGCGATTTTCTTTATTTAAAAAAAGCGAAAGAAATGATAAGGGCCGCCATTCAAACTTTTTTAGATGACGCAGTTAACACTTTTTCTACTCATTTGCGTCATAATGAATTAATCTTATTTCCAACGTGCATTGAAGAAGATAACCAGTCTTTTATAGAAATTCTTAGGAGCGCGCAAGCTAATCCTGAGGAAAATATCGAAATCATTGAATTGTTAGCTTTGGAAAGGGATCTTAGCTTTACTCAAGAAGAATTAAATCAAGCTACAAAACAAACCAATGCAGAAGAAATTCATCTCCTTGCAGAGGAGAATGTAGAGATTTCCCCTGCCATTATTGCTCAAGTGATGATTAATCGGCTCGAAGCAAGCCTTCCTTTGCAAGAAGAAAGCAAAGCTATTGAAGCAAATTCCAAAGCAACCGGTCCTAGCCCTGACGAATTAAAAGTTAAAGAAAATCAAAAGAATCTTCGGCGTAAAGAATATTTAAAAAAAGAGAGAAAAATCCATCAAAACGAGTTAGATCGAATAAAAAAAGATAATCCTTTAGAACCTCTCACGCTAAAACTTAAGCCAAAAGAATCTATCGAAGTAAAAAAGGTTCTAGAGGAAAAAATTTCCTTGAATAAGCGACGGTTTAATAGTTTAGCGCAGACTATACTCAAAACTAAGGCTCGCAACGCAAACGTTGACATTCGTACACGAGGAGCACATCCGAAAATTCACGTTAAATCAACCAAAAAAGGTTCCTGGGGTGTAACCTTGAGTAATACGCATGGCAAAGATCCTAACAATGGCCCAGCTTTGCATCACCAACGACGGACACTTTTGCAAATTCTCGAAAGCTAATACTTAAAATGTCTGCGACTTTTGTCGCAGCAACAAATTACGCTGCGATATCTTTTTCCATGGATGCATACGTTTCAAGGAACTGCTTACCGAGCATTTCGATGATTTGTCTGTAGGCGTCGTTGCTGAGCAAGTGATCGACTAAGGGAGCGCCGCCTAAAAGAGAATCTAAATAAACGATGTTCCCATCCGAAATAAAAATATTACAGAAGTGGCTGAAGATGTCTCCAACGAAAGGGACGCCGTCGCGCCTGCTTACATAGTTGACGGAGCTTTCATATCCCTCTGATGAAATCATGGTAGCAGAGCCAAAGGAGATAACGCGGATCATCTTTTGCTCATCAGCTGTTAAGAGTTGTTGGGCCGCGGAAGTATCTGTTCCGCCAATGCTATGGGCATAATGGATGATGAGTCCACCACCATCTGTGCCGCCCATTTCGCGGATGAGCGACTTCCAAGTCGCTGCTAGCTGGCGAGCTTGGGTAGAGGTGTAGCCAAGTTTGACCATGGCGCAGCTAAACATATCTTTGGCCCATCCTTCAGTAGGTCTAAAGACATAGTGAATGCGGACGCCCCCATGAGTATTTGAGATCATGGTAAGAGTGTCTTTATTGTCGATGCGTGTATTGAGGATGCCATTGATTAAGGTTATGCGAACCTTATCATGATATTCGTGACTGCCATAAACACCTGTTTCTGGGGAGTGGGAATAGTAACCGGCTAAGATGAAGTAAGCTCTCCCAATCGTTTTTTGACCATATTCTTCCAATTGAGGTTGAATGTAGTTAGCAAAGGAATAATCCTCTTCCATAGATTCGAAAAGACTCATCGATCCAGTCACAAGGTCTTTAAAGAAACCCCACGTTTCTGAAAGGATCTGCTGGCAAAGGTCCGTAAAGGAAAATAAGCCGTAAAGGTCGCTAAGGGCCATGGGATTATTTTGAACGAAGGCGTAGCGGTTCGGTCCGTCGAAGCTTCCCAAAGGATCTTTGGTGATCCAACGTCCAATTGAAGGATCATAGTAGCGCTTTCCGAAGAAGATTAAAGAAGATTCATCATCGAAGCGCTTGCTGCAGAAGCGCCAAGGGTTGCCGATTTGCGAGGTATTAATGGCCTGCCCTTCAGCATCAAAGATCAGTTGTTCCCCAAAGGCTGAATAGCGATAGGTCTCTTGTGTAGCACCTGTTGCCATATCAACGAGGCAGCGGACCGATCCGCGGAAGTCGTGAATGGGGATGTAGATATTGTCCTGTAGCTCGATGGCAATAGCGGCTCCAAAGTCAGCAGCCTGGGAAGATCCTAACACGCGCAATTCCAGAATAACGCCTTTGGCATCGACAGCGCCGATTTCATTATCTCCATCATAGAGGAAACGTATAGTTTTTACTTCAGTCCAATTGGAAGTTTTGTCATCCCACGAGTACATTGTTTTATTTAATCTGCGATTGAAGGCGTCGTAGGCGTAGGCAACGGCACTCTCCTTTTCTTTGGTGACTTTTATCAGTCGATCAAGAGCATCATAATCATATGTTATCGTGCCCTGATCTGTTTTCTGAATGATCAGGTTGCCATTAGCATCGTATTCATAGTGTTTGTTTTCTGTAGAGGATAATTGGAGGATTTCGTCGAAAGCGTATTGACATTCATTTTTCGACAAGCGGTTGCCATAGGAATCGTAGGTATAAAGATGAGCCTCTTGCCCTTTTTCTTCTGATAGGCGTTTTTTTTCATCATATTGATAATTCGTAGACAAAGCTCCCGCGCAATCTTGGATATTGACTATGCAGGGATAATTATCTTTATAGGAAATTGTTTGCGACCAAAACGGTGAAGAAATTGACGTATAAAGATGCTTGTCATTGCGCTGATAGGTAATTTCACCTAGCGATTGAGGCAGGATTGCTTTAGTCAGAAAACCCTCAAGGTCATAATCATGATAGCGATGCGCATATTGAAGCTTGTAGTCGGCAGCGATCTTGCGCACCTCGCGAAGATGGGCTGCATCGTAATCATATTCGATGCTGCTGCCATCGGGAAGGGCAAAATTGGTGCGACGCCCGCAAAGGTCGTAACGATTTCTTATGAGTAAGCCGTTGGCAACTTCTTCGCTTTCTATTTTATTATTGGCATCATAACTGCGTTTAGTCGCAGCGCCGCTGATTTCATCTTTTATAAAGATGCTTTGACCTGCTGGGTTATAAACATAAGCATAGGCAAAGGATTTGTCGGAAGCATAAAACCGTGAAACGAGACCGTTGGAAGAATACTCATAAGATAGCGTGACTCCATTGGGTTTGATGATGTCTGTAAGAAAACCCATGCTATAGTGATAAGCTGTTTTTTGTTGTTTAGCGGACCCTACATTTTCAGTAAAAGCTTCAAGGCGGTTATTAGGTCCATAGGTCCATGCATGTGTCACATTTTTAGATGGAGCTTGTGGTGAAATGATCAAATGTCTTTCGCGTACTTTATTTCCACAAGCATCGTAACGGATTTCTTCCTGAGCTATAATTTCTCCAAAACAGTTTTTATGTGTTATCGACTCAATACGGCCTAAAGCATCATATTGAGTCATTGTCATCGTCCCATTTTCATCTGTATTTATTGTTTGCAACACTCTTTGTCCACGCCCATTTAAATGATCGTAGTTTTTAACAACGTTTGTTGCAGCATTGGATTCCGGCTTCATTTGTATTTGCTTGATGACTTCTCCATAAGCATCTTCGATGCTGATTTGCCGCGACTTCCCTGCCTCATCGTTTTCAAAGGATGTTAAAGCATAGTTTCCAAGCCCATCAATGAACTCTTTTTTCTGAATTAATGCGCCTTTGCTGCTGTAACGATATTCAGTTTTGCATAATCCTTGCGGCGTCTTTTTGCTTATGACAACTTTCTGTCCGCCTTCAAAATACTCATAAGAAGTAGTATACCCTAACGCATCGGTACATGATGCTATGTGGAAAGCTGTATAAGTAGCTGAAGTGCTAAACAGGCATTGTCCAGAGGCATCCCGGGTCTGAACTCTTATGGGACGACCCAAAAAGTCGTTTTCATACAGGGTCATAAGACCATTTTTAGCCGTATACTGTTTCAAAGTTCCATCGAGATTGTATACAAAAACTTCGCATGTCCCGTCCGGGTAGTCGATTTCAATAGGTTTGCCACGCACATTATAACGTGTGCAGGTTGCATTGCCATTGGCATCGATGGTCGTAATGAGATGATCGCTGAGATCATAGGCATATTTTATCGTGGGATTGATTTGACAATCGGACCCATCGAGGACGCTCGGTGAGGTCACTTGGATTAGCCGATTTAATTCGTCGTATTTATATGCTGTTTCATTGCCGAAAGAGTCGATAGAAGCGATCTTATTTCCGAGAAAATCATAGCGGTACGACGATGTAAAAGCTTGTCCTTGGGAATTTTTCTCTTCATGTCGAATCAAACGATTGGAAAAATCATAATCTGAGGCAACTTCTAAGATATTAGCATCGGAATCGATTGTTTGGCTGAAGAGGACATTGCCATTGGCATCATAGGAAGCTGTCGAGCTTATGCCGGAGGAGTTTGTCGATGCAATGATGCGATCCATCGGGTCATATTCATAACTTGAGGAATCAACCATTTCACCATTGGCATCAAAGATTTCTTGTTGAGTAATGCACCCTTTAGAATTGTAGGTGTTGCAGGTCTTTTTTAAAAGATATTCTTGCCCTGATTTTACATCTAAATAGCGCTCTTCCATAGATTCTGGAAGGCCGAAAGCCGGCGCATTCCTCTTTAATGTCCTAGCAATAATTTGACGCTCTGTGACCCCGGCGAGATCGCCGCTATTTTCAGAACAACCATCATCTCTGATTGTTTTAATGAGCTGGCGATCTTCATCGTAAAAATAAAAAAAACGCAAGTAGGTGATTCCATCTTTGCAAATGAATTTTGCTGCTGGCAGGCGGGTTTGAGGATCGTAAATGTAGCGCTTCATAATGCCGTTGTCTTCGATGCGGGATAGCAGCATAGGCTTTTCGTCTTCTGAATAATGGTAGGAAATGCTGTAAGTCTCTACTCCATTATTAATTGGCACGCCATTAGGAGCTAATTGAACAGATATACGGCAGTTTCCGCTAAGGTTGCCATAGAGTATTTGCTCCTTCAATTCGCCATTTTCGTGATAAGAAAACGTTTTACAAAACTCAATATGCCCTTGCCCATCTTCTACAGATCTAGTGAGAAGCCTGGGTTCATTCGCTGCATTTGTCTTATCCCAAAAGAAACGCTCGACGCGGTATATTTGTTCATTGCCTTGATCATCATGAATGTAGTTTTCAATAGCAGTGAGGAGGTGTTGTTTGGAATAGCGATAGATTGCTTTTCGATTAAGAGCATCATAGACTTCAGTATGGCCTTGATGATAAAAAAAACGATTTGTGATGATAGGGGCATCATCGCCTCCAACAGGCTCTTTCAGCAGCTTGACTTGACCTATGCGCGAATCGCTTAAGGGATCCTCGATCGTCACATGGATATCGCCGACTTCATTGTCTTTTTCATCGTAGTATTCAATGCTTTGATACCTCCCATCGGGCAATGCTCTCTTGCTTAACAGCTGTTTTCTTTCATGAGGATGATTGCGATAGGAGTAATGCCATTCTGTAAGGTCGGGGAATGAAACGCGGCTCAATAGATAGCTTTGACCATAGCGGTTATCTTCACTTTGCTTAAAATAATAATGCAAACGCGCGCTCGAATCTGTTTCAACGGCTAAGTCGACGCCGTCGGCATGATTCCAAAGAAAGATCATTTGGTTAAAGATTCTAGCTTGCGCTTCATCAGTGAGTTTAGCACTCTTCAGTTCACCCTGTTCGTCGTACTCATAAAGGAGTTTTTTTCCGGGCAATTTGATTTCTGATAGAGTGTTTGCAGAAGGTGCAAGGATTCCAGGGAAATTAAAACTCCACCCTTGAATGTGATCATTTTCAAGGCTATTGTAGCAGCGCCTCAATTTCAAAGAAAATGGACTCTTCTCCTGATAATCAGTATGAG
>JABDEI010000046.1 GCA_013287145.1 Chlamydiota bacterium
ATGGAGCCAGGAACTGGCGAAGCTTTTAACGAAGGTCGCCAGTTTCTGGCTCTTCAATATACTCTGGATAACCGGGGGTTCCTTCCGTCACCACCCGGCTAACTTCTGTAGCCGCTGGCGCGGCAATTTACCGTTTTGCGGTAAAAAAAGCCTAAAGTCGAGCCATGTGATCTTTGTAGTGATTTTGGCTTGCTTTAGAGGAGTTTGATTTAGGCTTTTTTACCTATACCTCTTGAAGCTCTTTATTGAATAAAGCATGTTCAAGATGTATTTTGGAGTATGCTAAGGCTTCGTCGAGGTTTCTAAAAAAGTGCTTTTGGCCGACGGCCTCTTCAACACCTGATTTGACAATCATAGCTTTAAGCTCTTCTCTGACGCCGGAAATGAGGAAAACAATATTGCGCTGATGGCATTTTTTGGCAAACTGCTTGAGCGCTTTAATGCCCGTAGCATCAATCATAGGGACTTTGCGCATGCGCAAGATAAAAAATTTGGGTGTTTCGATTAGCTGTCTCAACTCTTCATTTAATAAGTCGGCAACTCCAAAGAAAAAAGGTCCATTAATTTCAAAGACGGCGACTTCCCTTGGAATATCATCTCTAAAGATGATATCGGAATCATATTTTTCAGGGTGTTCATGGGCGTTTTCTTTGAGCAAGAGCTTGCAGACATTAACGCTGGTGGTATTAGTCATGCGCTTTAAAAACAAAATGGCTGAAAGAACGATGCCAACTTGAGTTGCCACCGTTAAATCGATTAACACGGTAGCCAAAAACGTGATTACCAGAACGACGGCGTCGCTGCGCGGCCCTTTTAAAATATCGATAAAGTGTTCCACTTCGCTCATGTTCCACGCCACATAAATGAGCACCGCCGCAAGAGCCGGCAAAGGAATTTTGGAGGCAAAAGGCGCAAAAAACAGCATGATCAGCAACACGGTGATGGCGTGCAGCATGCCAGCCACAGGGGTTTTGGCATGCAAATTGATATTAGCTGCCGTTCGGGCAATGGCGCCCGTAGCGGGAATGCCTCCGAAGATGATAGAGCCGATATTTGCAAATCCTTGCGCCACGAGTTCGCCGTTAGAGCGGTGGCGATGGCCCGTCATGCCATCGGCAATCAAGGCTGAAAGCAGCGATTCAATAGCTCCCAAGAGCGCAATGGTGATGGCGTCGGGAAAGACCGCTTGAATCTTTTCTATGGAAAAGAGGGGAAAGCTTGGCAGAGGCAATGTTCTGGGAATTTCACCGAATTTTTTTTCAATCGTGTCCACCGGAAGATCTAAAAAAGCGACGACTAAGGTTGCTAACAGCACCGCGAGGATAGCTCCTGGGACTCTTGGAACAAAACGCCGCATGAAAAAAATGATCGCAAGAGAAGCGATTCCAATATAAAAGGCTAATGGAGACCAAGTCGCAGCTGTCTTAATATAAAGATGCCATTTTTCCAGGAAATGGGCTGGTAAGGAAGGGATTTTTAATCCAAAAAAGTCCTTAATTTGCCCGGAAAAAAGAGAAAGGGCAATGCCCGAAGTAAAACCCGTTGTCACCGGATATGGAATGAATTTTAACAAGACCCCGCAGCGCGTCAAGCCCATGACAATGAGTAAAAGGCCAGCTAAGATGGTGGCAAGAGCTAGTCCCTCATAGCCATGCCTTTGCACGACGCTATAGACGATGACGACATAGGCGCCCGTGGGCCCGCCTATCTGAACGCGGCTTCCGCCTAAGAGCGAAATTAAAAATCCAGCTACGACAGCAGTAAAGAGACCGCGCTCTGGCGGCAAACCGGAGGCGATGGCAAAGGCCATGGCAAGCGGCAAAGAAATAATGCCGACGGTCACACCGGCAATGAGGTCGTTGAAAAAAAACTGCTTGGAGTAGCCTTCCCTAAGGCAGGTGATGCTTTTGGGAACATAGTCTTGATAGTGAGAGGCAAATTGAGTGAATAATTTAAACATGATAGTAGAAAGAATTATCCCTAGTCTACCATCATTTAACGTTAACAACAATGGCGAAGTTTATCTTTTTAAATTATTAGGAAGCCGAGCTTCATTTGCACCTGCAAATTTTTGAAGGATTGCTAGCCACATATCGTCTTTATGTATTTCTTTGGCTAGACGATCGAAGGAATCATTAAGAGATCGAACGTCTTCATTTGAAAGAGACGATTTTTTTAAAATCGTTGTTATGTTGTCAAGATCGGATTTTACACTATTTTTATGGCGAGGAAGATTAACTTGGGAGAGGGATTCTGAGGATAAAAACTTATTAAAAATCTCCTGATAATCACCCACGGTTTTTTCTTTTTCAGGGTTAGAAATTAATAAAACTGCTTCAGGAAAATCAAGATTTTCTTGAGCATACTCCTTTTCCAGAAATTTGTGTAATGCGTTATAGAGTTCTTTATTCTCATAAACGCTCTTAAAGGTCCAATCTCCTCCTTGATCAAAAATATGAGCTGTTAGAGTTTTTGGCAACCCAACTTCCTCTCCTTTTGATAACGTTTCTTTTGACATAAGGGGAGTGTCGCCTTTTCCATAAGTTATCGTCTTTTCTCCTGAGGATGAAGAAGCATCACTGGAACGCCTCTGTTCTTGCATGATATTACTGGCACGATCGGCTGTATCTTGAGCTCTTCCACCCGGTCTCATACTCCATAAATGACCAAAAGCTTTTGCAATTTTTTGCTTAGCGCCCTTGAATTTAGACCCTAAGGCTTCAATTCCGCCTGAAAAATTTTCTTTTATCGTATTAAAATCAACCATAATTAAATACCTTGTTAAGTATTAACTCTATGATTAATATTATAAATTATTGTGTTTTATTAAACAAATTTATTATTACTTATGACTTTATTGTTATTTGTGTTTGTTTTTTCGTTGAGTTAGTTAATTAATAAAAGCTTTAGAAATAAAACATTAGAAAAATCTAAATGCACAATCTTTTAACAGTGCCTTAGTGAGCATTCGTGATGGGAGGTTTAGCGCCATTGTCTTTTGCAAAATCGTTAAGTGTTCTGGACCACAAGGTGCTTTTTTCCAATTCTTGCCCTAAATTTTTGAAAGAATCATGAAGAGTTTGAAGATCTGCTTCTGTCAAGGAAGATTTGTCTAAAGTCTCTTCTATAATATCCATTAACGTTGTTACATTTTTATTATGAGGAAATTCGATTTTATTCTCGGATTCGTCATTTAAATATGTATCGAAAAGCTCTTGATAATCTTCTCGTTTTTTTTCAGAAGTGTCTAAATCGAAGACATCTGCAAGGAAATCAAAATTGTCGGTTGTGCTATACTCATCTTCTAGAAAACTCTCTAATTCTCTGCGAATTGGAGGGTTATTATAAATAGCTTCGAAACCCCAATCTTTTTGCTTTTCTATCTGTTTTTTGAGTGTTGCAGTGGGATTTTCAGTCGGTTTTATTGTCAGAGCAGTTGGAATCTTATCACTTGTAGATAAATGAGGAAAAGTTTGTTTTCCTACACTATCGGCGCGATCAGCCGACTCTTTAGCTTTACCTCTTGGCAATAAGCTCCATAGATGGCCTAAAGCATTAACAATTTTTTGTCCGGCGCCTTTGACTTTAGAGCCTAAGGCTTCAATGCCATCTGAAATATTCCCTTTTATAGTATTAAAATCAACCATACTGAAGACCTTAAGTTAAAAGATTAATTAATCTATCATATTAATATTATATTAATTAATTATTTAATTTGTCAATTTAGTGATTTTTTAATTTTTTTAACCCATGGTTTTTTAAAATAGTTATAATCCGTTTAATTTTAGAGCAGTAACTCAATATCACTTTTTTTCATAGAGATCTGCCTAAATTAACGTTATGTAAGAATTTGAACATAGCCGCAGAGAAAGTGACTGAATTCATCGCCATTATCGAGCAACGTCAAAACAATTCCCAAAGGTATAAAGTTTAAGGGTACTAAAAGCTTGGAGGAAATTTGCGGGTTTGTTAGCATTTCACTCCTGTTAGCTTAAAATTTTTAGGAGAAGTTCATGTTGGAGTTTTTTCGCAAGTACCAGCGCTATTTTTTCGTTGTCATTACCGTAGTGATTATTGTCTCGTTTTCCTTTTTCGGAACCTACAGCACGCTGACTGCGAATTCGATGCGTGAACAGATCGCCTTTACTGCCATCGATGGAACGCCAGTCAAGCGCGCCGATTTAGACGACCTAGTCTTATTTTTAGGAACAGATACCGAGGACAAGGTAGCTTTTGGGGGCATTTGGGGACCTAATTTTTTAAATGACGGCGTTCTTAAAAAAGACTTTTTAGAGACCGGCTTAGGGGAAGCCCTTGCAGTTCAATACGCTAAAGACATTATGCCGGATTTGCAGATGCGCTTGGCTAAAGAGAAGCGCTTTAGCGAGTATACGCACCCTCAAGCGCGATTTTTGAGCGCATCTACGGCTTGGAATTATTTTGCTCCCGATCTTAAAACCAATTATGAGGCCTTACGCCAGTCTGAGGATCCTGTCGAAAAAGAAGCGTTAGAGAGCCGCATTAGCCTCTATTTAGCTGAGAAGCAGTTTCCGGCATCGTTGTTGCGGCGCGTATTGCAATATCAAGAAAAACAGTTCACATGGCTGGCTCCCGATCCCAATTTAGCGCAAAGCGATCTATCCCTCTTTGGCTATCATACACTTGAAGATTGGTTCGGTCCGCGTCTTGTGCGTCTGATGGCAGAGTTTATCATCAACAGCGCTAAAATCGCTGAAGAAAAGGGATATCAAGTCACTAAAGCTGAAGCCTTAGCTGATCTTATGCGCAATAGTGAGATCAGTTATCAGCAGCAGAAAAATAATCCTCATTTAGGCGTAGCTAATGGCTCCGAGTATTTTCAAGAGCAGCTGCGTCGCATGGGCATGGATCAATCCAAAGCTTCAACGGTCTGGAAACAAGTGTTGCTGTTCCGTCGCCTTTACCATGATATGGGCGACTCTGTCTTTATCGACCCGCAAACCTTCAAACCTTTTGAAGCTTATGCTAAAGAAGCTATTGTGGGGGATCTCTACCATTTGCCCGAGGCTCTGCAGTTAGGCAATTATCGTTCGCTGCAAAAATTCGAACTTTATCTTAACGCTGTTTCTAAACGCGATGATCAAGACCTTCTTAAGCTGCCCACGACTTTTTTAACAGCCGAAGAGGTCTCTAAAAAATATCCCGAACTTGTTGAGCGCAGATATCTTGTGGAAGTTGCGCAAGCAGAGATAAAAACTTTAGGGGCTAAAGTCGGCATCAAAGAGATGTGGGACTGGGAAGTTCAAGATTCAAATTGGGAAATGCTCAAAAAACAATTCCCTGAACTTGGAATCAAAAAAGCAGGCACGCGCGAAGAGCGTTTTGCCGCCCTTGACGCCTTGGATGAAAAAACGCGCGATCGGCTTGATGCCCAAGCTCGTTCTGCTATCGTCGAAAGCCATCCCGAATGGATTGACCAAGCTTTGAAATCGGCCGAAAAGAAGAAATTGATCACAGGCATTCAGTTAAAAGGAGGATCTTCACTTTTCTCCGGAGTAGAAAATCGCGATCAATTGATTCAAAAGCTAGATCAGGCGCCTTTAGCTCAAGATCCTTCCGGAGAGCTCGCCCATTATAGCGGCGATCAAAAAATGTATTATTGGGTAAAAGTTCTCGACCGCGACCCAAAACTTGAAGTATTGACCTTCGCTGAAGCTACTGACAACGGCACTTTAGATCAGCTTCTTGATAAGCAATTAGAAGCTTACTATCAGCAGATACGCGATGTTTATCCTAAAGAATTTCAAAATGAAGATGGCAGCTGGAGGCCCTATGCTGATGTCAAAGATGATGTCGCCGATCATTATTTTACAAAGATCCTGAATGCTATCCGCGCAGAATATACTGCCTCTAGCGAATCCAAACTAGAGCAAAGCCAACTCAATGGCGATCAAAGTGCTCCAGTGCGCTTTTATAGCCATGTGAAGAAAATCGAAGCCGACCTGGAAAAAAAATCTGCTGGAGCCGCTGCTTGGATTAATGATCCTTTGCAAGCACAAGCAGGGGAGGATAAACTGCCTGTCAGAGAATCGCTGACTGTGCAATGGAAGCTTATCAAAGATGCCTACCGCACCGATCGCGCTGATGAAACAGCCAGCACTAAGGATGCCTTTGATATGGCAGAGAATGCATGGTCGAAAGTGTACACTCCGCCCAATGGCGATCTCTATTTTTTCCAAATCAAAGGAAAAGACTCTAGCGGAGAAGCTCCTGCCATTGCTGAGCAAACCATGCAAGCCTATCGCATGCTTTCTAATGATGCTCAACGAGTGTTAGCAGAGCGCTTATTGCAAAAGATGCAAGAAAAGGGTGCTTTAAGCGTAGATTACCTCAATCAGCAACAGGAAAGCCCGGTAGAAGAATGAGGGATCTTAGCGGAATGGGAGATGGAGAAGAGGAGTTTAGTTGGAGAGGATCCGAAGAGGTCTCCTATTCCGCATTGTCGCCTGTAAATTTTTTTCAAATCAGTGCAGACTGCCTTTTTGCTGAGCCGCCATTTCCAAGGCTCACTTCTGCCTCTGCAAAAAAATACCAGCTTCCGGATACCTCTAAGTTGTGTTCGGAAGTCTCCTTCGCCGACGTAGCCATTGCGTGGAACTCAGAAGGGCTGGAGCTATTTTGCCACATCAATGCCGAGTATCAATTTTCCTCCTATCCCGAAGTCATGCGCGGCGACAGCGTCGAGATTTTTATCGATACCCGCGATGTCAAGACTTCTGGATTCAACACTCGTTTCTGCCATCATTTTTTCTTTTTTCCAAAGATGATCGATGGACATCAAGCAGGAGAAATTACGCGTTTTCGCACTGAAGATACGCATGAGTTATGCGATCCTAATGAGTTAATTGTTAAATCGCAGATGAAGAAATCACAGTATTCGATGCAAATTTTTATTCCAGCACAATGTCTTTATGGATATGATCCCGAGCAATTTAATCGAATGGGCTTTACCTATCGAATTAATCGAGCAGAGGGCCCTTCGCAACATTTTTCCGTTGTGACAGATGAATATCAGATCGAACAGCAGCCTTCTTTATGGAGCAGCTTAAAACTTGTCCGTTAAAACGGACGGTATTATACGAAAAGCATGCCTTGCTTGGAGCCAAGCTTGTTGAATTTGCCGGATGGCAGATGCCTGTGCAATACACAAGCCTTATCCAAGAACACTTGGCTGTGCGTCAACACGTGGGAATCTTTGACGTTTCTCATATGGGGCGCATCTTAGTTCAAGGGCCGGAGGCTGAGCGTTTTTTAGATTACCTATGCACGAATAAAATCGCGGATAAAAGCAATTTTTCAGCGACTTATACGGTGCTGTGCCGCGAAGATGGATACTGTGTTGACGACGTCATCGTTTATAAGCAGGACCCCCACCATTTTTTTGTCATCGCTAACGCCGGCAACCGTCAGAAAGATTTAGATCATTTAAAAAAGGAAGCCCAAGCCTTCACAGTCGAAATTCAAGATCGCTATGATACCGAGGGCATCTTGGCCATTCAAGGGCCTAGCGCCCATCCCTTACTCCTGCAGTTGTTCCCAGAAGCTTTAAATCTTAAGCCAATGCATTTTATGATGGCATCCTATCGCGACCAACCTATTATCTTATCGGGCACAGGCTATACGGGCGCTGGCGGCTTTGAAATCTATGCTCCTAATGGCCTCATCCCACAGTTGTGGGATCTCTTTTTAACCGAAGGCAAGAGCTATCAGATTCAACCTATCGGGCTTGGTGCACGCGATACGCTGCGTCTTGAGATGGGCTATGCATTATATGGACATGAAATCAGCGAAAGCATTGCCCCCATAGAAAGCGTCTCAGCATGGACAGTGAAATGGGATAAGAAAGACTTCTTGGGCAAAGAAGCATTGCAAAAACTCCAACAAAAAGAAACAAAGCGTTCTGAATATGGGATTGTGTTGAGCGACAAAGGAATTGCACGCGAAGGCTACGAAGTTTTTCGAGAAGATAAAAAAATTGGTACGGTAACATCGGGCACAATGTCGCCAAGCCTGCAAAAAGCCATTGCCATCGTGTTAGTTGAAGAAAGGCTGCAGGAAGGCGATTATGTGGAAGTGCAGATTAGACAGCAACGCGTTAAAGCACAAGTTGTCAAACTTCCTTTTTGGAAGTTGAGGTAGGGAGAGTTACAGGATATGCAGGATGAAAGACAAGAAGATACAGTATCTTTTTCTGTCTCCAGTCTCGACTTTAGGCTTTTTTTACCACAAAACGGTAAATTGCCGCGACAGCGGCTACAGAGGTTAGCCGGGGGTGACGCAAGGAACCCCCGGTAAATTTCAGATAGAATATGAAGCCAGGAACTGGCGAAACTCTTAACGAGATGTCGCCAGTTCCTGGCTCTTCAATATGCTTTGGAAGAACCGGGGGTTCCTTGCGTCACCCCCGGCTAACCTCTGTAGCCGCTGTCGCGGCCATAGATTGTTTTGCAATATATAAAAAAACCTAAAGTCGAGTCTGTGATCCTTATGGTAAAAATAGCTTACTTTAAGCGAGGTTAAATGATGAAATTTACTGAAACGCATGAATGGATTAAAGAACAGAATGGCATAGGCACCGTCGGCGTGACGCAGTATGCCCAGCATGAACTTGGCGACATCGTTTATGTTGAGTTGCCAGAAGTTGGAAAAGACATCAAGTCCGGGGATGTAGCGGCCGTTTTGGAATCGACCAAGGCGGCAGCCGACGTCTACGCGCCTATTTCAGGGACCATTGTTGAAGTGAACAAAGCCCTTTTAGAAGCTTCAGAGCTCGTTAATAAGTCTCCTGAAGGCGAAGGCTGGATCTTTAAAATTAGACTTTCCAAACCACAAGAGCTCAACAGCCTTTTGGATTTAGACGCATATCAAGCTAAACACTCATAGAGATTTTCATGGATTTTATTTCCAATCAAGAACCGCAGAACCGCGAAATGCTTCGCAAAATCGGCATTGAAGACGTACAAGAGCTTTTTCAAGCAATACCAAAGAATTTGCGCCTTCAGAGGCCATCCCATGATGATGGAATTTCAGAGTATGAAGGCGTGCAATTGATGGAGTCTCTTGCAGCAAAAAATGCCTTTACTCATTTTGACAACTATCTTGGCGGCGGATCCTATGAACACCACGTTCCCGCATTAGTTGCAGCAATCTGCGGCAAATCGGAATTTCTCACCGCTTATACGCCTTATCAGCCCGAAGCTTCCCAAGGGATGCTACAGATCATCTTTGAATTTCAATCGGCCATCTGCGCTTTAACAGGATTAGATGCATCTAACGCTTCTCTTTACGATGGAGCCTCAGCATGTGCTGAAGCAGTATTAATGGCTTTGCGCTATCAGAGAGAGCGCAATAAAATTATTATCATGCGTTCTTTGCACCCGCACTATCGCGCCGTTGTCGAACAATATCTAGCTAGCCATGCCGTTGAGCTGGTCGAAGTCCCTTTTTTAAGCGATGGAAGGATCGATCAAAAGGCCTTAATGTCTGCCCTGGATGAAAAAACCGCTGCTGTCATCGTCTCTTATCCCAATTTTTTGGGCGTCATCGATGATATTAAAGAAGTCAGCAGCCAAGCAAAAAAATGCGGAGCCTTTACGATTGTTTCTGCAAATCCATTGGCGTATGGTTTATATGCCTCTGCCAAGGAATTAGGCGCCGATATCGCCGTGGGCGATTGCCAGCCCTTGGGCTTGCCAATGCAGTATGGAGGGCCTTATGCTGGATACCTGGCTTGCCGTCAAGAATTAATCAGGCAGATGCCGGGCCGCATTGTCGGCGAAACCCGCGACACTCAAGGAAGAAGAGGATTTGTGCTGACTTTACAAGCGCGCGAACAGCATATTCGCCGCGAGAAAGCTACTTCCAATATTTGCACAAATCAAGCTTTGGCAGCCTTAGCTAGCTTAATTGCGATGCTATGGTATGGCAAACAAGGCATTCCAAAATTAGCTTTAACAAATTATCAACGCGCGGCTTATCTTAAGTTCCAATTGCAAAAGATTCCCGGTATAACTTCTTTAGGAGATTCAACCTGCTTTAATGAATTCGCCATGCGATTTTCCCGCCCTATTCCGGAAGTGCAAAGCTTTTTTCGGGAACAAGGCATTGAACCTGGCTTAGATCTGGAAAGATTTTATCCGGATCTTAAAAACTGTCTTCTCATCGCTGTCACAGAAACAAAATCAAAAGATCAGTTAGATAAATATATCCAAGCGGCAAAACAACTATGAGCAAAACAATTTTTGAGAAGTCACAAGCAGAACAGCATGCATATAGCCTTCCTAGGGATGCTTCGGAATTTCAACAATTTGTTCCTGAAAAAACTTTTTTGCGGCAAGCTCCTCTTAATCTGCCGGAAGTCTCTGAGATAGATCTGACACGTCATTTTTGCGGCTTAGCCAAAAAAAATATGGGCATCGATACCAATTTTTATCCTTTGGGAAGCTGCACGATGAAGCTTAACCCGCGCGTGAATGAATTATGTGCTTCTTTACCGGGTTTTACGCATACGCATCCTTTAGCTCAAGAAGAATCGATACAAGGCAATCTACAGATTATCCACGAGCTTATTGAGATTTTGTGCCGCGTCTGCGGCATGACCGCAGGCTCACTTTTACCCAATGCCGGAGCTCAAGGCGAGTTTGTGGGCATGCGCATGATTGCCGAGTATCATCGCAAGCAAAATGATTCCCTAAGAGATGAAGTGTTAATTCCGGATAATGCTCATGGCACTAATGCTGCTACTGCGGCTATGTGCGGCTTTAAAACCGTCACAATTCGATCGGACGCCAACGGCGACTTAGACTTAGGTCATTTAAAGAGCTTAGCATCTAACCGCACCGCTGCTCTAATGCTCACAAATCCCAATACGCTGGGCATCTTCAGCCAAGCCATCACGGAAGTTGCTGCTATTGTGCATCAAGCCGGAGGCCTATTGTATTATGACGGAGCCAATCTTAATCCTATGCTCAATGTCGTGAGGCCTGGAGATATGGGATTCGATGTCATGCATATTAATTTGCATAAGACTTTTTCAACGCCTCATGGCGGCGGAGGACCGGGTTCTGGTCCAGTGCTTTGCAATGCAAAACTCAAAGAATTTTTACCTCTACCGCGCGTGGAAAAGAAGGGCGATAAGTATCATATTATTTGGAAAGATGCCGCCAGCATCGGCATGATAGCTTCCTTTCATGGTAACTTCGCCATTTATCTGCGGGCTTATTTATATGCGAAGTTGCATGGCCATTATGGCTTAAGGCGCATTGCTGAACAATCTGTTCTCAATGCAAATTATCTGAAAGCACATCTTAAGTCCTTATTTAGCAGTCCTTTTCCACAATTTTGCATGCATGAATTTGTTCTGCAAGCCGACAATTACTTAGACAAAGGCATCAAAGCATTAGATATCGCCAAGCGCCTTCTAGATTATGGCATTCATGCCCCTACGATATATTTCCCCTTAATCATCAAAGAATGCATGCTCATCGAACCTACCGAAAGCGAATCCAAAGCTACGCTGGATCATTTTGTAGAAGTAATGAGAATTATCGTTGCAGAAATCCAAGCCAACCCCGATCTGGTTAGGACAGCCCCCCATACAATGCCGGTGACGCGTCTCGACGAAGTTTTAGCTGCCAAAAAGCCGATTTTAAAACAATAAATTGCATAATTTACAAGTAATCGCATTGTAAAAATAAATTAAATTTACGCGAAGCATTTGGAGTGTGAAAGGGCGTTGCATAAATAACTATAGAATCTTCTGGAACTTATGTCGTCCTTTCAGGACTCAATTATTAACTTTGATTAACCCAGGCCTCCCGCTTCGCTTCGGCCTGGGCTATGTTATCAAGGTCTTTCAGACCAAAACTCTCTCTGCATGGCCTGAAAGGCCATAATAACATAGCCCAGGCCGAAGCGAAGCGGGAGGCCTGGGTAAAATGATAAAACAAGAGGAGTTCTGTAAGAACGACATAGGGCTTGCAACGCCCTTCACACTCCAAACGCTTCGTATAAAGTTAATTTATTTTTATATTAATTGCTTTACATTAATAGGATTGACAATTTAATAAATAATCAATAAATTAATTAAATTGGTTATTTAACTAAATTATAAAAGGAATATAATGTTTAATTATGTAAAGAATTTTATAGTTGTTTTCCTCTTTACTTTCGCTTTTATCTCCAATTCATCCCTCGTTTCTGCGGAAAAAAATCACCCTCAAAATGCAACAACAGTAGATCATTTGATTCTAGGCGGCACGATCGTGACGATGGATCCTGTTAATTCGATTATCGAAGAGGGAGGCGTTGCGATTAAACAGGGACGCATTATAGCCATCGGATCTCGCACTGAAATAAAAAATCTCTACAACAGCAACAATATCATAGATGCAACAGATAAAGTCATTCTTCCGGGTTTGATTAATGGCCACGCCCACACAGCGATGGCATTATTTCGTGGTCTCGCAGACGATTTAGAGCTTCAGAATTGGCTGACCAACTACATATTTCCTGCCGAAGCAAGAAATGTCAATGAAGACTTTGTGCGTATCGGCACGCGTTTGGGATTAGCAGAAATGATCAAAGGGGGAACCACAACATTTGCGGACATGTATTATTTTGAAGATGCTGTGGCAGAAGAAACCGCGAAGGCTGGTGTACGTGGAGTTCTTGGACAAGGGGTGATGGATTTCCCAGCTCCGGATGGCAAAACCTTCGACGAAGGCATGCAAATTGCGGAAAAATATATCGAGAAGTGGCAAGGACATGATCTCATTGTGCCAGCTATTGCTCCGCACTCTCCCTACATTGTGTCAAAAGATCACCTAATAGCCGTTAGCGAACTTTCCAAGCAGACAGGCGCCCCTATTCTCATCCATGTGTCGGAAACAAAACAAGAAGTCGAAAGAATCGAAAAAGAACACGGAGCCTCACCCGTGACCTATCTTAAAAACATTGGTTTCTTAAATAATCAGGTGATTATTGCTCATATGGTGTTTCCAAAGGCTGAAGAGATTGATATATTAAAAAATTCAGGCGCAGGCGTAGTGCACAATCCTCATTCCAATATGAAGTTGGCTTCTGGAATTGCTCCGGTACCAGAGATGCTCTTAGCCGATATTCCAGTAGGTCTTGGCACTGATAGCGCAGCTTCTAACAATGATCTCAACATTTGGGATGAGATGGATATGGCCGCTAAGCTCCACAAAGTCGCAACAGGTGACCCTAAAGCAGTGACGGCCAAAGAAGCATTGGAGATGGCTACTATTCGAGGAGCTCGTGCCTTGCATCTGGAGCGCGACATCGGCTCGCTAGAAGTAGGCAAAAAAGCAGATCTTATCATCTTGGATATGGATGCTCTTCATCAAACACCTTGTTATAACATCTACTCTAATCTAGTCTATGCAACTAAGGCATCTGATGTCAACACAGTGGTCATTAATGGAGTTGTCGTCATGCGCGATCACACTTTGTTGACTTTAAATGAAGAAACAATCAAAGAGCAAGCTCGTTCCTATCGAGACATCGTGAAAAAGAGTTTAGAAAAGCCAAGTGAGAAATAAATATGAAATTTGTTTTAGCAGCCCTTGTGTTTGTTATTGGATTTAGCTTTCAAGGCTTCGCTTATGCGGCTCTTGAAAAAGATTCACATTCAGCAACTGCAACCGAAGTATTTTATACACAGATCTCAACATTAATCCCGGGACAAACTCGTTATTCAAGCCGCAATGTTGAAGAGAAAATAGCTGCGCTCGTGAAAAGTGGAGACGCCGTTTTCAATCAAGCCACAGGCAAGTGGACATTTAAATACTATGATCATCTTAGCGCTTTTCCCATTCATGACTCTCTTCCTGTTGTGAAAACAGCTTTTGGATATCTTCTTGCTGACGGACATCATCATGTCATGTCGAGTCTTGCTATCGGGGCAGAATGGCTTCCCGTGCACATCATAGGCGATTTTAGCGATTTATCCTTCGAGGAATTATGGTTGAAAGCCGAAAAAGAAGGGATGGCCTATCTTTATCAAATTGATGGAACCAAAGCGGCTCATCCTCCTGCTTCTTTCCATGAGCTCCAAGAAGATCCTAATCGCTATTTTGCAGCTGTTGCTGCACGTAAGCTGCCGCCGGACAACTTAGATATGAAAATTTCAAAAGGAGCTGCATATCCGCTCTGGATAAAAATCGGCAAAGATGTTCCTTTTATCGAATTCAAAATTGCCGATGTTCTCTATCGACATCATTTGACTTACGCCTACGAAATGGGAAATAACGTCGATGATTTAGTCGATTTTGTTGAAGCCGCAAGGATGATATTGACAGAAGATAGCATTCCTGAATTGAAGTTTGTGCCAAGTAGAACATATTACATGGACGTTGACCCAACGCAATTTGATATCTAACTTTTTGAATAACAGTTTAGGTACCCCTCCTTCGTCGGGATATCTAAACTGTTACCTTTTTGATTTTTTTTGATCCTTAGCGACAATTTGCTTTAAATGATTAAATGCTTGTTCAAAGGTATAGCGATCAGCTGAATCCGGGCGCAACATTTTCCAGGCAATCCACTCCCTTGTCTCTTTATTCTGCGGTTCGGGAAGATTATTTTTTGAGTTTAGTAGGCTTACAGCTCCTTGCGGGTCGCTCTGCATATATTTTATCCATGGAGGCGGTTTTCCTTCAAAGAGCGTCCATAAAATGCAGCCGCCTGCCCAAACATCAGTTTTGGATGTGATCGGGGGATGAGTATAACCCGCTGCTCTCCTCCACATTTCAGGTGACATATATGGCATAGTACCTGCAAATTCTTTTTGCATTTTTTTCCATTCTGGCGAATCTAGAGGGGCATGTTTTGCAAGGCCAAAATCGATTATCTTTGCTTCTAATTCTTTTGGATTTTTGGGATCGGAAAACAGAAGGATATTTTCAGGCTTAAGGTCGCGATGGACAATATTTCTTTTGTCTAACTCAACCATTCCTTCAAGAAATTCCAAGGCAACTTTATCTTTTTGTGCAGAAGTCAACTTGTCCCCCAGCTTAGATAAATCGCCTTTGGCTGGATCCATGTACATGATTTGATGTTTTTTTTTGCCAACCCGACTGTAGACAATATCCTCGACTTGAATGACATGGGGTGCGCCCTTGACAAGCTCTAGCATTTTTTCTTCATATTCAGCCGCTTCTTTTTGCCGCTTCAACTCGGAAAAATTTGGATGCTCAAGCCTTGCTTTAGCTCTGGCTTTGCTAGCTCCGGTTTCAAAGACCCAAGTTAATGTCACATTTTTAAAACTGCCTTTTCCAATTAATTTGAGTTTAATTAAAGTCTCAACGCTTCCGTCTTTTTTGCGGTGTAGTTCAAATGTCGCCGGCAAACCGGAAAACTTTGATCCGATATGAAGAATTCTTTGTTTGTCCGACAACAATGGCGCCACTTTCTTTTTTAAAACAGAGGCAATTTCACAAACATCGCGAATTTGTTCTTCGATTGTTTTAGGAAATCCTTCTAATTTTTCTTCGCTGAGAATTTTGATTAGATCAGAATTATTACTTTGGACCATTTTAAGATTTTCTTCTCCTTCGCCTGTTTTGTTGATGATTCTTTGATATGTGTTCGGATCAAATGGAAATAGCTCCATGACATCTTCTCTTGTAACAGGCATTCCAGAGGGTAAAGCATACTTTAATTTTTCTAAGATCTGCGAGGCTTTTGAAGATTCTGATACTATTTCTTTTAAGTTATTAAAATCCTTTGAAACTTCTGCAAAGAATGAATTGATCAACTCCGGCTTATCTTGGTGGTTGAGAAGCTTCTCTAAGACTATTAATTCTTTAGGATTTAAGTTAGAAACAAATTTTTCCCATTCTTGAAGTCCCACACCTGAAAAGAACGTCTTACTGTATTCAACCATTGATATACGAGGTAATTCGACTGATGTTTTTGATGGATTTTTTTGCTTTATCATGGTTTTTTCCCAAACTAAGTTTTCTTTGCCTAGTTTGAAAATATCGTTTAGGATATCGGGTAATTCTGCCCGGAACGACGACATCGCTTTTTTAGTTTCTTTAGGCAAGCCAAAGTCTTTTATTTTGCAAAATTTTTTGATCTCTTTCGCAACGTGATTAGCGGCTTTTTCCCCCTTTTTAACTTGCTCAATGGATTTTAATAGATTATCTAGCTGGTGAATTTGTTTTCCGCACCAAAGCTTTACGATCGGATTTGATTCTTTCATGTTAGTTTCAAAGGATACTTTTAGTTTATTAATTTGACTTACAATATCGTAACTCATAATAAATCCTCGCTTTAATAAAAAAGCACTTAACTTATTATACAGATTTATTTAATTAATCATCAATTAAAGACGGTAGCTGTATAGTTAAACTACAAGTGAAATTAAATTGAGATTTAATAAGTTTTTGCTAGAAAAAGACGCAATTTTTTTCCGGAGTAACTTGATCTACTTTCGGTAAGTATTGGGTTTTTTGATTGGATTGATAATTTTAAAAAAAGAATACGGATGTCTGCATCATCTGTATTCAGCCTCTTGTATAAATTTTTACAAGATATGCAGGATCGCAAGCGGCAGGATAAACAGGATGATGTCATGATGATTTGGAATTCGAGCAATTCGCTTATG
>JABDEI010000047.1 GCA_013287145.1 Chlamydiota bacterium
TCTTTAATATTTGTCACGTCGTCGCGAAAACAGGGCTTTTCAAAAGCGGCTCGCGGATCGCGTCCCGGCTTTTGTAGTTCTGTCATGATATCGGCTAAGGTTATCTCGCCGACGGCGTCGCTTAAGTAGCGTTTTTTGTCAATTTTTTGGATGAGTGTGTTCGCTATGAGTTCTCTTAAAGAGACGTTCAGATCTTTGGCCATTTGTTCCACGAGATGATACTGCTCCGGGTGTACAGCTGAAGCATCGAGAGGATGCTCCCCTCCCCTAACGCGTAAAAAGCCGGCTGCTTGCTCATAGGTTTTTGGTCCCAAACCGGGGACTCCCAGAAGTTGTTTTCGACTTTTAAATGCTCCATTTTGGTCGCGGTGTTTTACGATCTTGAGCGCCAAGGAAGGCCCAATGCCGGCAACATAAGCCAGCAATGGCGCGCTTGCCGTGTTGACTTCCACCCCGACGTGATTGACGCAGCTTTCGACGACGTTGCTAAGTTTTTCATGCAAAAGAGATTGATAGACATCATGCTGATATTGTCCAACGCCAATGGCTTTGGGATCGATCTTCACAAGTTCAGCCAAAGGATCTTGCAGGCGCCTAGCAATGGAAATTGCGCCTCGTATGGTTAGGTCGAGTTCGGGAAACTCTTCTCTGGCAATATCTGAGGCACTATAAACGCTTGCCCCGGCTTCATTGACGGACAAAACAATGATGTTTGCTAAATTTGCCTCAGCGATAATTTTTTTCACAAAAGCCTCTGTTTCTCGTCCAGCGGTGCCATTGCCTATGCCAATAGCATTGGGCTGATATTTTTTTATAAACTTTAAAAGTTCATGAGGCGCATGTTCGCTTTGGTGTGGATAGATCGTAATGGTTTCCAGGTATTTACCGGTCGCATCCACAGCAGCGCATTTGCAGCCGGTGCGTATGCCGGGATCGATGCCGATGACGCGGCTCTCCCCCAGAGGCGGCGCCAGAAGCAGATTGCGCAAGTTGTCTGCAAAAACATCAACAGCTGCACTGTCTGAAGAAACTTTGAGATCGATGCGCAGATCAGTTTCGATTGTAGGCAGCAATAAACGCTTATAGGCATCCTTGATAGCCAAGGCTAAGTGTTCTGCAAAGGGCGATGAGGGGTTAAGCTTGAATAGATGTTGCATCTCAGCAAGAACTGGCCCTTCTTCAATTTCAATGTGGAATTGGAGAACGCCTTCTTTTTCCCCTCTTCTAATGGCAAGATAACGATGAGAAGGGATTTTTTTTACCGGCTCTTTGAAATCATAATATTGTTCAAACTTTGTAGGATTAGAAGTCATCTCCTCAATGGCCTTGGAAACAATAATTCCCTCTGTCGCAAAAACTTCGCGCATCATAGATCGGATAGTGGCATCTTCAGCGACCCATTCAGCGACGATATCGCGCGCGCCTGCTAAAGCCATCTGAGCATCTTCAACGCCCATTTCTGTATTGACAAAGGCTTCAGCTTCAATGAAGGGGCTTCCTGAAAGGGGCTGCTCGATCATGCGTTTAGCTAAGGGTTCCAGGCCTTTTTCACGAGCAATAGCTGCGCGAGTGCGTCTTTTGGGCTTAAAAGGCAGATAGAGATCTTCTAAAGCGTTTTTCGTCGAACATGCGCAAATTTGCGCTTTCAAGCTATCGGTTAATTTTCCCTGTGATGCTATCGATTCAAGAATGGAGGCGCGCCGCTCTTCTAGTTCAGTCAGATAAGCCAAGCGCTCTTGGATCGTTCTAATTTGAACCTCATCGAGATTGCCGGTAGTTTCCTTTCTATAACGAGCAATAAAAGGGATGGTGTTGCCTTCTTGAAGCAACTTGACGACAGCTGCGACGCTGGATTTAGGCAATTGCAGTTCTTGAACAAGGAGAGATAACAGATCAGGCGATGAATCATTTGCCATAACAGCCACCATTTTGCAAAGACGTTTTCGGACTACTTAAAAAGTGATAAAGTTTATCAACACCGGCATTCCATTTCAAATCCAATCTAACTTTGCTTTATGAATTCTTTGCGTTGAAAGTGAAAAATCGAAACAGTGCATCCTTCATTGAAAACAAAAAAAGAGTTTATCTAATTGATTAACAATTAGATAAACTCAAATTTCAAGTTACGCAAGCACTTAGAAATTCAAAGACACCTTACCTTACATATTGAAATATTAGGCATTGGTGTTATTTCATCTGATTAATTCTGGCTAGGACTATTTGCCATTGTTGTTGCAACTTCTCTTGTTGAGCAGTGTCTGAATAGTGGATGAAGCCAGCATATTACTTTTCAAAGATTAAACATCTGCTGATGATACTATAGGGAGGCTTATTGTGTAAGGACAAGTTCATTCCATATCGCACTTCATACGCAATAACATACCTATTATCAATTGTTTATCCATCTATGATCTGCTCATAATATGACTAAGACCTTCCTGCTCGCTCTCATAGCTGTAATGAAAATTATACCGTTCTTACAGAACTCAATAATCTTCTTTGAAGATAACCCAGGCCTCTCGCTTTCGCTTCGGCCTGGGCTATGATATGAAGGCTTTTCAGGCCAATCAAAGTCATTTTAGTTGGCCTGAAGGGCCATAATACCATAGCCCAGGCCGAAGCGAAAGCGAAAGGCCTGGGAATAATGATAAATAAAGAAGAGTTCTGTAAGAACGGCATAAATTTTTGGATTTCAAATCATTTATTAATAAACACTTCTGTATTGAGTCAATGAGGTGCGCTTAAAGCACACTCATTGACACTTATTGTGAATTTTATTGCACTTGATAGGTCAAGATGCGCCACTGGCCATCAGACTCTTTCATCATCGTCACTAATTCATAGGCTGATGGCTTCTTTGCAAAAGATGTATTGTAAAAGATCACCATATAATCACCGGCGGGCAATCCATTAGGATCCTTTGCTGGGCGCTGATCGATCATTTGTCTTGTAGAAACAGATCCTAGAGGCTTACGAACGCCTTCTAGGTAGGACTTCCACTCTTTTTCCGGCATCGTTTGCTGGAAAATCTTAGCAGCATCCTTCCAGCTTTGATCGTAAGATTCTTTGTCCAAAAGAGTCAGCCAATGATTCGCTGTGGCAGCACTCGTCGTCATGTCTGGAGTGACTTCTGTTTGGTCAGCCTTTGGTTCGGCTTTTTTTGTTGCTGAAGTATCGGCTGCATTCAATGGGATTCCCAGGCAAATCATGCTCATACCTGAAAGAAGTAGGCCTATTCCTGTGATGATATTCATACGAGCTCCTTCATTTATTGCTATGTTATTTTCTTTGTAACAAGGTGTTCGCTTCTTTACCAGGTAAAAAAACTATTTTTTTTAAAAGGCAAAGGTGCTTTGTTGGAATGTAGCGATAGTAATGTGTCAATTTTCTAGCTGGAAGGTTTTATGTCAGGAATAATCAATGGTTTAAATCCTAATTCAGCTTTCTTGCCCGAGCTTTTATCATTCACAGATCATTCCAATCTTAAATCTTTGATTGGAGCGCAAAGCTCAGGTGAAGAGAAAGTCCAGCTCTCAGAATTTGAACAAAAAGGGTTGGTTAAAAAAATAAAAAAATGGAACGACATTTTAGACCAAAAGCTTGAAGAAAATCGCTATACACCGCAGGGATTGCAACGATTAAAAGATTTAGCTCACGGCATTTTATACGATCAAAGTAGCAATGCCGCGAAGTCATCGATTATTCGCGCGAAGCTTCGTTGCGGGAAAATCAGCAATGTCAAAATCGATAAAGCGCTAGATCGTTTTGATGAGCTTATGTTAAGGATAGATACCACGCCAATCCTCTCCGATAAGTTGAACGAACAGCCTTCTTCTAATTTTTTTCCATTTTTTCAAAATCCAATAGGATTTCTTCATCATCCCATGTTTCCTTCGCCTGTTTTTGTAGATGAAAAGCTCAAAAATAAGGTTGATGCAAAGAAAAATGAATTGCAATTGCGATTACTATCGCAACAATTTATCTATCTGAACTCGACTTATGATAAGGAGTGGAAAAAAGATTTAATTCAAGCCCTTGAGTTACTTGACAATGAGGAAAAAGTCAAAAATGTTGTTAAAGTACTTAATGACGAGCAGATTCTGTTTATTTTAACCCTCGGTTTCGAATATGCAGAAGACAGCTGGAAAATTCCTCTTTTCATCGGCTCTGTCCCACTAGAAAAACTAGAAAAAGCTTTGCGTAGCTTAAACAACGAACAACTTCATTCCATTAATTTAAAGTTATGCAAGATGCATGGATCACATTATCTAGAGGAACAAGTTGATGCTTTTTTGGCTATGATAGCCTCGCAATTAGAAGAACAAAAAAATATGGTTGATGAGATAAGAGCTGTTAAAATCACGAACCCTGAATTACTAGAAACTTTCTTCAAAGGCTTGCTAGAGAACCGTATCTTTTTAAAAAGACTCAGTCGTTTAATGGAAACTCACTCTGATGGACATATCAATGAACAGATTGTTGAGTTATTGAAGCACATCGAAAGGTGGGAACAGAAACTTGAACCACTAGCTAGATTGCAAAAACTCAATCAAATATTTTTGCCACTTAGTTCTGAACAAAATCCAACAACTTGGAAACTTCAGTTAAGTGATGAATTTGAATCGCTCGCCTTAAAAGAAGAAGTGCAAATCGTTACACAAACTCTATCCTTTGAGCAAACGCATTATCTTTATGAGTTTTGTTTTACTAACCAAAATAATCGATGGAAACTCCCCTACTTCATTGCATCAATGCCTTATGTTCATCTTGAAAAAATATTAGCCTCAACGACGAATAAATATCTCACCCAATTGAACGGCATCTTAAGCGAAGAATCAAAAGATGCTAAAATTTGGTTTAACAATAATTTTAGCTGCCAACCCTTCATCAATCGGTGTAATTCATGGGGACCTGAGATAGATAAGTTAACCGAACGATTGCGTCGAAGCGATTATGTACAAAAAATTTCTTTCTCTGACATCAAAGAGATCGAAACTTTAAAGCAAAAAATCCTATTTAGCTCACGTTCATTGAAAGCATTAAGAGAACTTTTGTATTCAGTTTTGCTTAATGCCGAAAGTAAATTTGTTATTGGAGAACTCGATGACGTTTATTTAACCCATATCTCAAGACTAGAACCTGAAGGTCCCCATTTACCTTCGGCTAAGGGATGTGTTTATGACATCATTCATCGCATTGTGTTTCATAGAGAATTAGAAGATGAGGATAAAAGACTTGATGACAAAGATGAGGCTGTTGAAATCTTAGCATTCTGGCGTATAGCTACCATCGATGATTACTTTAACGTCAATTTATTGCCGGGTTATACTAAAGACCAAATTGATGATTTCAAAAAAAGTCCAGATCACAACAACCCCTCTATTCTCTATAATCACAGCAAAAAGTTTTTAGATAAACTTGGAATTAAAACAATAAAAGATTGGAAAACTCTGCATATATATAACAGCCAGATGCTAAAAGAATATTTGGCTCGCCCTGAAATTGCCAATCAAGGCCTTAAAAAATAATTTGAAAGCGTTATTGAAAATTCTAAGCCGCATTGACCATCCAACGAGAGAATTTATCTAAAAAATTCAAAAAACCTTCTAGGTGCTGTTTTGGAAAACTATATTTTATATCAGCATCCTTAAGAACTAATCTGAAACAACCAAGCCATGTTTGTCTAGCTTCTTCAGTGATCGTAAAAGGTAGATGGCGTTTGCGCATCATCGGCGCTCCAAATTTCTGTTGATAAAGAGGCGGTCCCCCTAGAAGAAACACAAAAAAAGCAGCGGTTTTTTTGGAGGCTTCTTGCATATCTTCTGGAAACATAGGACGCAAGTTTGTTTTTTCTAACTCCGCATAGAAATCCGCTAGCATCTTAAAAATATTTTCATCCCCCATATGCGCATAGATTTCAGGACTTGGCGTAATTCCCAGGGGAGGACCTTCCGGAGGGACAAAAATAGGCTGATTTCTTTCCATAATATTGCTTATTAGCGAGTTATAAGTTACGCACGTTAACAGATCTTAATCTTATTGTAAAAAGAATTGCAGGAAAAAGCGACATCGGATTAATTCAAACAAATTTCAAGGAGAATTTACCATGAATAGCAAAAGGAAATGAATTATGCAAGACGTCTATTCTTATTGGCATAAATTAAATCTATTTGTTACAACATATGCCATCAATGGAGTAACATCATGAATCTTAGCGCTTATGCCCTTTTAGTCTATGGTTTTTTTGTTTTTATTGGAGGAATGATTGGTTACGCTAAAGCGCATAGCCTTCCCTCTTTAGTTGTTGGAGTCGTCTCAGCTATCATTTTAATTGCAAGCTCGATTGCTATGTTCAAACAAAGCATCCTTGGTGCTTTTGTGGGCATCGCTTTAACGATATTATTAGCTCTTTTCTTTAGCTATCGCTATATCCAGAGCTACAAATTTATGCCGGCCGGCTTAATGGTCCTATTAAGCCTGATTGTCATCGTTATCTTTATCGCGACCAAAGCCAAATAAGAAGAAAAGATTTTTATCATTTGAGTGCGTACGACAAAGTCGCCGCACTCCGATTTTTCCGGCAAGCCCTATCACAACTCAAACTATCACAAGAAGAACGACTACGCTCACCAATACTCATTTTTAATCCTTATCAACAATTGATTATTTCATGTTTTAAATATTTTTGAAACTCATGTTCCTTAACACTAGCACTTTAGTAAAAAAACTCATCGCTTACAACTATTTTTCATTTTCTTGGGCTTTTTATTGCAAAGTTTAAAGCAATATTGATAACATCTTCAGTCAAAGATGTGTGAGTTATTGTTTTTTTTAAAATCCACAGCCATAAGGCAAAAAGTTAATCATGTCAAAAAATATACATCCTAAAGTCCAAAAGCAAATTTTAGGATTGCTCACAAACAAATGGGCGATTGGATGTCTCAGTATTTTAACCTTTCAGCAGATGCTTGAAGCATCATCAACTTTTTGGCTGGTTAAATTGATGGCGACAATTACCCAGCATGGCAACTTTTTTCCCTATCTTATGCTTTACCTGGGCTCGCTTGCTCTTCCTTATATTCCATTATGCGTCGCCTATATTTTAAAGATCACCTGGAAGCAAGAAGCGCAGCGTTCTTTTATCAACGCGTTTGTTGGCTTTAATAGAAACAACATCAGCGAATGGAGCAATAAAGGAATCAAAGAGCAGAAGTTATCCATTTTAACCTCTGAAGGTCCAACGACGATCCATACATTCATTGACTACATATGGGACCTTTTCACCTATGTGCTGAGCGTTTTCTTCAATATTTTAGCCTTGACAATCGTCGTGGAACCTCTTTTTGCCGTCGCTTATGGGATCAGCGTCAGCTGCGTCGCCATTGTGATGAAATTAAAGAGACGCACCCAGCGCCAGCTTACCCAAAAGGCTTTGACAGCGCGAATAGACCTTTGTCAATCTCTTCTTGCTGCATGGGACAACGTGCTTTTAGGGAATGAGTACAACTTTAGGCTGTGGGATGAAAAAACCACACAAAGGCTAAAGCGCTGCCTTCAGCGCAATGTAGACCTTGAACGCTTTGATCAGATTTTAGCGATCGTTGTCGCATTGATGACCTCCATTCCAACACTCGTTGTAGTGGTTTATGCTGTCTTAGCACACGCCTCCGACCCGGCACGCCTAGCTTCTTTTGTCGTAATTTTACCTTTATTGTTTATGATTCTTTCCTACACCTATCAAACTCTTAGCCTTGCCTTCCGCTGGACCATGCACCGCAGCAAGCTTATCGCCATTTACAACTCCATCCAAAGTTCGAAAGATTCCTACGTTGCCTTGGAAAAGAAAATTAAGTGGCCAAAAATTGTCGTCACACCATCAAAGACCGCCGCGCCAATCGATCGCATTTCCGCCGCTTTTACTCCGGTTCAATCGCACATCGACCTCCTTCAACACACTTCCCGTTCAGGCCGCTTGACAATGCGCGGTGAAAATGGATGCGGCAAATCCACTGCGCTTCTCTTAGTAAAAAATGCTTTATCCGGAAGGGCTTTTTTCCTGCCTACGCATAATCATCTTAGTTTTACTTCTGAAACGAATAAATACTCGACGGGGGAATCGTTAAGAAAGCGTCTAATCGAGATCCTTGACAAAGTCGACGTAGACGTCCTTCTTTTAGATGAATGGGACGCTAACCTTGATAAGGAAAATCAAGAAGTCCTTTCTTGCTTAATTGACGAGATCTCAGAAAAAAAATGCGTCATTGAAGTGCGGCATCGATAACAGTAAAACTCTACCATGAAACATTTTTTAAGTATTATCACAAGCTGCATACTGCTCACAGCGTGCATGCGCAATCCTGTAACGGGAAAACAAGAAATTGCTTTAGTCCCCTCTTCGATGGAAATTCATTTGGGCTCCTCGACATTTGTATCGATGCAGCAAATGGAAGGTGGCCCCTACCTCGTTCAGCCAGAAATTACAGATTATGTGAAGAGAATCGGCATGAAATTAGCCGCCGTTAGCGATCGTCCCGATCTTCCTTATGAATTTGTGGTGTTGAATAACTCTACGCCAAATGCTTGGACGCTTCCCGGCGGCAAAATTGCTGTAAATAGAGGTCTTCTTACCGAGCTTGCAAGCGAAGCTGAACTTGCTGCTGTGCTTTCGCATGAAATTGTGCATGCAGCTGCAAGGCATGGAGCGCAAGGGTTAGAGCGCGGACTTCTGCTTCAAACAAGTTTGATTGGATTAGGAGCTGTCGTTAGTGATCATCAATATGGCGATCTTATTGTAGGCGGAGCAAGCATAGGAGCCGGTCTTGTGCACCTCAAATATAGCAGAAACGCTGAATTTGAAGCGGATCATTACGGGATGAAATACATGGCTAAGGCAGGTTATGACTTGCAATCAGCAGTTTCTTTGCAAGAGATGTTTTTGCGTTTGGCAGAAAACAAAAAAAGCTCCTGGCTCGAAGGATTGTTCGCAACGCATCCACCCTCTCAGGAGCGTGTTGAAGCCAATCGCGCAACTGCCGAGGAATTTCCTGAAGGAGGCTTTATTGGCCGCGAAGAATATCAATTGATGATGCAGCCTCTTAGAAGCTCTCAAGCAGCCTATGCTCATTTAGATGAGGGATATCAAGCTTTGGAAAAAGGCGATATTGAAGCAGCTCTAGTTTCAGCAAAAGCGGGCATGAAAGCGATTCCTCAGGAATCGCAATTCTACGGATTATTAGGTAAAGCTTATCTTCGCCAGGGTGACTCTCAAGCGGCACTGCTTGCTTTGAACGATGCCATTCAACGCAATGGATACTTCTTCGACTTTTATCTGCAACGCGGCCTAGCCGAAAATAACATCGGCGATTGCACAGCTGCCAAGAACGATTTAGAGCAAAGCCTTACCTTGTTGCCTACAGCAGAGGCTCACTACACATTAGGGCAGCTTGCATTAAAATTGGGAAATAGAGAAGAAGCTTTTGAACATTTTCAAAAAGCAAGTTCTGCTGATACAGACATCGGCAAAAAAGCCAAAGAAGAGCTCGAGAAACTAGAAATTATTTAAAAAGTTCTGAATGCGAACCCACTCTCTCTAGAAATGGGAATATATTATCTGCTTTATAGATTAGGAGCATATCGGGCCTTACGTGACATTCCCTATGGCCTATCCAATTGCCGCTTAAAGGGTGATCGCAATGCTTTTCATTCAATGGCTGTTGCTTCAGTAGGAGCTCAATAACTTCTCGAAGATTTTAAGCATGCTGGTTGAACCCTAGGGCATCCCAAAATTCGTCAAGGGTTCCATGCTCTATTAGGTTCTCGCCCTTGTCAGTTTCCTTTAGAACTTGTGCCGTCTCTTCATTTGGCTCATGACTACGTTTGCAATGATGGCCGCCGCATTTAGGCATTTCTTTGCGCGCAAAAGATAAAAGATACTCGCTGATGGTCATATGATTCTTTGTAGCAATCATCTTGATGTACATCCTCTCTTGCTCTGTACAATCCACGCTAAGTCTCACCTTTTTCTTTTGATTTTGTTCTTGTTTCACATCAGCTCCTTTACATTAATCCCAATCTTATTATACTTATTTATGTGTTTTACGTAAATACTTGTTCTGAAAACATTATGAAAAGAGCGATGGTAAGTAATTTATTTTTTCGATAAGACTAGAACATGGCGAAAAACACCACTTCCCCCATCATTGTTTTGTTCCGTCAAGATTTGAGGCTTAAAGATAACCCTGCTCTCACCTATGCCTGTCAAACGGGTCAGCCTATTATTCCGCTATATATTCTAGATGATGAAAATCCAGGAAAATGGAGAATGGGGGGTGCCAGTCGTTGGTGGCTTCATCATTCTCTTATATCTCTTAATCAAAACCTTAAAGCAAAGGGTTCACAACTTTTTTTATATAAAGGAAAAACCCTCGAAATCATCTCAGGCTTAATCCAAAGATATCAAGTTGCCGCCATCTTCTGGAATCGTTGCTACGAACCCTATGCCATTCGGCTTGAACAAAAAATCAAGGACTTACTCCCACGCTCTCAAAGTTTTAATGGATCCCTTTTGTTTGAACCTTGGGAAATTTTGAATAAACAAAATCAGCCCTTCAAAATCTTCACACCATTTTGGAATAGGTGCATGGAGGTGGAGTCGATTGACGATCCTTTGCCTGAACCTCATCGATTTATCACAAAAAAGATTGAATCGGAGTCTATTGATTCATGGAAGTTACTCCCCTATCATCCTGACTGGTCTGAAGGTCTTCGCAAGAATTGGGACGTGGGCGAAAAGGCGGCTCATGCAAAGTTTAATCACTTTATCAACCGATCGCTCAAAACTTATGATTATGATAGGGATATTCCTTCTCTAGATTCAACCTCGTTATTGTCTCCTCATCTTCACTTTGGTGAAATTAGCCCGAGACAACTCTTTCATGCGACAAAAAACATTCCACAAAGCGACAAGTTCCTAAGCGAGCTTGGCTGGCGTGAATTCTCTTATTATCAACTCTATTATTTTCCTCAACTTCCCGAACAACCTTGGCGTCATGAGTTTTCTAAGTTTCGATGGGAAAAAAATCCAAGCTTCTTAAAAAAATGGCAAAAAGGAGAAACAGGTTACCCAATAGTTGACGCTGGGATGCGACAACTTTGGGAAACAGGCTGGATGCATAACCGTGTTCGGATGATTGCTGCCTCTTTTTTAGTTAAAGATCTCTTTTTATCATGGCAAGCGGGTGCAGATTGGTTTTGGGACACTTTAGTTGATGCTGATCTTGCCAACAATTCGGCCAGCTGGCAATGGATAGCAGGATGCGGCTTTGATGCTGCTCCTTTTTTCCGCATCTTCAATCCGATTCTGCAAAGTGAAAAATTTGATCCGGATGGCGTCTATATCAAGCGTTGGATTCCTGAGCTTGCCAAGGTCCCTAAAGCCTTTATCCACAGGCCCTGGAAAGCCAGTCCAGACCTTAAACTTTGTTATCCTAGCCCCATAGTTAGTCATGATCAGTCCCGCAAACGAGCTTTAGAGGCATTTAAAGAGATAAAAAAGGATTACCGATGAAGGTCTTGCTAACCGGCGCTAATGGTTATATCGGTACTCGGCTATTGCCTCTCCTTTTAGAGAAAGGATATGAGGTTTATGCTCTTGTACGCAGCGATAAACGCATACAAATTCCTCAGAAATATGAAAAACAGTTTCATATCATTCAAGCCGATCTGCTCAATGCTCAATCACTAGAAAAAATACCGGATGAAATCGAAGCTGCATATTATCTTGTTCATTCAATGAGTACCTCTGTTGAAAACTTCACTTCGCTCGAAGCTATATCTGCGATGCATTTTCGAGATCGGCTTTCTTGTACTAATGCTCGTCAAATTATCTATCTTAGCGGCATTGTCAATGATGAGCGACTCTCTCACCATCTCGCTTCGCGTAAAAATGTCGAAACAATTTTGCGACAAGGAAAAATCCCTGTCACAACGCTCATGGCAGGAATCATCATTGGAGCCGGCAGCGCCTCTTTTGAGATCATCCGAGACCTTGTAGAGAAGCTTCCAATAATGATTGCGCCCAAATGGACCAACAACCTCACTCAGCCGATCGCGATCCGCGACGTCCTTGATTACTTAATTCTTGTCTTAGATCATCCCGATTGTATAGGTAAACGATTTGAAATTGGCGGACCTGATGTTCTTAGCTATAAGGAGCTTCTTCTTGAATTTGCTCGCATCCGCAGCTTGAAGCGCTGGATTATTACTGTGCCCGTATTAACACCAAAACTTTCTTCGTACTGGCTTTATTTTATAACCTCGGCAAGCTTTCCCCTAGCTCAATCACTTGTCGAAAGCCTGAAAAACAACGCCATTTGCAAAGAAAACAATATCCAAAAGATCTTTCCTAAAGAGCTTTTGGATTTTAATGCGGCTGTTCGCCGCTCCTTTAATTGCATTGAAGAAGATGACGTTCCTTCCAGTTGGAAAGACGCGATAGGAAATTCAAGTCTTAATCCCGACCTTTCAACCTATATGCAAGTTCCTCATTTCGGCACATTTTTGGATACACAGATAGCTTCTTTCACTCAATCCCCTGATGCGGTTCAAGAAAAAATTTGGTCGATTGGCGGAGATCGTGGATGGATCTACATGAATTGGGCATGGAAGGTCAGAGGATTTATTGATAAATTAGTCGGGGGTATTGGTCTTCGCCGCGGAAGAACACATCCGATCCGCTTAAAAGAAGGAGGTGCCCTTGACTTTTGGCGTGTCTTGCTTGCAGATAGCAAAAACCGGCGTCTCTTACTGTATGCTGAAATGAAGCTTCCCGGTGAAGCTTGGCTTGAATTTAAGATTATCGATCATACCCTTTACCAGACGGCTACTTTTCGCCCACATGGACTCTTGGGGAGGATCTATTGGTATGTGCTCTTTCCTTTCCACTACTTGATCTTTCGAGGAATGGCCAAAGCCTTGGTCAAAGATGAATGAACTATACCGCACGCGGGCAGAATGTTAAGTTTTGTGCTTGCGCCAAAGCCACGGGCTTGGATTATCGCAATTTTTGAGTCACGTGCGGTATAATATGACTGGTTTTTAAATAATGAATTGATTTAATATAAAAAGTATCTATATGTATTTAAGGCGATCTTTCATCAAGCTTGCTTGTTTATATCACAAAAAACAAAAATTTCGGTTCCTTTATGTTTATTACAGGTAGGCTTTATTTAAAAAATTATACACCTCAAAACGACATCGATCCCGTTTCTAAAAAGGGAGGAATTGCCTATTATGCTAAATATCTCGGAATTGTTTTAAAATTATTTGGTATTGCAACTTCCATTAAAGAAGATGGTAAAGTCTATTACGTAAATAAAAAAAGCTGGGAAAAGTGGAAGAAGCGCCACCCTAACTATCAAAATTCCGAGAATCAAAAACCTGCGATCCTTACTTCCAATAAATTTGGTGATAATCTCCAAAAACCTGTGGCAAGCGATAAAGCTACACCGATAGCATCGGAGCGAAAAGAACCCCCACAAAAAGAATTTGTGCCTAAAGAACCTGAGTCCCTTGATTTGGAAAAAGAAATCATCGATGAAAAAACTTTAACCGAAGTAGCCAAAATTTTTTCTCTCAATTTATTAAAATTTCCTATTTCAAATGGTATGTTTTTTTTATTGCTTGGAAATTCAACACATTCGATAGAGACAGAAGCTGTACCTCTAACTAAGGCCCTTCACAATGAAAAAGCTTTAGCTAGCTGGTTGATAAACAATAGTAAATTGTTAAAAAAAATAGAAAATTCAAATGCTTCAGTTCCCTATAGTGGAACAGCGATGTTAATATCTTCCTTAAATCGCCCTGGACTTTCAACATCTTATTTTACATTTTTTGAAGCTACAAATTATAAATTAAAAGCGAACGAGCACGCTAGAGATGATAAAATAGCTAATATTAAATTGAAAGACTATATTAATTTCAGATTATTATCTACTATAAAAACACTAGTCACAAATTTTAACAGGGAAGATATCAACAAAACAAAAACTCAATCAGACAATAAAGACCCATCTTTTAAAGTAAATATGACAGAAGCAGAACTTGAGAAAATTCTTAAAAAAGAAGGGATAGATATTGAAGAGACTCTTAAAAAAGGCGGCATAGATATTCATGAGGTTGAGATAAAAACAGATAGTGATAAAGATGAAGATGATCTTTTCGAGGAATTTTGTCGTCAATTTCTTGGAGAGCAATCAATTGCATCTCAGCTTAAGGAAGAAATTAATTCCGATATTGAAAAACTCTCCCCAGCTCCTAGTGATTTACCCACACATTTAAAAGACGTGTATGAGAAGTTATCCACAAAAAATCCCAACTACAAAGCTCTTTTTAATTTGAATGATCGCTATTCTACTGAAGACGTCCAACAAGCTGGAAAAAAAATTGCTATGAAACTTCATCCCGATAAAAACCTTTCCCATCCAGTAATTGCCAAAGAGTTATTTAGCATTATGGCAAAAATCAAAGTGCTTTTAGAGCAAGAAGCGGCGAACTTGTAATACCCTTACCCTTGCCCTTGCCCGTGCCCTTCAATTTCTTAGTATAAAGCTTCATTTTTCAAATCCCTGGGTCATTAAATCGTTGGGCATGGGCAAGGGTATTAATGATGCAAGATGTCTATTATTGCGCTTTTTGAAGTTTCTTTTGACAAAATGCACCGGCTTTGATTAATTCAAGATCAAGGAAGCTTTAATCAAAGGGGGTATAATATGGTTGCGACAAAAACCAGAAAAAAGAGTCTAGAGGAATATAAAAAGGAATTTAATCCTGAATTTATGCGCAAAGCGATCGAGCTTAGCAGGCGTGCATCGATAATAGAGAAAACAGGCGGAGTTTTTGGCGCTGTCATCGTAAAAGACGGAAAAATCATTTCCGAAGGATATAATCAGGTAAAAAAGCAAAATGACCCCATCTGGCACGCAGAAATGCAGGCGATTAGGGAAGCATGTAAAAAATTGGGCACACCCCACCTTGAAGGATGCGTACTTTATACAAGCGCGGAATGCTGCCCCATGTGCTTGGCAACAGCTTATTGGGCGCACCTTGACCACATCTACTACGGAGCGACCACCGCTGATTCATTGAAATATGGGGACTTTGCTGATATCGATATTTTAGATGAGATACGCAAAGAGCCTGCTGAAAGAAGACTTAAGTTTTCACAGCATATGAATCCTGAAGCTGTAGAAGTATGGAAAGAATTTTCCAAAATGCCCGATCGCGCACGCTACTAAAAAAAGCTAGCTTCAGCCTGCTTAAGATATGCGGAGATTTCAGCGCCCCAGAAGACAAAGGCCCTTGACATCAGTTCAGTACTGGATCGCCTTCGTTTTGTTGTTGGCGATTGCTGCTGTTTTTTTCTTTATCATTAGCAGCAAATGGCAATAAACTTAAAATCCGGCAGCCTTAACTTCCTTCAGAGGAAGTTAAGGTTGTCGCGTTTTAAATCCGGAAGTGTTTTATCATTATGGATCCCCTAAAATCTTTTGATTGTTTTACGTATCTGCTTGGTGCTGATCTTTTCATTAATAAAATTTCCAGTTCATTTGGAGGGCGAATCTATCGAACTTTTTTCTCTAAGAGTGAAGAGCCTTTTTTGTTTGATACAATTTTTTTTCCCACAAATACATGTAAAGCCACAATCAGCTTCAGACAACTTGTCATTAAGATCAAGAACTTGATCCCCTTCGTCGTGCTACTAAAAACACGAATATCAAATTTCCTGCCACAATCGAAATTGAAGCTCGCAAAATCTTCTAAGCAGCTCATTGTCATCCAGCCAAAAGTTTTTCAAAGACAGATAACGATCCAAGTGGATGTATTGGATAAGAAAAAAGAAGGTGAAGTATCCCACGATTCCACTCCTTTAGAATTATTCACGTTTTGGCTTAATTACACAAAAAAAGACTCCGTGACTAAAGTCATCGCAGATGTTCGTAAGATGAGGGAAGAGAAATCCTATATTCCACCTGAAACAGAAAAGCCCTACTTTGAGCGCGGATTCTTGCCGGCACTTGCCGTTTGTGCACAATACGCATCAATCCCTTTGCCGCAGACAAATTATTATGAAAACCCATCTTTAAGGCGAATTTTTAAAAATGGTCTTCATGTGATGGCTCATGGTGTGGAGGATGGTAAAGCAGGAATATTAGGTTTTCTCAACATCATCTTAGAAGGCATGGTCATAGGGAAATATTATGGATCACTTATGCGAGGAGACCCTAGTTATGTTGCAGGGCCACATGGACCTTACTACATCATTTATCGAGCTAAGAAAATCGAAAAAAATAAACCTTCAGATCAGCGTTTAAAAAAACACATTTACTCAGACCAATATCATAAAGCTTATTTAGTGCCCAATGATGAGATAAAACGCTGGATTATTGGCTCTCTTGAAAAGGCCGTACATATCCAAATGCTGACTGCAAATGAACAACAAAAAATTGTTAAAAAAATCT